>CAKUGH010000055.1 GCA_934654605.1 uncultured Collinsella sp. | reverse complement strand
CGCGGCGAGGTTGTGATTGAGCAGCCGCGCGGCGAGGCGTATTACTATGTGCGCGGCAACGGCACCAAGAACCTGGACCGCTTCCGCGTGCGCACGCCGACGTCGCAGAACCTGGCGGGCCTGACGCACGCGCTGCAGGGCGTGCTCATCGCCAACGTGCCCATGATTATCCTGACCATCGACCCCTGCATTAGCTGCACGGAAAGGTAGGCGCGGCATGAGTTTACTGACATTTGCCAAGACGGCCTTGGGTTCTATGGTCAAGCAGCCGGTCACGGTGTGCTATCCGCAGGAGAAGCTCGCGGCGCCCGAGCGCTTGCGCGGGCACATCGTCAACGACATGAACGTGTGCATTTGCTGTGGCATGTGCGCGCGCCGTTGCCCGGCGGGCGCGCTCGCGGTCGATCGCAAGGGAGGAACGTGGTCGATTGACCCGTATGCCTGCGTGGTGTGTGGCGAATGCATCGAAAGCTGCCCCAAGCACTGCCTGACTATGGACACCGCCCGCACCCCAGTCGCGGCGGACAAGACGCCCACGGTAGAAACCAAGCCGGAATAGCGCCGGAATGGGGGCCGGCGGGGCAAAATGCCCCGCCGGCCCCGCGCTTGAACGCGCGGTTAGGCTGCCGCGAACAAAACTATGCCGGTTTACTACGATAAATCGCCAACCTCCAACCACACCGCATTTGGCAAAAACAAAACCGCAGGTAGACGGCTTGCGACTTTGCGAAAAAAGCGGGTGTGGTCGGGGATTTCGTTTTTATCGTAGTAAACCGGCATAGTTTTGAAATGGTGCCGTATTGGTAGCAGCCCCTGATCCCCCGGGGACGGAGGAAAACAGATCATTTTGGTCTCGCGAAGGCTGCTGCGCGACCCGTCTGCCACGAAATGGGCCTATCTACTACGTTTGGGCGGCTACCCTCAACCACAGCGAAAAACGCGAAAACAAAACCGCAGGTAGAACACCTGCGGTTTTTCATAAAACGCGGGCATGGTCAGGGATATCGGGTCAAACGTAGTAGATGGGCCGCTTTCGTGGCGGGCATCGCCAACTGATCTCCCGGGGACGGAGGAAAACAGATCATTTTGGCTCGTCGATCTCGAGTCGCATCCGTTTTCCTGCGAAAACGCTGTGTCTCAACTTTGGTGAGACATTTGTCTCACGCCTAAAAAACGAATTTGGAACGTGTGTCACCTGCCCTAATTGTGTCTCATTTCGTAACTTTAGGCTGATGCAAGGTCTGAGACCGCGAGAAGGGAGACGCGATGAGTAAGTACACGAGGGGTCTCTTGGCGGTGATACTGGCCGTAGTGCTGGTGTTGCCGGCTGCGGCATTTGCCATGCTGCCCGAGGCCAACGCCAGGTCCAGCACCGGAATGGACGGACCGACGGCGAGCAAAAAGATAGTCGACCCCGACACTACCGGCCGCTGGCAATACTGGGCGTCGGGCGGCGAGCAGGACCAGACGACACGTTATGTAGGCCGAATCTGGACGGACAAGACGGTCGAGCCCGCAGAGGACGAAAAGTCCGACTTTGTGACAACGCTCTCCACGATGTCTTCGACTTCTGACACAACGTCGCTGGTCACTAAACCGCTCGATATCGTGATGGTGCTTGATGCCTCCGGGTCGATGGATGAGAGCATGGGCGGCAACGATCAGACCAAACGCATCACCGCACTTAAGAACGCTGCCAGTTCCTTTATCGACGCCATTGCCGAGCAGAATGCAAAGATCGATGCTTCCAAGCAGCATCAGGTTGCCATCGTAAAGTTTGCGGGAAGTAGGGCTGATTGGGTCGGCAACGACACGTATTGGGAGTCGGGGTATAGGTACAACTACTCGCAGACCATGAAGAAGCTGACGCCCTGCACGGGCGATGACGCGACGAGCCTTAAGAGTACGGTCAACTCCATCAGTCCTAATGGCGCCACGCGCGCCGACTATGGCTTACAGCTGGCTGATGGGGTATTTTCGTCTGGTCGCGCCGACGCCAAGAAGATCGTTGTCTTCTTCGCTGATGGTTCACCTACGAGTTCTAGTGGATTCCAAGCAAGTGTTGCCGATAGCGCCGTCAAAAGCGCCAAGAGTCTCAAGAATAAAGGTGCCGACATTTATACGATCGGCATCTTTAATGGTGCGAATCCCGCTGCCGATCCTACGAACTACTGGACGAGCAACGAAAACAAGTTCATGCACGCCGTGTCGAGCAACTATCCAAACGCCACGTCCTATACAACCAATGAGCTTGGTAAGCGCACCGAGAATTCCGATTTCTACAAGGCTGCGTCGAACGCCGATGAGCTCAAGAAGGTGTTTGATGATATCTCGAGCTCTATCACCTCGGGCAAGGGCTCTCCCACTCAGATCGAGGATGGTTACGACGAGAGCAAGTCCGGCTACATCACCTTCAGTGATGAACTGGGCGACTTTATGCAGGTCGATGCGTTTGTTAGCGCTCAGATTAATGGCGTCACCTTTGATGGGGCGACCAAGACAACCAAGGGCAATACGGACACGTACGAGTTTTCGGGCGTGGCCAGGGACCTGGTCATCACCGTCGAGCGCTCTGCCAATGCGCAGCAGGGCGATATCGTGACGGTCAAGATTCCCGCATCGCTGATTCCGCTGATCCGCTATCACGTGGACATGGAAAACGGGATCTTTGAGCGCACGTCACTCAATGACATCAAGCCTATTCAGATTAAATACGCCTCGAGCGTCAAGGACGCCGCGCGTAACAACCTGTTTACGCCCGATGACGGACTCAAGAAGTATATCGATGAACACAAGGGTGCCGACAACCAGACGGTCTACTTCCTGGCCAACAAGTGGTCGGGTGGCGAGCTGGGCGATGTTGTCGCCGAGTTTGAGCCCGCCGATACCAACAGCTACTATTACTTCCAAAAAATCACGCCTATCTACACGGATAAGGAATGCACCCAGCGCACGACGGTAAAGCCGCAGGGCAACGACGTCTATTACTACAAGGACGAGTTTGTGGCGATGGGCGCAAACCGCAAGCCGAAGGACGACTATGCCGTTGTGGAGTTTGAGGGGCACGAGATCGCCAGCTACGACGGCGCTCTGGTCAATGATGGCGGCTACTGGTCCTTTAATAAGGGAACCGCGCGCTTGGCCTATATCGACCAGCTGCATACCACCAAGGACGATGTGGAGGCGAACGGCAACAAGACCGAGACCGCGCGCGACGTGCTTAACCCCAGGTGGAATGACCTTTCCTCCGTTGCGACTTCCACGCACGTGCATTCGCACCTGGGCAACAACGGCAAGATTATCTTTAGCCTTGCAACCAAGCCGACAACGGTGGACACCAAGGCGAGCTTTGGCTTGACCAAGGTGCTCGTGGGCCGCGACTGGACGGATACCGATGAGTTTAAGTTTGAGCTCTCCGCGACGTCCGAGAACGACGCTCCGCTGCCCGATCCTGCAACCGTAACCGTGACCAATCAGAATGCGGACGACAATGGCGTCGCCGCCATCGACTTCGGCAAGATCACCTACAACAAGCCGGGCGAGTACACTTATGAGGTCCGCGAGGTCAAGGGCAAGCTGGGCGGTATCACCTACAGCGATAACGTTGCCACGTTCAAGGTGACCGTGACGGTTAAGGCCACGGGTGAGCTTAAGGCTGACGTTGAAAAGATCTCGGGCAAGACCGAGTTCAAGAACACCTATAGCGTGAAGCCTGTCGAGGACCAGATCACCGCGACCAAGGTCCTGACCGGGCGCGACCTCAAGGAGGGCGAGTTCTCCTTCGAGCTCGTCGAGGGTGACAAGGTCGTCGCCAAGGGCACTAACGCTGCCGACGGCACGATTGCCATGGACAAGATCACTTACGACAAGCCCGGCACCCACACCTACAAGCTGCGCGAGAAGCTTCCCAACGAAGCGGGGCTGAGCAACGGGATCACGTACGATAAGACGAGCTACACCATCAAGACGAGCGTCATCGACAACGGCGACGGCACGCTTAAGGTGACCCATACGCTCGAGGGCACCGAGCCGGCACACTTTGAGAACAAGTACAATACAGCCCCGAACGAGTCCAGCGTCACCGACCAGATCATCGCGACCAAGTCCCTGACCGGCCGCGATCTCAAGGACGGCGAGTTCTCCTTCGAGCTCGTCGAGGGCGAGGGCGCCAAGGTCGTCGCCACCGGCACCAACGATGCCGACGGCAACATCAAGATGAGCACCGTGAAGTACGACAAGGCCGGAACGCACACCTACGCGCTGCGTGAGGTCAAGGGCGACGCCGACAACGGTATTACCTACAGCACCGCTGAGTACACCATCGTGACTACCGTCACCGACGATGGCAATGGCAAGCTTGCGGTTGAGCACAAGCTGCAGGGCGACGAGCCCGCGGCGTTCGAGAACGCCTACAACGTGACTCCCGTGAGCTCCAGTGTCACCGACCAGATCACCGCGACCAAGGTCCTGACCGGGCGCGGCCTCAAGGACGGCGAGTTCTCCTTCGAGCTCGTCGAGGGTAACGATGTCGTCGTCACCGGCAAGAACGATGCCGACGGCAAGATCGTCATGGACAAAATCACCTACGATAAGCCTGGCGAGCATACCTATATCCTGCGCGAGGTTAAGGGTGCCGAAGGCAACGGCATCACCTACGACGACAAGACCTATACCGTCGTGACCACGATCACCGATAACGGCAAGGGCAAGCTCGAGGCGAAGCACGAGCTGAAGGATGCCACGACTGCTGAGTTCAAGAATTCCTACAAGCCGAACTCCGGCGAATTTAGCGTCACCGACAAGATCGCCGCGACCAAGGTCCTGACCGGCCGCGACATGGCTGAGGGCGAGTTTTCCTTCGAGCTCGTCGAGGGCGAGGGCAAGGACGCCAAGGTCGTCGCCACCGGCAAGAACGCCGCCGATGGCAAGATCACGATGAGCGCCGTGAAGTACGACAAGGCCGGAACGCACACCTACACGCTGCGCGAGGCCAAGGGCGGAACCACCAGCAAGGGCATTACCTACAGCGATGCCAAGTACACCATCGAGACCATCATCACGGACAACGGTGACGGCACGCTCAGCGCTAAGCACGAGCTGAAGGGCGACAAGCCCGCCGAGTTCACCAACACCTACCGCGTGACCCCGCTCGATGCAGAGCTCGACTTTGGCCTGAGCAAAGCCATCGACGGCCGCGAGTGGACGGACGGGGACGAGTTCAGCTTTACCATCACCGCCCCCGACGGCACCCCGCTGCCCAATCCTGCAACCGTAACCGTGAGCAAGCGCGACGCGAAGGATGGCATCGCCGCCATCAAGTTCGGCAAGATTCACTACACGGCTGCCGGAACCTACAAGTACGAGATCCGCGAGAACGCGGGCAGTGCGGCCGGCATGAAGTATGACGAGCATGTCGCGACCGCCGAAGTGACCGTGACCGACAATGGCAAGGGCGTCCTGACCGCCAATGTCACCGAGAAGGGAAACGGACGCTTTACCAACACGTACTGCACCGAGCTTAACTACACCGCGGCCGGTGGCCTCAAGCTCAGCAAGAGCCTCTACGGACGTCCCATGACCGAGGGCCAGTTCACCTTTACCGTGACGCCCGCCGACGAGCCCTCGGCCATCGCGCTTGGCCTGCACGAGGGTGCTAACGTGTACAAGTCCCCTGCGACGGCAGAGGGAACGGTCGGCCTGATCGACATTCTGGCTGGCCATGAGGTCAAGTTTACGCAGGCTGACGCCGGTAAGACCTTCAAGTACACCGTGGCCGAGAAGAACGACGGCCAGCCCGGCTACACCTACGACGACGCTGTCCGCACCGTGACGATCGCCATCGCCGACGACACCGCCGGTACGCTCACCGCCACGACGACCGTGTCTGGCGGCCCCGAGGGCACGCTGCCGACCGAGTACAAGACTGGTGCCGCTGCGGTCGAGAGCGCTGTGGTCCCGTTCGTCAACAGCTATAGCGCTACGACTAACACGACTGGTGGCGACCCTGCTAAGGTCGTTGCCACCAAGAGCCTGACCGGTCGCCCGATGGCCGACGGCGAGTTCTACTTTGGCATCGCCTACGCAGGTGAGAAGGAAGCCATCGAGGGCACGTGCACTACCAACGTTAATGGGCAGGTAAGCTTCGGTTTCCTGCATTACACCACCGAGATGCTCGCCGACTTGGTAAACGCCAAGCGCGCTATCCGCACCGATAAGGATGCCAAGCTTGCATGGACCATCGGTTACACCGCCTTTGAGTTCACGCCGCAGCTCGCAGCCAAGGGCATCACGGCCGCAACGCCGAGCTTTAGCTTTAAGGTCATTGTCGTCGATAACGGCGACGGTACCCTGACGGCAAAGCCTGTCTACGACGGTGTCAAGCCCGAGTTCAAGAACGTCTACGGCACCGATGCCGTTGATGCCGCGCTCGCCGGCACCAAGAAGCTCCAGGCCGCCGAAGGCTTGACCCCGGCTGACATCGCGGGTAAGTTCACCTTCACCGTGACCGCCGACGAGGCGGGCGCCCCGATGCCCGAGCACGCGACCGCAACCAACGACGCGGCCGGCAACGTGGACTTTGGCAAGATCCACTTTACGCTCGAGGACCTCAACCGCGCCCTGGGCGTGACGGGCGACGCGACCGACGAGACTGAAACCGATGAAGCTGACGCTGATGAGGCGAATGCCGATGAGGCAGAGACCGACGAGGTCGACATTGACGTTAACGCTGATGAATCCGAGGACGAGAGCGAGCCTGCCGCCGCTACTCCGCGCTCGCACACCTTTACCTACACGGTGACCGAGTCCGGCAGTGCCCCTGGCGTGACCAACGACGCCAACGCCACGCGCAAGGTTTCCTACATCGTGACTGACGACAATGCCGGACATCTGAGCGTCGTGCGCGAGGGTGACGACGGTGCGGCCTTCACGTTCACCAACACCTACAGCGTGACGCCCACCGATTCTGTGGTGACCGACCAGGTCAAGACGGTCAAGCGCCTGACCGGGCGCGACCTTGCAGCTGGCGAGTTCACGTTTGAACTGCTCGAGGACGGCGTGGTTGTCGCGAGCGGCACCAACGACGCCAACGGTACCGTCACGCTGAGCCCGATCCGCTACGAGGCGCCCGGCACGCACACGTACATGCTGCGCGAGGCTTGCCCCAACGCGCTCGGCCTGCACAAGGGCGTCACCTATGATGGCGCGACCTACACCGTCGTGACCACCGTCTCCGACAACGGCGACGGCACGCTGACCGCGACGCACAAGCTCGATGGAACCACCGAGTCCGCTGGCTTTACCAACAAGTATCACGCCATGCCCACGCAGGTTTCCATCGGCGCCATCAAGGTGCTCGAGGGACGCGAGCTCAAGAAGGACGAGTTTAGCTTTAAGCTCGTTGGCGAGGACATCGAGTCCACCGTCACCAACGATGCCGACGGCAAGATCAACTTCGACAAGTTCGAGTACGACGAGCCTGGTACGTACGTCTACACCATCAGCGAGGTCAAGGGCGACGAGGCCGGTATGACCTACGACAAGTCCGTCTTTACCGCGACCGTCAACGTGGTCGACGACGGCGAGGGCAACCTCAAGGCGAACGTCGCCTTTACCAAGGGCGACAAGAGCGTCGAGGGTATCGTGTTCAACAATACGTACAAGAAGCCCGAGACGCCCGTGCCGACGCCCGATCCCGGCACGCCCAAGACCGTGACGAACATCGTCAAGACGGTCAAGGGCTACCTGCCCACCACGGGTGACCAGCAGGCAGCCGCACTGCTCATGGCATTTGTCATTGCCATGGCAGGCGTCGGAGCCCTGGTCTGGGGTATCCGTAAGCGCTAGGCACGTCGACGGAGCCTGGGGCCAAAAGGCCCCGGGCCGCCGGCGGGGAGCCAAAACATAGCCCCCACCCCACCCCCAGCCGCCACGGAGGCATCTCCCTCCTCCGTGGCGGCACTTTTGTGCGACTGCTCTATAAGTTGCGGTGAAATACGGACTGTTTGGCGGCCCTAGGGGGCACAGCAGTCCGTATTTCACCGCAACTGAGTCGTCGATTCTTTGAGTTACCCTCGCAGGTAGGCGATGGCGATCTGGGTGCGGTTGCGTAGGCCCATTTTGGCCAGGATTGAGCTGATGTGGTTGCGCACGGTGCCTTCGCCCATATAAGCCGTGGCGGCAATCTCCTTGTTATCGAGGCCGCGGGCGATGAGCTCTGCGACCTCGAACTCGCGGTCGGTCAGACCGGCAAAGGCTGCGGGCCGGCGGGGCGTACCGGCTTCGGCGTCCGTCCCATCAAAATCGACGTCCTCAATTGCCTTGCCCTCAAGCACGCGTTTGCCATCCATGACCTGCGCCAACGCTGGCGGAATGGCGGCGACATCGGTCTTGATCAGATAGCCGCGGGCGCCCAGCTTGAGCGCCGACACAATGTACTCGTCATCCGAGAATGTTGTCAGAAACACCACGCGTGCTGCGGGGTCGCGCTCGAGGATCTCGCGCGCCGCCGAAAGGCCGTCACGCCCCGGCATCTGAATGTCGAGCAGCGCGATATCGGGTGCGTGCTCGGCGTAGAGCGCGACCGCGGCGTTACCATCGGCGCCGGTGCCCACCACCTCGATCTGCGGCTGGGCGCCCAGGATAATCTTGAGTGAATCGACCACCAGGCGGTCGTCGTCGACAACTATGAGCCTCATCGGACGTCATCTCCTTGCTGTTTGGGAATGGTGGCAAACACGCGCCAGCCGGGGGCGCCGGCACGCGGCCCTGCCGTAAAGGTCCCGCCAAGTGCCTCGACGCGCTCGCGCATGGAGCCGAGCCCCATGCCTTCTACGGCGTTGCGGCTGCTCGCCGGGATAGCGTTCGCGCCATCATCGGTAACGATGAGCTGGTAAAACGACGGATGCTCCATGCATCGCACGGTAACGTTCTGCGCACGGGCATGGCGTATGGTGTTGGAGAGCGCCTCGCGCAGGACCGCCGCAAAGCAGTTGGCGACGTTGGCGGGTGCATGTTCGGCCAAAACTTCAAGCTCAATCTGCGGTCCGTTGTCCGAGCGCGCGCCTTCGGCGATGCGCTCGAGCTGCACGGAGAGGTCGGTGGCGTTGTCATTGAGCGCGTGGACGCTGGTGCGCACGAGCTGAAGCGCCTCATCAACGGTGTGCTTGATATCGGCAAAATCGGCGGCGACGCCGGGCTCGTTGGCGTGGACCACGCGCAGGGCCTCGGTTTGCAGCGAGGCGCGCGTAAGCTGGTGGCCGACGTTGTCGTGGATCTCGCGCGCGATGCGGGCGCGCTCGGCGAGCGTCGCGAGCTCGACTTCGTAGTCCTGGCGGTCGGCAAGGTCGCGGTTGCGCGCTTCGAGCGCCAGGGCGCGTTCTTGCAGCTTGTCGCGGGTGCGGCGCATGCGTTCCTGTTCGCGCTCCAGCTGGGCGGTGCGCAGCGACAGCAACGTGGCGGCGACTGAAAGGATGGCGGTTAACAGGAGTGTTCGGGTGGCGAGCGCACCGCCGCGAAGGTCCGCGACGAGCGTGCAGGCAAAGACGACGCCAATTGCCAGCGCGGGCCAGATGCGCTCACGGCGCACGCGCCGCGCGATGTCGTAGAAGGCGAGGGGTGCGAACGGCGCAAACGGCGGCACGAAGGCGGCCGCAACGACGTAGACGTAGCTCGCGGCTTCGCTCGCGTGACGGGCACGTTCTTCCTGCACGACTTCGGCCAGTGCGGCGATGATGACGCCAAGGCAAAACGCCGCAACCAGGCGAGCGTCCACAGCAAGGCCCAGGGCGGCCGCAATGCAGCACGCCAGCACGATCGATTTGTCGAATAGCTTGTTCATAGGGGTATTGTACGCGATGGCGCGCGCGGGGGAGGCCCCACCGGAAGCAACCGTGACATTTGTCCCAGCAAGGGGGACCGCGACTATATCTCGCCGACAATCATTTCACCTGAGCATTTTTGATAGCTGTATCTATCATTTTTGCTAGATACAACTATCAAAAATGATAGATAGACCTATCGACGGGGGATATGGCTGCGCCCGCAACCGTGTAAAACCCTCCTTGCGTGACGCCGGCCCCCGCACTCGTGACAAAGCTCACTGGTGCGGCCCGCCCGCTCCTGCGATGATGCAATCGTACCGGGCCACGACCAACAGAAGGGCCGCCTCATGACAGACATCGTCCACGTCGAAAATCTCGTCAAGCGCTACGACGATCTTATCGCGCTCGACCACTTTAACCTGAGCATCGCCCCCGGTGAGATCTTTGGCCTGCTCGGCCCCAACGGCTCGGGCAAGACCACGTCCATCAACTGCATCCTGCAGCTGCTCGCCTACGACAAGGGCACCATCGAGCTGTTCGGCGAGCCCATGACGCCCGCTCGCTATGACCTTAAGCGTCGCATCGGCGTGGTGCCGCAGCGGGTGGCGGTGTTCGACGAGCTCACCGTGCGCGAGAACATCGATTATTTCTGCAGCCTCTACGTCAACGATCGCAAGCGCCGCCGCGCGTTGGTGGACGAGGCGATCGACTTTGTCGGCCTGGGCGACTTTACCAAGTTCCGCCCCGGCAAGCTTTCGGGCGGCCTGGCGCGTCG
>CAKUGH010000054.1 GCA_934654605.1 uncultured Collinsella sp. | reverse complement strand
GTATATCGCATATGATTCCCCCATGATGCACTTCGGTTCTCTAAAGCAGGTTTTCAAAGGTAAACGTTCTTTTTTCTAAGGAATTAAGACCGATCGCACAAATATATCCACGTTTAGGAATTGCATAGCTTAAACCGATTTCTGCATATATACGACGTTTGTCCATGATTCGATTTGGATTCGATTATATTCAGCTCTTAATCATTCTTATTCATATATCCTCACCAGTTGAGTGAGGATATAAATTGCTTGCAAAACGACTCGGGCAGTTAGTTGCATGCCTTGACAGCGTAAGAAGTAGGTAAAGATACCGTTCGCACAATACGTCCGTGCCACAAGTCGACTAAATTGAGACAATAGTGAATAGTGTTAGGCTACCGTCCCCTGTTGGGACTGAACGGACAGGTGCATATGCCGAGCAAAATCGAAAAAAAGCAAGCCGCCGCAAAGCTGCGTAAACCGCCGCGCGACTTCTCGTACACGCAGAACCGAGAGCTCAGCTGGCTACGCTTTGACAACCGTGTGCTCGACGAGGCCTTCGATGAGTCCGTGCCGCTGTTCGAGCGCCTTAAGTTCGTCTCGATCTTCGAGTCCAACCTCGACGAGTTCCTTATGGTCCGCGTGGGCGGCCTGTCCGACCTGGCCGAACTCAAAAAGCAACCCGTGGACAACAAGAGCAATATGACTGCCTCGGAGCAGGTCGAAGCCGTCGTGGCTGAGTTGCCCGGGCTCCTCGACCGCTGGGAGTCCATTTTTAAAAGTATCGAGGGCAAACTCGACGCCCTGGGCGTCCACCGCGCGCGTGTCGAATCGCTCACGCCCGAGGAGCGCACCTTTGTCACCCGCTACTTCCAGGCCTACGTGTCGCCGGTCATCTCGCCGCTGGTGATCGACCCGCGCCACCCCTTCCCCAACCTGCGCAACGGCGCTCTCTACCTGGCCTGCGGCCTGGACGGCGTCACCGACGAGGAGAGTCTGCTGGGCCTCATCGAGATTCCCGCCTCGATGAACCGCGTGGTCGAGATTCCCTCGCCCACCGGCACCTATTCCTACATCCTGCTCGAGGACGTCATCCTTGCCTGCCTGGACAGCTGCTTCGGCTCCTATAAGCCGCTCGACCGCGCGCTCATCCGCGTCACCCGCAACGCCGACATCGATCCGGACGGCGAGGGCGTCGAGGAGGAAGAGGACTACCGCCAGCACATGAAGCGCATCCTCAAGAAGCGCCTGCGTCTGCAGCCGGTAGTGCTCGCCGTCTCGGGTTCGCTCGAGAAGCAAACGCTCAAGACCATCCGCAAGGCGCTTGAGCTTTCGCGCCGCTCGGTCTTTACCTGCGATATCCCGCTCAACCTGGGCTACGTCTTTGGCATTGAGGGCAAAATTCCCGAGCACCTGCGCAACGAGTTGCTCTTTACGCCGTTTAAGCCGCAGCCCAACCCCACCATCGACATGACCCGCTCCATCCGCGAGCAGGTACTGCAGCACGACAAACTGCTCTTTTATCCCTATGAGGCCATGAACCCGTTTTTGGACCTGGTGCACGAGGCCGCCTACGACCCCGAGTGTATCTCGCTGCGCATCACGCTCTACCGCGTGGCCAAGCAGAGCCGCCTGTGCGAGTCTCTCATCGATGCCGCCGAGAACGGCAAGGAGGTCACGGTGCTCATGGAGCTCCGCGCCCGCTTTGACGAGCAGAACAACATCGAGTGGGCCGAGCGCTTGGAGGAGGCCGGCTGCACCGTCATCTACGGCTCCGAGGGCTTTAAGTGCCACTCCAAGATCTGCCAGCTCACCTATCGCGAGGGCATGGCGCTTACGCGCCTGACGCTGTTGGGCACCGGCAACTTTAACGAAAAGACGGCCAAGCTCTACAGCGACTTTATGCTCATGACCGCCCATCCCGGCATCGGTGAGGACGCCAACCTGTTCTTCCGCAACCTGTCGCTGGGCAACCTGCGCGGCGATTACCGCTTCCTGGGCGTGGCGCCCGTGGGCCTCAAGCCGCTCATCATGCGCGGCCTGGACCGCGAGATCCAGCGTGCCCTCGCCGGCGAGCCCGCCCGCGTGTTCTTTAAGCTCAACTCGCTCACCGACCGCGAGGTCATCGATAAGATCGCCGAGGCATCGTGCGCCGGCGTGCGGGTGGACATGATCATCCGCGGCATCTCGTGCCTCAAGCCGGGCGTCCCGGGCAAGACCGAAAACGTGCACGTCCGTTCCATCGTCGGACGCTTTTTGGAGCATGCGCGCGTTTACGCCTTTGGCGTGGACTCGGACATGATCTACCTGAGCTCGGCCGACATGATGACACGCAACACCGAGCACCGCGTGGAGATCGCCTTCCCCGTGCTCGACCCCACCTGCCGCGCCCTGGTGCACGAGTACATGGGCATGCAGCTGCGCGACAACGTGAAGGCCCGCAGCCTCACGAGCGACGGCACCTGGGTTCCCGTGGAGCGCGCAGAGGGCGAGAAGCCCTTCAACTCGCAGGAAGCCCTGCTGGAGCGTGCCTATCGCAACGCCGACGCCGCCGAGACAAAGCCCGCCCCTGCTCCTGAGCCGCTGCCGGCCACGCCCGAGGTTCAGAAGGTCCAGGCGACCGTCATTGAGCCCGAGCCTGCGCCTCAGCCCGAGCCGCAGGTCACCAAGCCCGCGCCCGAGACGAGCGCCCGTCGCGAGAAGCCCGCTGGCAAGACCAAGGCCATCGAGCGCCATCGCCCCGGTCGCGTGCGCATGGGTCTGGGCCTGATCGGCCTGGGTCTTAAGACGCTCATTACCGGCAAGACGAAATAGACGTTTGTAGAAGCGGTTTGTAGAAGCGCCCCGCATTTGAGGAAAGCCTCGGATGCGGGGCGCTTTTCCCTGCTACCATGGTTGCGGACAACAACGCGAATGACAGGCAGGGATATGAAGCTCACCATAGAATCGATGACCTACGGCGCCGACGGACTGGCACACGCCGACAACGGCAAGGCCGTCTTTGTGCAGGGCGCCGTGGCAGGCGACACCGTCGAGGCCGAGGTCGTTCAGGACGGCAAGTCATTTATGCGCGCCCGCACCACCGAGATTCTGGAGCCGAGCCCCGATCGCATTCAGCCTCCCTGCCCCTTCGTGGGCATTTGCGGCGGCTGCTCGTGGGGTAATCTCTCGCGCACCGCCCAGCTTGCCGCCAAGGAGCAAAACCTGCGCTCCACGCTCGAGCGCATCGGCAAGTTCACCCCCGAGCAGGTCGATGAGCTGGTGCAGCCCATCCGCCATACCAAGGACGACTGGGGCTACCGCAATAAAATTGAGCTCGAGCCGACCGTTGTCAACGGTCGCGTGCGCCTTGGCATGCACGGCGTCGATCCCAGCAAGATCGTGACCGTCGATTCATGCCCATTGTTCGACAAGCGCTTCCCCAAGGCGCTCAAATCGGTCGTCGGCGCGCTCAATTACCTGAGCGGTAGCCACGACCTGGGCCTTGAGCGCGTGGGCATTCGCGCCTCGCGCCGCACCAAGGCGCTCGAGGTCGCACTCTGGACCCCCACGGGCTCTTTCCCGCGCTCGCAGGTCTCCCGCGTGCTGGCAGACGCTGCTCATCCCACGAGCATCGTGCGCGTGATGAGCAAGGGTGAAAAGAAGGCCCGCCGCGTCTCCAAGGTCGAGATGCTCGCCGGCGAAGGCTCGTGGACCGAGAATATCGCCGAGGGTCAGATGCGCTTGTCCGCCCCGTCGTTTTTCCAGGTCAACACCAAGGGTGCCGAGATTTTAATCGAGCTCGTCATGGAAGCGCTCGACCCGCAGGAAGACGAACTGGCCGTGGACCTGTACTGCGGTGCCGGCACCTTTACCCTGCCGCTCGCCCGCCGCTGCGATTTTGTCGCCGCCGTCGAAGCCTATGGCCCGGCCGTGCGCGATCTACGCCGCAACCTGGAGATCAACAAGCTCGATAACGTCGACGTCATCGGCGGCGACGCGGTGCGAGAGTTCCCCGATCAGGACGCCGACGTCTTGGTGGTCGATCCGCCGCGCGCGGGCCTCGCCCCCGAGGCGATCGACCTCATCGCGAGCACAAGTGCCCGCGATGTCGCCTACGTGAGCTGCGACCCTGCCACCCTGGCGCGCGACCTCAAGCGCTTTGTCGAGGAGGGCACCTTCTCCCCCGTCAAGATCACGCCGGTCGACCTATTCCCGCAAACCTTCCACTGCGAAACCGTCGTCCACCTCAAGCGCAACTAGCTACATGAATGAAGCAGGGCCGCGTGCGTAATGTGCACGCGGCCCTGCTTCATTCGGTCGATGTGACGCTGGCAAAAGTCATCGCCGCACTCACGGGCAGCCAGAACAACAACGGCAGCAGGTAGCGCATCGACTCGGTCGTGTACGATGTCGGCGAAATCCAAAGGACAAGGTTTGCCGCAACGAGCGGCGCCAGCAGGTAGAGCTTCTGGGGCGCACGACGTTTTACCTCCAGCAGCAGAAACGCCATACCCCAGGTCGACCAAAGCGCCTTGGCGCCGACAAGCATGCCAACCGGCGTCGATTGAAACCATGCGACGATCGACTCGACGCCGCGACCCAAGGTCGCATCGGACCAGCTCAATCCCAGGTCCCGCGAGCGGGGAAACACATGACTCACGTTGTGCCCGTCGACGGGAGTCACATAGGGCGACAAGGCCTCGCTTCCCGCCGCCGGCATGGCATACCAGCCAATCTGCACTCCCAAATACGCCTCGAGATAACAAAGTGGATGCTGCAGGAGCCCCGCTACCCACGCGCCAAAATAGGCCGCAAAATCGAGCTCGTCGGCCTTACCAAACGTAGGGTCTTTAACAGAATCGGTCAAAAACCACGTGTAGTTGTTCTTCCCATCCTCGCCGATAGCGCGCTCGATCTCCTGGCGCTGCCATTCCGGGACCTCGTCCCCGTGGTCACGCATCAGCAACGCGGACTGCTGAAACATGAGACCGTAGACCTCCTGCTTGCCACCCGGCTCGCACCCCAAAGCGGGAAGCACGGCTCCGGGCATGATGACCGCCATGAACAGAAAGCTGCCAGCCGCGACCGCGGCAACGATAAGTTTTCCTCGCCGACCCGTAGCCCTAAAGAACACGGCAATCAAGACAACCAGCGCGAGAATCAAACCGGTCTTGCGCGTCAGCGCCACAAGCAGCACGAGCACGACGTACGCGACAAGAAAACCGCGGGGCCTCAGGAGCTGCCCCCTCGAGTGCATGACCTCAATGGAAGCAACCGAGAACAGCAGGAAAAACGGCAGGAAGGTGGCATCTTTCGCCATCGCCGAGGCATAAATGGGAAGGTGCCAATACAGGCACAGAAACGCCAGCAGTGTCAGGCAGACACCACGGCGGCCGCCCAGCCGACGCACCAGGATCAGACAGCACGCCAAAGCACACGCCGTCAGAAAAGCCTGCACCAGGCAGAAGGCGTACACCCCGGCGTCGACACTTCCCAACGCACGACCCAAATCGGTAAACCATCCGTACAGATAGGTGTCGAGTATTGGATGGTGGTCAGTAATGGCGCCCTCCGACAACGCGTTGGGCATTCCGTTGTACTGTAAGAGCTGCTGGCGAGTATCCCACCAGATCACACCTGGGAACAGCAGAACCAGCAGCGGAGCCCAACAGGCATAGATAATCGCACCCAGGTTAACAATGCCGCCGAGTGAATATGCCTGCGGGATAGCCGAGAACGCGATGTCACTTACGTTGTTAAACCATCCCGCGCGGTTTTGCTGAAGGCCGTTAACCTCGCTCTTGCGCGCCATAGCGAATCGATCAATCAGGTAGTCGCCAAGCATGAACGCGGCACAGAAAAAAGCCAAGTGCCCCACGACATGGACCAAGTAGACGGGGCTGCAAGAGAATCCCACGGCATCGCGAAACATATCCGCGATGGTCGCGAGCACCGCAAAGATGCCCGCGACCATCAACATGTCGCGATTCTGTTTTAATCGCTCCACCGGCATGCGCTTAGTGCTTTACCGGTGCGCCGCAATGCGGACAGAATTGAGAATCGGGCGTAAGCGGGCTTCCGCATGAACTGCAGAACCGCGGCGCATCCGAGGGCGCAGGAGCCTGCTGAGGCTGGGCCTGAGCCTGCTGCCCAACGTAATTCTGCGGCATTGTCTGCTGAGGTGCTGTATATGCGGTGTTATTCGCAGCCGTTGCATATGCCTTGGAATGTTTGCGCATGCGAATGATAAAGAAGCCGCCCACGCCCGCTGCGATGAGAATCGCAACAATGGCGACGATGAAAATGGGGTTGAACGAGGACGAGCTGTCTTCCTTTTGCGAATCAGACGAAAGGGATTTCTGGGAGATGCCGCTCTTGTAAACATCGATTCTGAAGCCGTCATCCTTATCATCTTGAACGGCATAAATCAATGAGCAGTCCTTTGAGAACCACGCAGACCCCCAGTAGTCGTCATCGCCAACGCGATCATATTCCAGGGAACCCCTCAAATTGAGCTGAGAGTGCGCACCTGTTTTTGTATCAATCAAATACAGCAGATTATTGTCATTGTCGTCTTCGCCATTAGCCAATGCAAACCTGCCGTCATTCGACAGGGCGCCGTATCCATCTCCGCTCATAAAAGGCAGATCATTGGGATACTTGGTCCTCCATTTCGTTTCGCCCGTTTTATTATCAACGACAATCATTTCAAGGCTTTCTAGTTCAGAAGAGCTGGATCCAAGCCCATGACTGTCTTCGTTATACAAACCGAGAGCCAGTGTTCCATCTTGGTTAATCGAGTTATGTTCCAGGTTGCTGTAGTAAATAGAGGTTGCGTCACCCTTTTTTGAGACATAGAGGCTCGGGCCGATGGCGGCGCCGTCATCGTTAACGACAACCCTATCGCCTGACCTGTCAAATTCAGACGTGTTGACGGTCTCTTTGGCCTTCAGGTCGAGCGTTACCACGTCATAGTACGAATGCGAATCGTAATCGTCACCGCGATAGTCTCGTATCACATAGCCGTACTTGCCGTCATTTGAAATCCAAGCAGGGCCATCCAAAGAATAGTCATCGGATGACGTGTATTCATATTTAGTCGTTGTATTGCTGTTCTTAAAATCAACGACGCTAAAAACCGCGTAATAGTCCTCTGAACGCGAATCATATACCAAGGATGATATGAAAAGCGATTTGTTGTCCTTAGAAATCTGAAGCCTGACATTGCCATCGTCGTCATCAAGCACGTCGGATGGAACAGCGGAGCCCAGCGGGTACTCCTCCGACTCGCCATTTGACAGGTCATATGCAATTACGGAATCGTTCGTTCTATCGAAGCAATAAAAGGTTCCCTCATCGGCTGAAAAGCAGTATGCGTTTTTATAGTCATCACTGTTGGCATCAATTTCCACAATGGTGCGGGACCAGTCATCGGTATCTAACAAATAGAACTGTTCTTCAGATACATCCCCGTACAGCACATACCTTCCTGAAGGCGAGCGACCAACATATATCGAATTTTCGAGTTCATACGTATCCTTCAGCTCGGGCGTGGGAATGTCGGCAGCATAGGCACCGATCGGCGCCGCAACAAGGCTAGCCGCCAGTGCCAGGCCGGCCGTAAGGAGCATCCCCCATTTCATATTTCTCATTCTTGGCATGGTTGCCCCTTTCGATCGAGAGGTGAGTATGACCTGAGGCTACGCTAAGCCCGAAAAAACAGAATCTGTTGCGCAACAATTCCCAGCGAGCAAAAAATCGGCAACGCATGATGAAAATGGGACGGGGATTAAATAATCATTGTGTACCGAATGATTGTTTAATCCCCGTCCCAGAAAAATCACTGGTGGCTGACCGGAGCGCCGCAGTTTTGGCAGAAGGATGCATTTGCTTCCAACTTTGAGCCGCACTGAGCGCAAAAATGAGCGGGCTCAACTGGCTGAGCATCATCGACTGCTGTCGGCGCCTGCTGTGCCGGCGGAACCTGCTGCATCGGAGGCATTTGCTGGTACGGATTGGACTGAGGAGGCTGAGGTTTGTTCGACGATTCTTTCTTCATGATGACGGCGAAGGTGACGGCCGCGACGCCGCCGAACACAACCAGCAAAAAGAGAAGATCAGAAACCCTAAGGCCTATCATCGTAAATCAGCTCCTCATGTAGCGAAATATGACGGATGCCGTGATTCTATCGCCGCGCGGCAAGCCCCTCCTAGTGCACAACACCCATGCGCGACCAGTCTTTTGGAACGGGCCCAGAAAAACATTGGGGAATGGGGCGTGGCAAGTGGGGAACTTCGGGGTATAAGACGGCTAATTGTATGCCGCCTTACGAAAGGAACCCTCATGCCCAGCGTTGCCGTTCTCGCCGCCGATGGCTTTGAAACGATTGAATGCCTGACCATGGTCGATGTCATGCGCCGCGGCGGCGTGCGCGCTACGCTCGTCTCGATCATGCCCACGCGTGAAGTCGTGAGCTCGCTGCAGATTCCCGTAACCTGCGATGCGCTCTTTGATGAGATCAACTTTGACGAGTACGACTGCATCGTGCTGCCCGGCGGTCTGCCCGGCGCTACCAATCTGCGCGCCGATCAGCGCGTCTGCGACGTTGTCTGCGAGTTCGCCGCGACCAAGCACGTTGCCGCCATCTGCGCTGCCCCGTTTATCTTGGGCGAGCTCGACCTGCTCGAGGGGCGCCACGCCACGTGCTTCCCGGGCTTTGAGAAGAGCTTCCCCGAGGGCGCCTATACCGGCGACAAGGTCACGCACGACGGCAACATCATCACCGCCAGCGGCATGGCTCAGTCGCTCCCCTTTGCGCTTGAGCTGCTGCGCACACTCGCCGGCGACAAGGCCGTCGAGAAGGTCGCCGAGGGCATCCAGCTATGATTTTGGCTTCGCAATCGCCGCGCCGTATCGAGCTGATGCGCGAGGCGGGCTACGACATCCGCATCATTCCTGCCGATATCGATGAAACGCCGTTTGACGGCGAGGCGCCGCTTACGCTTGTCGAGCGCCTGGCACGCGCTAAGGCCGCTGCCGTTGCCGCCGAGCACGCCGAGCCCAACGAGCTGACCGTCGCAGCCGACACAATCGTCACCTTCGACGGCAAGATTTTGGGTAAGCCGGCAAACGAGGTCGAGGCACGCACCATGCTCCACGAGCTTTCGGGCCGCACGCACCAGGTCGCGACCGGCGTCTGCATCGTTAAGGCCGGCGACACTGCCGCCCCGCATGCTGCCGAGAGCCTGTCGTTTGTCGACGTGACGGACGTGACGTTCTACGAGCTTTCTGACGAGCAAATCGAGCGCTACGTCGCCTCGGGCGAGCCCATGGATAAGGCCGGCGCCTACGGTATTCAGGGTGTCGGCGGGCGCATGCTCGTACACGATATTTCGGGCGACTTCTACAACGTGGTGGGTCTACCCGTCGCACGCGTCGCACGCGCGATTCAAAAACTCTCGTAATTGCATCTGGCGCTGGGTATCCCCCAGCGCCTACAATTTTGGCGTACCGTACGGATCCCGACCGGGCATAAGGCCCGGCGGAAAACCGATAGGAGTAAAACATGGATACACCGCTTGAGGCCATTGACGTTTGCGATGTCGATGGCTTTTGCTTTGGCAACTATACGGACGAGGAGGCCGGCACCGGTTGCACCGTAATCGTGGCAGCCGAAGGCGCCACCGGCGGCGTTGACGTTCGCGGCGGTGCCCCAGCATCGCGCGAAACCGACCTGCTGCGCCCCGAGAACACCGTCGACAAGGTCCACGCCGTCTGCCTCTCGGGCGGATCGGCCTTTGGCCTCGAGGCCGCAAGCGGCGTCGCCCGCGAGCTCGAGAGCCGCGGCATCGGCCTGCCCGTCGGCCCCACGCAGGTGCCCATCGTGTGCTCCAGCTGTATCTTCGACCTCGCCTATGGCGACCCCACGGTGCGCCCCGACATCGAGGCCGGCATCGCCGCCGTACGCGAAGCACTCGATAACACCCCCACCACGCTCGAGCAGGGCAACGTGGGCGCCGGCACCGGTGCCACGGTGGGCAAGCTCATGGGGCCTGCCACCTGCATGAAGGCCGGCCTTGGCGCCGCCGCCGTGGCGCTCGGCCCCGTCAAGGTGGGTGCCGTGGTCTCCGTCAACGCCTGCGGCAACGTCGTCGACCCCTTCACCGGCGAGTGGGTCGCCGGTATGCGTGCCGCAGCCGATAGCGACCAGATCGTCGACATGGAGCTCGCGGCCTTTACCGCCGCCGGCTCCATGCAAATGCCGCTCGACCGCACCAACACCACCATCAGCTGCATCGTCACCAACGTCGAGCTCACCAAAGCCCAGGCCACCAAGGTCTCTCAGATGGCCGCAGACGCCTATGCACACGCCATCCGCCCCACGCACACCACCAACGACGGCGACACCATCTACACCCTCGCCAGCGGCAAACTGGGCACCCAGGCAAGCGCCGCCGTACCCCTGGATCTGCTGGGCATGCTCGCCGTAAGGGCCCTACAGACCGCCATCGTAAACGGAGCCAAAACCGCCAAAACCTCCCACGGCATCCCCGGCGCCGCAAAGTAAACTAGATCGTCCGTCGGTCGGAGGCGGGCGGGTATTACGTTTGCTGCTCTACAGTCCTATGCAAGACGAAGGCCACATTAAGTGGCCTTCGTCTTGCATGCGGAACTCGCGACAAACGTAATCCCCGCCCGCCTCCGACCGACTACCAACCATATTCTTTTCAGCCCAGGCCCCTGTGTACCGCGCGTCGAAGATCTTCAAATTCAGTAGCCTGACATTAAGCTGGACATAGCAGAGGACCCCTGGTCCTTAACTTGATACGAGTTCCGCACGCAAAGGAGGCGCCAGTGGCGCCTCCGTCTTGCGCAGGACTGTTCGAAGTAGCAAGTTAAGGACCAGGGGTCCCCGTTACCCGAGCGTTTCCGTGCTAGTTGAATTTGAAGATCTTTGAGGCAAGACGGTATAGGCCGAGTGTGGTTTTGTCTCCGGCCCGTCCGTGCAGA
>CAKUGH010000053.1 GCA_934654605.1 uncultured Collinsella sp. | reverse complement strand
GTCTTGAGCGCGCGCCCTTCCCCAAGGTGATACGCTCTTCGTCTCGTGCCTGCGTCTCGTTGTGCCGGTCTTGAGCGCGCGCCCTTCCCCAAGGTGATACGCTTTACTAACATTGTTCTTCCTGCTATTGCTACGTCTTGAGCGCGCGCCCTTCCCCAAGGTGATACGCTCCGATGTGAGCCGGTGTGACTGTGTCTTGTGTCTTGAGCGCGCGCCCTTCCCCAAGGTGATACGCTCCCAACCCGCTCCCTCAGCTGACCCCAGAGGTCTTGAGCGCGCGCCCTTCCCCAAGGTGATACGCTACTTTATGACAAACTTATCGTTGTTTCCTATGTCTTGAGCGCGCGCCCTTCCCCAAGGTGATACGCTTATGAGGTGAGTTACGTGACAAAGAGTAAAGTCTTGAGCGCGCGCCCTTCCCCAAGGTGATACGCTGCGGTCGCGTCGTAAGAAGATGTGTACAGCGTCTTGAGCGCGCGCCCTTCCCCAAGGTGATACGCTAATCAACCACAAGAAAGGTTCAGCCATGAAGTCTTGAGCGCGCGCCCTTCCCCAAGGTGATACGCTACATATAGGCACCTGTTATCTATACTATATGTCTTGAGCGCGCGCCCTTCCCCAAGGTGATACGCTATGTGCGCACAGAAAAGCCCCTTCAACAGGGGCTTTTCTGTTTTCAAACATCAAAAAAGAAGGCTGATTCGGCCTCGGATCGGCATCTGCGATTCATTTTTTCGAAACAAAGTACATCGGCACATCGCGCTTCATGCAAGAAAAGAGCCGTATTCGGCACGGCGATTTATGAACTTTTCTCCACAATCGAATTAAATCCAGGGCATCAGGCCACTCAAAAGGACCCGCCTAAATGCTATTCATAACTACCGTTTACGGAATACTGGTCAACGTTCGCCCAAAAAAGTTCGCCCCGCCCAATCCGAAGATTGAACGGGGGTAACTTTACGGGTAAGCCACTTAAGTGGCTCCCCTTGTCTGGAGCCGCGCCCTTCCCCAAGGTGAGCTGCTTTCGACTTAGCTGTATTGTAGCGCTAATGCGGGGAAGGTCGCCGACAAAATGGCCCAACGGACAATACTTATCCAGAGCAAGGCCCATCTCTGCATCAAGAACGGCCTATTGATGATCACCGTGGACGACCGCAGCTCCACCATTCCCCTCGAGGACATTTGGGTCGTCATTGTCGAATCCCATCAAACCACGATGACGGTCGCCTGCATGTCGCAGCTTAACGACGCGGGAATAGGCGTCATGATTTGCGGGCGCGATCATATGCCCAATGGTCTCATGCTCCCCATGGGCGCCCATTCGCGCCATGCGCGCATCGTCGAGGATCAGCTTGCGATGAGCCTTCCGTTTAAAAAACAGCTTTGGAAACGGATCGTTCAGGCAAAAATTCTCAATCAAGCAGCGGTTCTCACGGAGATGGGCCTGCCCACAGACCCTCTCCCCTCTTATGCTAAGACCGTTCTTTCGGGCGATACGGACAACCGTGAAGGCGCAGCCGCCTCCGCATACTTTAAAGCCCTCATTACCGAAGGGACCAGACGTGACAGCATGCAAAGCTCCGCTCTCGATTATGGCTACAGCGTCCTACGCGCGGGCATCGGAAGAGCGGCCGTTGGCGGTGGATGGCTCGTGTCCCAAGGACTCCACCATCATAGTGTTTACAACGCATTCAACCTTGTCGACGACCTTATCGAACCCTTCCGTCCTCTCGTCGATCTGATTGTCATGAGCTACGGCGTTGCGGAACCTTTAGGACAGCGCGACAAAGCATTGTTGGCCCGCGTATTTGAGCACGTCATGACCATCGACGGAAAACGCTGCGGCTGCCAGCAGTGTATAGAGATGACGCTCTCTTCGCTCAGAACCGCAGTTCTCGAAAAGGACCCAAAGAGGCTGTTGTTACCCGAGCTAAAAGGGCTCGAGATGGTAACTGTTGAATAGGGAGGAGCCATGAGGGTTATGAGGCTATTGGTGCTGTTCGATCTTCCGACGGGAAGCAAAGCCGAGCGTCGGCAGTATAGCGACTTTCGAAAGTTCCTAATCAACGACGGTTACCACATGGAACAGTTCTCGGTGTATTCGCGCCTGTTAGTGACCCGTGAATCCGCTGCAGCGCATATCGCTCGCCTCAAGCTGAATCTTCCGAGCGCCGGAGAGGTCACTGTTATCGAGATGACCGAGAAGCAGTACGAAGATCGAATGGTGCTTCTGAGTGAGCGAAAGGAGCAACCCGTTGAGCAAGGTGCACAGTTGACGCTTGTGTTTTGACGATACCACCCCAAGCGCAGACGTCCTCATCCGCCTCAAAAGACCAGTTGACCTTGGTTGCCGTTGCCGCTATGATGCCGCTGCGGAATGAATGTCTCCGCTGGGTGTGCCAGTCAAGTTGCTGCGTCACCCTAAACCGCCTTGTTGCTGATGACTTCTGCTGTTTCATGGTGCCCCCTTGGGCATCATGCCGCGGCAGGAGTCTTTTTTGTTTTGGAGGAGAAGTGTCGAAAAACGCTGCGTCGACCAGGATGAAACGCCTGCTCAATACCTACGGCGGCCTCGTGCTTATGGGTGCCGTCGGAATCCCCGTCGGCATCATCGTCGGTGCCATCTGTGCGCTCTTCGGGCGCATGCTGCTGGCAATCGGCGCCTTCCGCGACGAGCACATCACGCTGTTCCTCCCCTTCCTCGCCCTGATGGGCCTTGCCATCGTGTTTGCCTACCATACCTGGGGCAAAGGCACCGACCGCGGTATGAGCTTGATGTTCGAAGTGGGCCACGGGCGCGAGGACGCTATCTCCCCGCGCTTGGTACCGCTCATTATGCTGAGCACGTGGGGGACGCACCTCTTTGGCGGCAGCGCGGGACGCGAGGGCGTAGCCGTGCAGATCGGCGCGACCGTATCTCATTGGATCGGCCGGCGCTTGCCCTTCCGCGACCCCGGCAACACGTTTTTGCTCATCGGTATGGCCGCCGGCTTTGCCGGACTCTTCCGAACGCCGCTCGCCGCCACGGTCTTTGCTATCGAGGTACTGGTCGCCGGACGTATGGAGTACCGCGCACTGTTTCCCGCGCTTACCGCCTCGCTCGCCGCAAGTATGACCTCCGGCGCCCTGGGACTCGAGAAGTTCGAGGTCGCCATTGCTGCCCCATACATGCTTGACCTTCCCGGTCTTGGACGGCTTGCGGCACTGGGCGTCGCGTTTGGCATGGCGGGTGGTGCTTTTGCCTGGTGCCTTGCCCATGCCAAGACCCTTGCAGCGCGGTTGTTCCCCAACCCTTATACGCGCATCGCGGTTATGGGCCTCATGCTGTCGGCGATCCTGTTTGCGCTATGGCAGGGGCGATACTGCGGACTTGGCACCAATCTGATTTCGGCCGCGTTGAGCGAAGAGGGCACAGCGGCCATCATGCCTTGGGATTGGGCACTCAAGTTTATGCTCACCATTGTCACGCTCGCCGCCGGATATCAGGGTGGCGAGGTGACGCCACTGTTCTCCATCGGCGCCAGCCTGGGTGTCGTGCTCGCCGGGATGCTCGGCATGCCCGTCGAGCTCTGCGCCGCGCTCGGCTACGCCGCCGTCTTTGGCAGCGCCACCAACACGCTGCTTGCGCCGATTCTTATCGGCTGCGAGGTCTTTGGGTTTGGCAACTTGCCGATGTTCTTTATCGTCTGCGTTGTCGCCTACCTGTTCAATATGGATAAGTCGATCTACGCGTTGCAAGGGCGAGCGTAGAGAGCCAGGCCTACCGATGTCTCGACGCCCGGCCTTGATTGCGCGGAAAGCCCATCCCACAATTCGCCGCTAAACCGAGACGCGCTTTCCGCAAGAAGCCTCAACCGGAAACGGCATCCCGTTCTGAGATGAAATTGTGGGATGCAATTTCCGCTGAGGGCTTCATCCGGAAACCGCATCCCATTCCGAGGCAGTATACCGGGACGCAGTTTCCGCTTGAGCCTTCAAAGGGAAAGCGCATCCCGTTCTGAGACGTCAAACTGGGATGCGCTTTCCCGATGGTCCACTAGAGGAAAATCCGTCCCGTTCTGAGGCGGAATTCTGGGACGCAGTTTCCCAAACAGGCCCCTTGGGAAAGTGTGTCCCGTTCTGGAGCGCCAAACTGGGATGCAGTTTCCGAAACGAGCCCCTAGGGAAAGCACATCCCATTTCACATCGTCAAAATGGGACACAGTTTCCGCTTGACCGTTCAAAAGGAAAGCACGTCCCATTTTGAGGCCTCAAAACGGGACGCAGTTTCCAATTGACCGTTCAAAGGGAAAGCTTGTCCCATTCTGGCGCTTCAAACCGGGACGCAGTTTCCGCTCGGCGCCCAAAGGGAAAGTCCATCCCATTCCACAGCTCAACACCGGGACGCGCCATCCGCCTGCACCCCACTTCATCGGCATTTTCCCAGATAAAACCTGCCAAAACAAACCTGTTCCTTTTTGGCAGGTTTTAGAGGCGGACGGTGAAGGTGATCTGATGGTCGTGGCCGAATACGGCAGCGGTCCCGCCGTGGGCCTCGGCGATGGCCCGCACGACGGATAGGCCCACGCCCGAGCCGCCCGTCTTGGAGCTGCGCGAAACATCTGCGCGGTAGAAGCGGTCGAACAGTCGGTCCAAATCGCCCTCGGGCAGCCCATCCACGGCATTTGTAACGACAAGCTCAGCAGCACCCTTGCCCGCACCGCGCGAAACGGCGCGCAGGCTCAGCTCAATCACGCTGCCCTCGCTCGCGTAGCGCGTGGCGTTATCCAGCAGCAGCTCAACCACCTGTGCCACCGCCGCAGCATCGGCATGAACCCGCACGCCGCTCGCGATCGACATCGACAGGCGCTTGCCGCGCGAAACCGCCACTGACTCAAACGGCGCCGCGGCCTTGTCCACGGCCTCCGAAAGATCGATTGCCGCCATGGTAAAGCCGGCCGAGCCCTCGTCCATACGCGCCAAAAACACCAGGCGCTCCGTCAGCGCCGTCAGCCGAGCGACCTGCTCATGAATGCTCTGCGTCCATTCACTCTCGCCGCTCTCAATCTCCTGCACCTCGTTGGCGGCATCAATTACAGCCAGTGGCGTCTTGATCTCATGGCTCGCATCGGTAATGAAGCGCTTTTGCTTGCTGTAGCTCTCGACCATCGGTCGTATCACCACGCCCGAGGCCACCGCCACAATCGCGAGCACCGCCAGCCAACCAATACAGCTGATGGCCACACTCGCGCCCAAAAACGAATGGAAGCTTGCAAGCTCGCGCGAGCAATCGACGAACACGTAGGTGGTCTCGTCGCCCTGAACCGTGGCGGTGTACCGGTAGTTGCCAGAAAAACCCGAGGTCCAGCCTTTGGAATACAGCTCCGAGGCAATACGCGAAGCGCGCTTGGTGCCCACCGCGGCAATGCGGGCGATGTTGACATCGGCAACCTGCCCACCGGAAATCGTCACCGTAAAGTAGCGCGTATCGAAGGGCGACTCTGCCGTCATGCCTTCGAAATGCCTAATGGGAACATGTTCCAGGTTAATGCCGGCGCCGTCGTCACCATTTTCGCCAGCTGCCGCACCCCCGCTGCCAGCTACATCCTTGCCGTCGCCCGGATCGGTCTTGGGCTCATCCGTCCAATCAATGCCGTCCTTTCCCGCCAAGATATAGTCCAGTCGAGCGTCGGCCGTTTTGCAAACATGCGAGTAGTTGACGATGTTGATGCCAGCGATGATGAGCGCGAGCACCGCCGAGACGGCACCCATGGCCACCAGGATAAACTTGCGGCGCAGACGACGCCCCATTGCACTGGCGGCATCGGCACGCGCCGGGTCGTTCGCGTCCGCGCCAAAGCCGCATTTCGACTTCACACGCCCCCACCACGTGCTCACGCCTATTCGCCCTCCTCGACAACCTCGAGCGAATAACCCTGGTTTCGCGATGCGCGAATGGCCACGTTGGCACCAAGCGCCGTCAGCTTTTTGCGCAGGTACGAAATGTAGACCCACACCACGTTGGCGCCCTCAGGCGCGTCCTCGCCCCAGACTTCGAGCATCAGGCGCTCCGTGGGCATGCGCGTACCGACGTTGCGCATAAAGAGTTCCATAAGCTGAAACTCGCGATTGGCCAGGTGCTCCTCGCCCTCGGGACCCACCAGTGTGCAGGCGGCCGTATCGAGGCGCACGTTGCCCACGCTGAGCGTCGTGGCGTCAATCGCCGTGGCGGCGCGCGTTATGGCACGAATGCGCGCGAGCAGCTCCTTGGCGGCAAACGGCTTGGTCAGATAGTCGTTGGCACCGGCGTCCAAGCCCTCAACCTTATCAGACACCTCGCTTTTGGCGGTGAGCATGATGATTGGCAGGCGCTTACCGGCGGCACGTGTGCGCCTGAGCACCTCGATGCCGTCCATGCCAGGCATCATGATGTCCAAGATCGCGGCGTCGTAGTCGTTGGAGAGCAGATACTCGAGCGCCGTCAGGCCGTCGAGCGCGGTGTCGACCTCGTAGTCGCTATGTTGAAGAATCGCGGTCAGGGCGCGGGAGAGGCCGGGTTCGTCCTCGGCAAGCATCAGCTTCATGGTTGCTCCTTTGGCGCATGGAGATACAGGTTTCGATACTGCCGATAATAGCGCACCGAAAGCTGCCTTAGCGCAGCCTTAGCAGCTCAACCTGCACGTTTCTAAAAACGCTGGATAGGGCTTAGCCAAACTTAAGGCTCTTATGCCGAGCGCTTGCCGGCGCGCCGGCCGCGGTAGAACAGCATCGTCACGAGGACAGCCATACCACCTCGCGACGGCATGACGAGACCATGCCATCCCCTTCGATGCGAGAGCCGCCAACACGGGCGGCTCCGCACCCACCCGATTGGAGTACACCATGGACAGTCTGTTCAACCGCAATACCAATGACGTCGCCAGCAACGAGAGCGGCACGACCGGAGCGACGTCTCAGCATGCAGCGAGCGACGTGTCCTCCGCGGTCGTCAATCCGCTCTACGCGGGAGAGCCCGCTGGAGAGAGCGCCGCATCCGCCGGCTCACCGGCACCCACCTCCGACGCCTGCGCATATGTCGCCGAGCCCGCCCCGCGGCAGGCGACTCCCACTAAGGAGTGCGACGGTAAGCAGCCCGGCCGCGCCGCCAACCTGCTGTTGGTCGCGACACTCGCCGCTGTTTGCGGTCTGGCAGGAGGCCTTGCAGGCGGCGCCATCATGAGCGCCGCGACTGGCGGATCGACCCAGGCGGTGCAAGGCGGCATGGGCGGCGGACAGGGCGGCATGCAGGGTGGCGGGGCACAGGACGGTGGCGCCCCGAGCGCGGACGGTACCACCAACAGCAGCGAAGGCACCGCAGGCGGCGGTGTCCCGAGCGGACAGGCGCCCACGGGTGCGCCCGATGCCAGCGGTTCGAACGACGCTTCGGCCGATGGCTCGACCGACGACTCAAACGGCGCCCCAAGCGATGCGCCTGCAGGCACGGGCGATGGCTCTGCCACCGCGCAGACTTCCCTTTCCGCCTAGCCACCCACGCGTTCACATAGAAAGGCACGATCATGACTAAGCCTGACACCATCGAGCAGGGCGTCCCCACCGCGCCCGCTGCCACGCAAGACCGTCCCGCGTCCGAAGCCGCCCGAGAGCAAGCCTCACCGGCAACGGCGCAGGCAATCCAGGGCGAGCCCTCCCCTTCGTCCATCCTCACCTGCGGCGAGCCGCGCGAGGTCGACTGCGACTTTGTCATCCCCGTCTTTAACGAGCAGGCCGAGCTCGGCTCCTCGGTCATGCTGCTCATGGACCAGCTGCGCGAGGTCTCGCTCCATGCCAAGTCGTTTACCTGGCAGATCGTCATCGCCGACAACGCCAGCAGCGACAAGACTTGGGAACTTGCCCGCATCCTTGCCTGCAAGTTTCCCTTTACGCTTCGCGCCATCCGCATTCCCCAAAAGGGGCGCGGCCGTGCCCTAAAAATCGCATGGAGCACGTCTAAGGCCCGCGTGCGCACCTATATGGATGTCGACCTCTCCACCGATATTCGACAGATTCCCGAGCTTGTCGGCCCCATTCTGGACGGGCGTGCCGACGTTTGTTTTGGCTCGCGTCTGCTGCCGGCATCGCGCGTGGAGCGCTGCGCCAAACGCGAGTTTATCTCGCGTTCGTACAACCGCATGCTGCAGAGCTATCTGGGCGTGCATTTTCACGACGCGCAGTGCGGATTTAAGGCGATATCCGCCGAGGCGGCCGACATGCTGCTGCCGCTCATCCAGGACAATGAATGGTTCTTCGATACCGAGCTTTTGGTCCTCGCCGAGCGCATGGGCATCGCATCTTGCGAATTTGCCGTGCGGTGGAAGGAAGACCCCGGCACCACGGTGCATATCGTCGACACGGTGCGTAAGGACCTTGCCGGCATGAAGCGGCTCAAGGCGAGCGAGGGACAGGCGGGCTCCTCGCGGCCCGATACATATCGCTATCCCCTCAAGCAGGCAGCTGATGCCCGATGAGTCTTGACACTCGCCGCCGGTCGGCACATGCCTCGCAGGGAGCGCGTTCGCTTCGCCACGAGCTGCGCGCATCCTCGGCCCCATCGCTCGCCCCCGCCCGCGGGCCGCTCGATTGGGTCGCCGTCGCGCTCCTCATGGTTGCCGCCGCGTTCGTCTTCTTTTGGAACCTGACCGCCTCGGGCTACGCCAACGAGTTTTACAGCGCCGCCGCGCAGGCGGGCTCCAAGAGCTGGGAGGCTTTTTTGTGGGGCAGCCTGGACGCCGGCAACGCCATCACCGTCGACAAGCCGCCCGCATCCATTTGGCTCATGGCGCTTTCGGTGCGCTTACTCGGCCTGAGCTCGTTTGCAATCCTGTTGCCACAGGCGCTCATGGGCGTCGTATGCACGTACTTGCTGTACGCCACCGTGCGCCGCGCGTGGGGCAACGCCGCCGGCATCGCGGCCGGCATCGTGTTTATCACCACGCCCGTCGCGGCGCTCATGTTCCGCTTTAACAACCCCGATGCCCTGCTTATCTTGCTTATGCTGGGCGCCGCCGCCTGCGTGCTGCGTGGGCTCGAACTGCCCGCGGACCGTCATGGTAGCCGCGTGCGCACCCGTTGGTACGCCGTAGCCGGCCTGTTGATCGGCCTGGGTTTTTTGACCAAACAGTTCCAGGTGCTTTTGGTGCTCCCCGGCTTTGGTCTGGCCATGTTGCTGCTTTCGCCCACACCGTGGCCGCGCCGCCTGCTCGACGCCGTCGTGGCGCTCGGCGCCATGGTTATCGGCGCCGGCTGGTGGGTACTGTTCGCCGTGCTGGTGCCGAGCGGCTCACGCCCCTACTTTGGCGGTTCGCAGACCGACTCGTTCATCGAGCTCACCTTTAGCTACAACGGCTTGGGGCGCCTAACCGGCAACGAGACCGGTTCGGTCATCCCCGGCGCGAGCGAAGCGCTCACCGGCGGCAGCCAGAGTGGTATGTGGGGCGAAACCGGCCTGTTCCGCCTATGGACGAGCGACTTTGGCGACCAGATCACCTGGCTCGCCCCCATCGCCTTCGCCGGCATCGTCCTCGGCCTTATCGCCGCCACACCTGCCAAAAAGGGACAGGTTTATTTAGGTAGGTTTTATCAGGGCAAACGCGAACATAAAGTCGACCCGGACACCGTCGCACGCATTCGCCGCGCACAGATTGTCATCTTTGGCGCCTGGCTTGTCGTAACCTGGCTCGTCTTTAGCTTTATGGCCGGCATCTTCCACGCCTACTACACCGTGGCACTCTCGCCCGCCATCGCGGTGCTGGTCGCCATATGCGGGGCCAGCCTGCTTGAGCTGCGCGACCGCCTCTGGATGCCGGGCGTCGCGGGATTCCTGATTGCCATGACGAGCGCTTGGGATATGGCGCTGATTCTACGCTCCGGCAGTTTTGCCTGGCTGGGCGTCTGCATCGGCGTGACTGGCGTGGTGGCAGGACTAGTGCTCTGCATCATCGGCTTTTGGATGCAAGACCGCTTGCCTACGACATGGCCTTTGGCGTTGAAGCACGGAGCCCGCGGCGTTGCAGCGATTGGCATTATCGCTCTTATGACGGGGCCGATTGTTTGGACCGCCTGCACGATCTCGACTGGACACACTGGATCGATCGTCACGGCAGGACCGAGCGGCAGCATGGGCGGCGGCCCCGGCAGTGGTGGCCCCGGCGGCAACGGGGCACCGAACGGCGCCGACGGAAGCGTGGCCGACGGTTCGTCCGACGGAAGTGGCTCGGACGACACCGACGCGGGTACGCCTGACGGCGGGTCCGGCCTGCTCGGCGGCACGTCCGCCAACGACAGCCTAGTCGAGCTGCTCACACAAAATGCCAGCGGCTATCGTTGGGCGGCAGCGACCACGGGTTCGCAAAACGCCGCGAGCTACCAACTGGCAAGCGAGCTCCCCGTCATGGCCATTGGCGGCTTTAATGGATCGGACCCCGCGCCCACGCTCGACGAATTCAAGGCTTACGTTGCCCAGGGCCTCATCCGCTACTACATCGCAAGCGGTGGCATGGGTGGCGGTATGGGCGGCACGCAGATGGGCGGCTCGAGCGCCGCAAGCGAGATCGCCGAATGGGTTGCCCAAAACTACACGGCCCAGACCATCGGCAACACAACCGTCTACGACCTGCAGGAGTAGCCGGAACTTCTCGCCGCCAAACAAAAGGCGCCGCGAAAGGACAGCAACTCGTCCTTTCACGGCGCCTTATTCATGCAAAGCATTCGAGCGCTATTCCTCGTACGCGCCCTCAAGCCGAAGCAGCCACTCTTTGCGATCAAGCCCACCGGCATATCCGTTGAGCGAGCCGTCGGCAGCGACCACGCGATGGCACGGCACGATGATCGAAATAGGATTGCGCGCAACCGCAGCCCCCACAGCACGGGGAGATACAACGGGGGCCTCATTACCCGGCACGCGATGTCGCGCCGCGACACGCTGGGCGATCTCGCCATACGTAGCGACCTCACCACGCGGAATAGAAAGCAGCTCAAACCAAACCTCACGCTGAAACGCCGTGCCGATCATATGCAACGGCGGCGTAAACCGAGGCTCCTGACCAGCAAAATAAGCATTCAGCCAAGCCCAAGAACGCTCAAGCACCGAAGAAGCCGCACTATTCGCGGGATTTGCCGAAGACATTCCCCCAGCACCAGAAACCGCATCGACGCCTTCGACGTGCTCCGCATCCTCTTTGAGCAGCGTGGAGCCAAAGTGCTCCTGCCCCTCAAACCAAAGCCCCGTCAAGCCGCGGCCATCAGCGGCAAGCAGGATTTCGCCCAA
>CAKUGH010000052.1 GCA_934654605.1 uncultured Collinsella sp. | reverse complement strand
CCTAATGTTCATGCTATGCCTCCTGAAGTATCAGGACCTTATCATAATTATGATAACAGAGTTGAGATTTGGGATGGAGGTCCCTCGGGGGCAGGCGCCCGCACCCGCCCCCGAGGGACATCTCTCATGCAAAAACTGTCGCAGGATAAAGTCCAAGGTCAGTGGCGTTTTATACCGAGAATTTCAAAAAAGTTGAAAATTCATTACAAATTTGCGTTGACTTTAGGTAACTAAAGTTTCATACTCCTTTTCATCCACTGGGGGATGTGAACACGCACGGATCGTTCACATCATGATTGAAGAGGATTTCTCAGACATGTTCACGCATCAGCTAGACATTATCAGCGTAGTAATTATCTGATGCGGGTTAGCACATACAGCTAGCCCGTACGATAACGGGCGGCTGATGAAGATGAGGGCCGTCGAGCGCAACCGACGGCCCTCATTTTTTATGTCTGAGTAGTTCTTTTTAGAGGAGGAAATGTAATGAACGGAGTTTTGCTCATGGTTGTGGCTGCGGCGGTGCTCGCCTGCGGCTATCTGGGCTACGGCCGCTGGTTGGCCAACAAGTGGGGCGTTGACAAAGAGGCCCTCACGCCTGCCAAGCGCATGAAGGACGGCAAGAGCTTTTCGCCCGTCTCCGCCTTCACCGCGTTCTCGCACCAGTTCAGCTCGATCTGCGGTGCTGGCCCTGTCACGGGTACGATCGTCGCCATGGCCTTCGGCTGGCTGCCCGTCGTGCTCTGGGTCCTCGTCGGCGGCATCTTCTTTGGTGCCGTCCACGACTTTGGTGCCCTGTACGCTTCGATGAAGAACAACGGCAAGTCGCTCGCTCAGCTCATCGAGAAGTACATCGGCAAGACCGGTCGTCGCCTGTTCCTGCTGTTCTGCTGGCTGTTCTGCATCATCGTCATCGCCGCCTTCACCGACATGGTCTGCAAGACGTTCATGTTCACCCCGGCCGTTGACGCTTCTGGCGCTGCTACCGGTGCCATCGACTTCACCAAGTCCTATGCCGCCGGCTGCGCTGGTACCATCTCCATCCTGTTCACCTTCGTCGCCATCGCCTTTGGTTGGGCCCAGAAGAAGTTCAACCTCACCGGCTCTGCCGAGTTCGTCACTGGCGTGGTCCTCATGGTTCTCATGTTCGCCGTCGGTATGCAGTTCCCGGTCTACCTGGACAAATTCCAGTGGTTCGCCGTCGTTATGGTCTACCTGGTCTTCGCTGGCGCTATGCCCATCCAGATGCTCAAGACCCCGCGTGACTACCTCACCTCGATCATGATGATCGTCATGATCGCCTGTGCTGTCCTCGGCATCGTCGTCCTGGGTGTCAACGGCCAGGCTACGATGACTGCTCCGGTCTTCACCGGCTTCTCTGGTGCCTCCGGCATGATGTTCCCGGTCCTGTTTGTCTCCGTTGCCTGCGGTGCCCTCTCCGGTTTCCACAGCCTCGTTTCTTCCGGTACCTCCTCTAAGCAGGTCGAGAAGGAGCAAGACGCCGTCAAGGTCGGATACGGCGCCATGGTCGTCGAGTCCTTCGTCGGTATCCTTGCCATCATCGTCGCCGGCATCATGTTCTCCGACATGAACACCGCCGGTACCGGCGCCCTCAACGCCGGTGTCGCTTCCACCCCGTTCCAGATCTTCGCCGCCGGCATCTCCCGCGGTATGCAGGCCTTCGGCGTTGACGGCACGCTCGCTACCGTCTTCATGACCATGAACGTCTCCGCTCTGGCCCTGACCTCGCTCGACGCCGTCGCCCGCATCGCCCGCACCTCGTTCTCCGAGTTCTTTGCCCAGACCAACGACGCCCTGGCCATCGAGTCCAAGGCCGGCTACATGAAGGTCCTCGGCAACCCCTGGTTCGCCACGGTCGTCACCCTGCTTCCCGGTCTCGCCCTCGCCTTTGGCGGTTATGCCAACATCTGGCCGCTCTTTGGTGCTTCCAACCAGCTGCTCGGCGGTATGACCATGATCACCCTCGCCGTGTTCTGCAAGTGCACCGGTCGCAAGGGTTGGATGCTCTACGTGCCCGTCGCCTTCCTGCTCTGCTGCACCTTCACCTCGCTGGTCCAGAGCGCCATGGGCTGCATGACCGCTGTCCAGGTCTACGGCTTCTTCGGCACCATCCCGGCTACCGCTACCACGGCCGCCGTCTCCGTTGCCGCCACCAAGGGCCTGCAGCTTGTCTTTGCCGTCCTGCTGATGGTCCTGGGCCTCATCGTTGCCGTCAACTGCCTCAAGGAGTTCTTCGGCAAGGAGGCCGGCTCCATGCCCGACGAGGAGCCCGAGTGGTCCGAGATGGGCAAGGCCGAGTATGGTCGCGCTACTGCCGCCGAGGCCCCTGCCGACGCCGAGGCCGCCAAGGCCTAGCCGATCGGACGGATTGAATCCTCCATCTATATGACTCGGAAAGGCCGGGTCCGCGCTACGCGGGCCCGGCCTTTTTTTGTAAAGACGGGTGATGCCGGGGCGTTCTCGCAGATGTTTTGCGTGGATGGGCGCGCGCGTTGTACCATATGGACGTATATGTGTGCATATGAAAGGGGCCCCGTGGCCAAGACGGTATATTCCGATAACCAACAAAATGTCGATGCTCTGGCTGAGCGTCTGAGCGGACAAACGTCGCTTTCTGCCGAGCGGGCCAAGCTGGTTGCCTACGACCTGCTCTGCCGTAAGGCGCTCAAGATTAAGTCGAGCGCTCTGGCGCAGATCTTCCGCTCCGTGGATAAGGAGTGCGATACCAAGGCGATGCGCGACGAGCTTGTCGCGGCAAAGATCGTGACCAAGATCGAGGGCAGCGGCATTAACGGCCGCCCGGCGTTCTATACCATCAATGCCGAGATTTGCGATGTCCAGGAGCAGCCTGTCGAGGTTGCCGAAGAGGTTTCCGTCGATGATTCCGTTGAGGTGTCTGCTACGGAAGAAGTTGCCCCGCGTGAGCATATCGATACAGACGAGCTGCTCGATGAGCATGTCGTGCGCGCCTTCACCGCCAAGGCGGGTCGAGGCGGCTTTGGCGGAGGCGGCAAGCGCGATGCGCAGCGCCGCGCCCAGCAGGAGCGCTTCCGTCGTGCTGTGGCTCAAAAGGACGGGGCCGATATCGAGACTGTCGAGAACGAGCCTGTTACCGAGCCGCAGGAGCCTGTGAAAGAGCAGAAGCCCGCTGAGCCTCAGAAGCCCAAGCGTCGTCGCGGTGCGCACTTTAAGGCCGAGCAGCAGGATGTTGTGCACGAGGCCGAAGAGTCTGCCGAGGTCGCGGGCGATTCCGAGAAGCCGGCCAAGAAGGCATCGGGCTCGTGTCGTCCCGGTCGCGGCTTTGTGGATCGCGCGTATCCCGTAAGGCGTCAGGAGAAGGTCGATCAGGTTCCTGCGGCGCAAGCGGAAGTGCCTGAGAAGCCTGCCGAGCCGGAAGTTCGTGAACAGAAGCCTGTTGAGCAGCAGGCTGCGTCCGATGCGGAGACTCAGGGCCAGCAGCCTACGGGCGAGCAGGCGGGGGAGAGCACCTCGAGTAAGCCTCGCCGTCGTCGTCATCGCGGTGGCCGTGGCTCAAATGCTCAGACTGCTGCTGAACAAGTGACATCGCGCGACGAAGATGCAAAGGCGGACGCTCCGGTGGAGCAGCCTAAGCGCCAGTCGGCGAAGGAGGGCAAGTCCGAGCGCCCGCAGAAGCAGGCGTCTACGCCGAAACGCGAGCACAATGTTCAAGGCGATTCTAGGCGCAAGTCTCAGAAGAAGCCCGATCCCGCCGCAGCGGATACGGCTGCCCAGCAGTCTGAGTCGACCGGCCATAGCGAGGTCTCAGCGTTTGCCCTGGCCCGTGTCCTAGGCAGGCAGCTGCTCAAGGTCGTCCCCACGCCTACGGCGCTCTCCAAGATTAAGGAACAGCAGACCCAAATCGTTAAGGTCGAGGGCAAGGACGGCAAAAAGGCTCCGCAGCGCACTCAGCACAACGAGATGTCCAACCGCAAGATTGCCGAGGAGATCGCAATCATCCAGGCTTGGATTGAGCAGAACCGCGGCGTCGACACGCCGGTTGCCTCGCGTCGTCAGCGTGCCTACCAGATTTTCAATGACGAGAAGGCTTTTGACGGCAAGCACGGTGAGCGCTTGATCAGGCGTATGACCGAAAAGGGCATCAGCATGCAGGCGATTAAGGTCGCCCCCAACCGCCCCGTGCACTTTACGGGCTTCTTTACGCTGGGTGCCGACAAGCCGTTCATTATGGTCGAGAATCTGGACACCTACGACGAGATCGTCAAACTCCTGCGCGGCCGCAAGCATGCCAAGCTCTTTGGCACCAAGGTCGGCGGCGTCATCTTTGGTGGCGGCTGCAAGGCGAGCGTCTCACACGCACTGGATGACTATCTGGCCGAGATCGGCTATCGCTTTAACTATGTCTACTACGTGGGTGACATCGATCGCGAGGGCGCGCGCATCGTCGAGCAGGCCCGCAACGCCAACGTCGTTGAGATTCGCCTGCATGCCGGCATGTATCGTGCCATGCTTGCCGAGCACAAGCGTCGCGTGAAGGCCGGTGGCGAGTGCGAGCCCGCGGCTGCCAACCAGGGCGTGCCGCAGAACCTGGCGGCGACGATCAAAGATCTGCCCATGGTTACGCGCGTGCAGTTCCGCAACGTGTTGCGCGAGGGCGGGCGTATTCCGCAGGAGATCCTGATGACCGCCGACTATCGGGATGGCGACTCGGGAAGCTTCGACCGCATGCTGAACAATTAGGGACGTGTGGCCCCGACGGGCCGGGCATTAAGTTTGCTGCTCTACAGTCCTGCGCAAGACGAAGGCCACATTAAGTGGCCTTCTTTGCGTGCGGAGCTCGCGACAAACTTAATGCCCGGCCCGTCGGGGCCACACGGCACTTTGTTGATGGCGGCTCGCTTTTCGGAACTGGGCTGATAATTTTTAGATGTAAGGCGCTCTTGGCCCTAATGGGCTTGGGGCGCCTGTCTTTTGTAGGTAGATTTTTGGGACATGCCTGAAAATCTACCTTCAACTTCTCGTGCAGGACGAGAAGTTATGGCTGAAACTTCTCGTGCAGGACGAGAAGTTGTGTTGTCTGGCTGATTCGAATTCCTCTGCTTGCTCAAAGAGGCCCAGATTGGAACGAGACATGGCGTTATTGAGGTCATTTCTGCATGGAAATGACCTCCTGGAATCTAATGTCGCATGGGGGATGCCGATTTAGGCGTATGAATCGGTTGCATTTCCTTCTCACCTGCAAAAATCGAGTTAGGCGGTATTCTGGGGCCTTTTGCAGCCCGAAGATGCCGTTTCGAGGACAGCTGATTCCTTTGCTGCGTTTGACTCTGTGAAGCTTCTGTTCAAGAAGGCTTGAATACGCTCAGATTATGACAAGAGCGATCAAGCTATTTCGGTGGCATTGCGTGGTGGGTCGGCAGCGTGACCGCATAACTCGAAAAATGCTGATGGCGATTTGAGAACGATACCGAATGTGACAAAGGGGCTATTCCTTTGCCATGCGGAGCTGGGCTGATAGGTAGATTTCTAGGCATGTCCCAAAAATCTACTTTGGCTGATGTGAGACGGAGGGATTCTGCGTCCGCCTTTTCGGCGGCCGCGTGCCGCTGCGTCGCTTCGCTCCTTGCGTGCTGCGCTGGAAAACGCTTCGCGTTTCCTCAGCTCCGCACCCTTGCGGGTTCGAATCCCTCCGCTTGCCCACAAGAAAGCGCCCTGGGCCGCTATGGGCTCAGGGCGCTTTGTTTCTTTGGCTGGGACGGAGGGATTCGAACCCCCAACAGCCGGCACCAAAAACCGGAGTTCTACCGTTGAACTACGTCCCAGTATGGGTGTTGCACAAAAGCAACTCGTCTAGTTTACCTAATCTGCGAGGGCATCGCAAACGCCATCGAGTAGGCGGACGGCGAGCGTTTGGGCGTCGCTTGCCGTGAAGGTACCGTTGTAGCGCGTCATGCCAGTGAGTTCAATGCGGATGCGTGCCGGTTTTTGCTGCGCGGCGACATTGGCGGTGCGGATGCGCTGGGCCAGGTTGTGGCACTCGGCGAGGGCGATCGTGGCGCGCGGCGCGGCGTCGGCGGGCAGCTCGTCGCTTGCAATCTCGAGCACCAGGTCGACATCGGTCGGAATCTCGGAATCGCAAAGCATCATGCCGCTGCTGTCGGTCGTCGCCGTGGCGATATTCCACATGCGCGATGCTACACTGCGCGCAATGGGGTCCTCGCCGATGACGGCAATCAGGAAACGCTCGAGCACGTTGGCCGCGCGGGCAAAACCGATACGCGACTCTGCCTCGGTCACCGAAGGCTTGCCCTCCCACACGTGGTGCAGGCGGTTGATATAGGCATACGTATCCTGGAAGGCCATGCCGTCGGCAAACAAGCCAACGTTTTCCTGGAACTGCTGCAGGGCCGCCTCGGTGTGCGGGCCAAAGTAACCGTCGTCCTCGCCGCAGGCAAAGCCCAAAACGTTGAGCGCCTTCTGCAGGGCTTGTACGTCGGCGCCATGGAAATTGGGCATGCGCAGATAGAGGGTACGGTCGCCCAGCTTATACGAGGCGTCGACCAGGGCACTCCAGCAGGGGATGTCAACGGCGTGACCGACGGCAAGACCGCTGTCGAGCCTAAAGGTGCTAACGGCCTGCTCGGTGGTAGCACCAAAGTGCTTGTCGGCGACCTCGGCGGCATCGATAGTGTAGCCGAGCTGCAGGAGACGGGACTGCACGTCCTCGACGGCTGCTCCCTGCATGCCCGTTGTAATAGGTTCCATGAACGAACCCCTTTCGGCGTACCATTCGTACTATTTAAGCGTCTGTCGGATAGACAACGCAAAGGGATGCATAAACATACACTCAACAGTGTAGCAAGTTGTACCCAGATGCGCTGCCGACAGGTTTTATAGCCCCCGCTAGTTGAGTCGCTCCACAAAGAAATCTGCCATGGAGAGGAACAGTTCGCGCGCGTGTGGGTCGAGCGAAACGCCCTCGATGGCGGCCTTGGCCTTGGTGGTCAGGTCCAGCGCGTAGGCGTGGGCGTAATCGATAGAGCCGGTCTCCTGGAAGATCTCCACGGCGCGCGTAAGCTGAGCGGGATCCTCGGTGCCCGAGGAGAGGATTGCCTCGACCTCGTCGTGATGGCGTTCATCGGATAGGGCGTGCACGGCAACGAGCGTGCGCTTGCCCTCGGTGATGTCGGTGCGGAAGTCCTTGTTGGCGGCCTCCTTGGTGCCAACAAGGTTGAGCAAGTCGTCCTGAATTTGGAAGGCAAGGCCGGTGTGCAGGCCAAAGGCACGCAGCGCCTCGACTTGCTGCTCGCTGCCGCCGCCTATGATGGCTCCGGCAGCGAGCGGCGTGGCTCCGCTGTAATACGCGGTCTTGTGCGTTGCCATGTCCAGGTAATCGTCGACGGAGATGTCGAAGCGCCCGTCGCGGACCCAGCCCAAGTCGAGCGCTTGGCCCTCGATAGTGCGGACGATCATCTCGGTGAGCTCGTGGAGTACGCGCAACTTTACGTTAGGCTCAAGCGTGGGATCGTCGAGAACCGTCTTGGTGACCATGGTGAGTGCCAGGTCGCCGCAGTTGATGGCGAGTCCCGTGCCCTCGGTAAGATGCATGCAAGGCTTGCCGCGGCGCAGCTGCCCGTTGTCGGCGATGTCATCGTGGATGAGTGCACCCGACTGGAAATGCTCGATGGCAGCTGCGGCGCTGCGGGCGCTTTCAAAGCTGCCGCCCACAGCGGTGGCGGCGAGCATGCAGATGAGCGGGCGGTGGCGCTTGCCGGCGTTGGCCGTAAACGCCGAGAGCGGCGCGTACAGGTAGCGCTCGATATCAGCAGAGGTCGCCTGTCCGTCAAAGAACGTGGCCAGATAGTCGTTGATCTGGTCAAAGTGCTGGGCTAGAAAGCTGGTAAACGGACTGGACACGGGTTCTCGCATTCTTTCTGAAGGTTGCATTGGTGCAATATGCAGACAACATATTGCCACATTGGGGCGTCGCGCGCGGCGGTCGAAGCCGATTGGGTCGCGCCGCCCTCAAATACAGTTAAGGGGCTCGGCTAGATAAGCCCAAAGTGCTTGAGCGCGGTGACGACTCCATCGTGGTCGATGCTGTCGGTTACATAGTCGGCCTTTTTCTTAAGGAAGTCCGGCGCGTTGCCCATGGCGATACCGACATCGACGGCGTTCATCAGCGAGACGTCATTGCTGGCGTCGCCGATGCCATACACCGTCCCATGGTTGGGGTCGAGAGCATCGAGCACAGACTGGACGCCCTCGCGTTTGGTGCATTCGCGAGGCGAAATCTCGGTTACCTCGAGCTCGAGCTCATTAAAGCAGAATAGCGGCTCAAGCTCTGAATCCCGAGCGATGCGGTTGGCAAGCGCCGTGGACATCAAGATCTTGTACGCGCCGTAATGCTGCAGTTGCGTAACCGCATCGCCTACGGTGCGGGCGTATCCGGGGGCATCGGGTGCATCGGCGCTCATGCGCACGACGCCATTGAGTCCCTCAAATCGAATCACTTCACCCGACTGCTCAAGATAGGGGGCGAGGCGCTGCAACATGCCGGGCGTCATCGCCAAATCGCGAATCACGCGTCCCTCAAGTTCGACATAGCCTCCTGCAAGACAGATGATACCCGTCCACGGCAGCTCAAGTAGCTTGGGATGGATGCAGCTGAGTGTGCGCCCCGTGCAGATGAACGCCATGTTGCTGTTGGCGACAAAATCGCGGATGGCCTGCGAGACCGCTTCGTTGGGGTAGGGCGAGAGGTCCCGTTCGTCCTCGGGGAGCTCCTGGGCCACGCGGGGGTCTTGCCAGGCAAGCGTTCCGTCGATATCAAAGAAGCAGATCTTTGCCGGCTTTTGAAGAGTGTCGCCGGGCACGGGATGGGGCGCTTCGGGGGCAAAGCCCGGCTCGAGCCCCATGATCTGATCGAAGTGCTCCTTAATGCGCAAAACGGAGATGCCGATGATCACCTGGGCGGTTTTGCCGGTGATGATGAGGCCCTTGGCACCGGCTGCGACAAACGATGCATTGTCCGCGACGATAGAGGGATCGACGACCTCGACGCGCAGGCGCGTGGCGCAGTTGGTTGCGCCCACGATATTGCCAACGCCACCTAGAAGCCGAATTACCTGCTCAGCGAGGATATGATCTTGATTGGATTGGCTGTCCGCCTCGTCCTTGGCAGACTGTTCTTTGGCAAAGCCGCTTCCCGTTAAACAATCGATTGCCGTGCGATCGGCGATATGATCCTCGCGGCCCGGCGTCTTGAGGTCATAGACCAAGATGAGGGCTCGAAAGCTAACAAAATAGATGAGGCTAAAGGCAAGGCCGATACCGAGCGCCAAAAGGTATGCGCCAGCATGTGTTCGCATGAGCGGGATAAAGTTGAAGGCTGCCATCTCCATGAGGCCGCCCGAGAAGATGCCGACGATGCCAAAGAAGTTCATGGTCATGGCAAGACAAGACGATAAGACGGCGTAGAGCAAAAAGAGCCCAGGGTGGGTGAACATAAAAAGAAACTCGAGCGGCTCGGTGACGCCACAGACCACCGAGGCGATGATGGCGGGAACAAGGATGACCTTGAGGCCGGCGCGGCGTTCGGGCTTTGCGGTGGAATAGAACGCCGCCGCGATGGCGGGAAGGCCAAAGAGCTTGACCCAGCCGGTGGCGGTGAAACCCGCCCACGGCGCAAGCTCATTGAGGGGGCGCGTGCTATGGGATAGGATGGGGAGCAAGTTGGTCCACGTGGCGTAGATGCCTTCGTTAATGACCAGGTTGTCGTAGTAGATTGGCATGTAGAGCAGGTGGTGCAGGCCAAAAGGCTCGAGTGCTCGCTCTAAAAAGACAAAGATGCCCACGCCAAAGGGACCGACACCTGCAAGCGCGTGGCGCAGCGTGTCGGTCATATCGTATACGTAGGGCACCGTGACAGCCGATAAAATGGCAAGGCCGAGCACGGCGAAAAAGCTGATGAGATAGACCAACGATGAACCGGAGAAGGTGCCAAGCCAGTCCGGCACCTTGGCATCGTAGAAGCGATCGTGGATGGCGACGACGATTGCCGAGACCGCCAACGGTCCGATGATGCCGGTGTCGAGGGTCTTGATGCCGTCGATGACGGTGATGCCGGTGGCGGGGGACAGGGATGAGGGGTACATGAGCCCCAGGTTGTCGCCGCTTAACTTAATGATTTCGCTTAAAAAGAAGCAGTAGGCAAAATATGCCACGAGCGCCTCGAGACAGCAACGCGCCGGCTGCTTTTGGGCAAGGCCGATGGGCAGCGCTATGGCAAACAAGAGCGGAAGGCGCTTAAAGACCGTCCACGATCCGCGTTGGATGATGCTCCAGAAAACATACCAGGGCGCTCCGTATACGGCGAGGTCGCCGACAATGTCCACGGTCGTGGCGAGGGCTGAGATGCCGACCATGAGGCCTGATATAGAAAACAACATGGCGGGCGCGAACATGGCTCCGCCAAAACGTTGGATTTTCTGCAGCATAATATGCCTTCCGGATGCAACATGCTGTGCGAGCAAGAACGTTTAAACAATGAACTCATTGTAGAGGACTGGCTGCTTGCCGCATTGACGGTTTTGATTCGGTCCGATTTGGGTTTCGGGGGAACCGTCGACGGTAAATAATCCGTGCTTTACCGATAATCGGTTTAAACAACCCAAAGAAATGCTATCGTGCCTAGCCATACATATTCATTAGAGGTGAAGTCATGCCAAAAGCGATATACGAAGGAATCTACCGAGAAATACGCTCGCGCATCATTAATGGGACCTATGCGTTTCAGGAGATGCTACCAACCGAAGCTGAGTTGACCGCGGAGTTCGGATGTACTCGCAATACCGTCCGTCGAGCACTTGCCATGCTGGCTGATGAGATGTACGTACAACCTATTCACGGCAAGGGCGTGCGCGTCATTTGGCTCAAGGGCGAGACCGATATGCTGGGCGCGCTCGAGGAAGTCGAGTCGTTTGGCGAATTTGCAAAGCGCAACAATGCCGTTGCATCGACGGATGTGAAGTCTTTTGAACATCTGATTTGCACCGAGCAGCTTTCCCGCCGTCTGGGCTTTAAGGTGGGCGAGGAGCTCATTCGCGTGGTGCGTGTCCGTAGCCTTAACGGCAGCGCGCGCCAGGTTGACCACGGCTATTTTTTGGAGTCGATCGCCAAGGGACTTACGCCCGAGATTGCGGAGAAGTCCATCTACGACTATCTGGAGCACAAGCGCGGGGTCAAAGTTATGGCGAGCCGCCGTACGGTGAGTGTCGAGCTCGCCAACGATGAGGACTGCAGCTATCTTGACCTTGGCAAATACAACTGCGTCGCCGTCATGGAGAGCCAGTCGTACACCTCGGATGGCATCCTGTTCGAGGTCACGCATGCCCGAACCCATCCCGAGATCTTCCACTACCGCGTCAATTCCAAGCGATAGACGGCAAACTCGCAGTCTGGCGAGACGTATGCCCTCAAAGCGAAAATGCCCGGTCAGGTCGACGATATATCGGCCTGACCGGGCATTTTGTCTGCATCTGACAACATATAATTGTTTATACAAAACTTGTCAAGCGGAAAGTTGAAATTACCGTTCACCGAGGTTTTTATACCGCTCTAGTAAAACTTGTTCAAACAACTAGCCAAAAAGCGTATTGTACAAGTTAGCAAAAGGGGCAAAGTCCCCAAGCCAATCTCCGAAGGCGGCGACAAAGGATGTCGCCACGGTGTGAAAGGGTGGATTGTAATGAAGAACGAAATGAGCAGAAGGCAGTTCCTGGGCTTCGCTGGTTC
>CAKUGH010000051.1 GCA_934654605.1 uncultured Collinsella sp. | reverse complement strand
GCTCTAGTATACAGGGCAACGCCGGCTTGGAGCAGGCGCTTTACCCAAATGCAGCGAAAACGTAACGAGGACGGCGGATTGGCAGGACGGGTCCGGCGGACCTGTGGCGAAAACCATCCCGCCCACAACCAAAACCGTCCCAACATTTAACGTTTTTCGGCAAAATCGCGATTTTCATCGAATGTTGGGACGGTTTGGAAGCCCGACCACCACAAAGGTGCCTGTCCCCCTTGTGGTGGTTTTTGCCCTATCGCTAAAGCAGATGCTCCTGGATAAAGATCGCGATACCGTCTTCGTCGTTGCTCGCGGTCACAAAGTCCGCAGCGGCGCGGGTGGCCTCGCTGCCGTTTGCCATGGCCACGCCCACGCCGGCGTCGGCCACCATGCAGGTGTCGTTATCCGCGTCGCCAAACACGCAGATGTTCTGGAGCTCCATGTCGTTGAGCTCCGCCACGCGCACAAGGCCGCGCGTCTTGGACACGCGCGGATCCATGAACTCGTAGAGCCGCTGCGTGGTTTGCAGAGCCGCCGCCTTAACGGTGTCGTCGGCAAACGTCGATGCGCGCTCGATGACCTGCGGCATCACCTCGGGCGCCATGGTAAACATCACCTTGGGCTGCGGCTCGCGCAAAAACTCGGCAAAATCGACCACCTGGTAGGGCACGCCGTCGACGCGCGACAGGTGCTCGACGCACGCGTTGCTCTCGGGAACGTAGAACACGCCGTCTCGGGGGCAAACGGGCGTTGCCGGAAGGTCTACCATGTGCTTGCAGATGCGCGCGATGGTTTCGCCCGGCAGCGGGTAGCTCAGCTCGTTGATGCCGTGCGCGCGGTCGATGACCTCGGCGCCGCCACAGCCCACCATCACGTCCACCAGGCCGTTGATGCCCCAGAGCTCATACATGGCCTCGGTCGCGTGGGCGTCGCGCCCGGTGCACAGGCCAAAGAGCACGCCGCGCTCGCGCAGGGCGCGGATCGCGGCCACGGTGCGCGGGGACACCGTGTGCTCGCTTGTGAGCAGCGTGCCGTCGATATCGCAGAACACGGCTTTGATGTGGCTGAATGTGGCGTCCATGGGGGCCCTTTCTGGGTAGTGTGGCGGTGTTGGATGCGCATTCGCGCGTGCAACATGGTATGCCAAAGTTCAGCCAAAGCCAGCTAGAGCAATAACCACCACAAAGGTGCCTGTCCCCTTTGTGGTGGCTTGTGGTGCTCGGGTCTCAGCACAATCCATCACAACATTCGACGTTTTTCGGCAAAATCGCGATTTTCATCGAATGTTGTGACGGTTTTTACTGCTCTGCAGCACATTCAAAATACTTGCGTCCAAACAGCATCAGCGCCGCTGGGACCGCCGTCACGACCAGGCCCGCGCCTACGAGTGTCTGCTGCACGCCAAATGTTACTGCCAGCCACGGAGCAATCGCCAGCGGGGCCACGCCGGCGAACATGTTGCCAAAGCCCATGACCGAGTTGACGCGGCCGAGCTGCTCGAGCGGCGCCGTCGTTTGCACAATGGTGTTATGGAGCGGGTTGACGACGCCCCAGGCAACGCCAAGGGCGATCTGACCGATGAGGGCCACGCCCACGTACGGCGTGCCTACGTAAAGCAGGCTTCCCAGGCCTACGGACATAAGCGCCACGAGCAGCGTTTTAAGGCTGACGAGGCGTGACGGCATGCGGAGCGCGACCACGGCGCCCAGCACTGCGCCCACGCCGCAGGCCGACGAGAGCCAGCCCATCCATTCGACGCCGACGTGCAGGACGTCGCGATAGAAGAACGACTCCAGCGGATCGAAGGCGCCGTAGCCAAAGTTCGAGAGGAAGATGATGCAGAAGAGCAGGGCGAGGACGCTGTTGGTGAAGACCGTCTTGATGCTGGTCGCGAAGGTGGCGCGGGCGGACGTGTTGGGGTCGGGGCTTTGGCCCGCGCGCCCGACGACGCGACTTGCCCTCGGCTTAAAGCCCCAGCCGGCAATGAGCGCGAGCAGGGTGAACAGTATCATGAGCACGAACACCGCGCGTGACGATGCTGCCGCAGCAACAAAGCCGCCCAGCGTGGGGCCGACGATAATGCTCACGTTGGAGAACATGGTGATGGCGGAGTTGATGTCTTTGAGCTCGACGGGGTCGTCGGTGAGGTAGGCCGGATAGGACGTGGCGATGGGCTGGGCGAACCCCATTACAAAGCCCAAGAGCACCGCGCCGGCAAGGACCGTTCCGGTCGCGCTGCCAAAGGCGATGATTGCCGCACCCGTTGCCAGCGTGCCGACGATGCTCAGCAGAAAATGGCGGCGCGGACCCCAGGCGTCGAGCGCCGCACCGCCCGCAAAGGACCCCAGGATTACGAAGACGTTCATAAACAGAACGGCCAGCGACGTCGCGACGACCGAAGCGCCGTCCGCATAGGTGAGCGTTCCGATAACGCCGATAAAGTAGCTGGTTTGAAAGCCGGTGTAGATTAGAAACCGCATTGCCACCAAGCGCTTAGCCTGAGCAGACAACGACGGTTGGGATTTCGAGATTCGAGATAGGGACATGGGTGCTCCTTGTTGCATACGAATACGGGCCGCGGGCATTGACCGCCGACCATCAACTCAATCTTTCCGTATGCAACGTTAAGGACGCATCGGGCCCCTTCTCTCCGTCTTCGCCCGGATGAACTACTTGGTAGATTTTAAGGCATGTCCCAAACATCTACCAAAACAAAAACCACCACAAAGGTGCCTGTCCCCTTTGTGGTGGAAGTAACGTTTGCCCAGATAAAACCTGCCAAAATAAACCTGTCCCTTTTTGGCAGGTTTATGTTACGGCAACGTAGCGAGCCGGTTCCAAGTGCCCCAGGTCGCCTCGAAAGAGGAGCGACGCGTACTTTGGTACGCGAGCGACGGTTTGAGGGGCGAGATGGGGTGCTTGGGGCCGGCGCAGCGTCAAGCCTAAAGGTGGTCTTGGATCAGGTCGCAGATGGCTCGGGCGTCGTTGATGTTGATGGCTCGGGTCGCAAAGCCGGCGTCAAAAGCCTGGCGCGCCAGGGCCTCATTGCAGGCGAGGGCCAGCGTGCGGCCGTCGACCAGATCAAGCGAACTCTTGCCGCGCAGGCGGTCGACACCGGAGCGCGCAACCACGATATTGTCGAAGCCCTCGGTCTTGTAGCCCTCGATGATCACCACGTCGACGTCGTTGTAGCGTGACAGCAGCTCGCGCGCCAGCATCTCGTCCTCCTCGCGCGTGTCGGCGTACTCCGCCCAGCGCGTGGCGCAGATGAGGCCCACGTGCTTGGAGCCTGCCTGGTGATGGCGCCAGGTATCCTTGGCGGGCACATCGATATCGAAGCCATGGTGCCCGTGATGTTTGAGCGAGCCCACGCGCAGGCCACGGCGGGTAAGCTCGGCGATGACCTTCTCGACAAGCGTGGTCTTGCCCGAGTTCTGGTAACCGATGAACGCGATGGCGGGGACGGCGGGCGTGGGGGCCGCGGGTGCAGAAACAGCGACAGGCGCGCTCGCGGGCGCGGTGCCGTCGCCAGCGGCGGCCTCGGCAGCAGCAGCTTGACGCTCCGCGCGATCCCACACGCCCGAGCGGCCGCCCTCCTTGTGCAGCAGACGCACGTCGACGATTTCCATGCCGCGGTCAACTGCCTTGCACATGTCGTAGATGGTCAGGCACGCGGCACTCGCGCCGGTCAGCGCTTCCATCTCAATGCCCGTTTTGCCCGTCACGCCGGCCGTGACCAGCACGTGAAAGCCGACCTGTCCGTCCGCACGCGCCGGTGCCCAACCCTCGGGCACGTCCTCGGCAGACGTTCCCGCCGGAGCGATAGGCTCGATATCGCACTTGCTCTTGGTGATGAGCAGCGGATGGCACATGGGGATGATGTCGCTCGTACGCTTGATGGCCATGATGCCCGCCACGCGCGCACAGGCGAGCACATCGCCCTTCTTGGCGCGGTCCTGCAGCACCATCGCCTGCGTCTCGGGATGCATGAGGATGGTGCCCTCGGCAATGGCGATACGGTGCGTCTCGGCCTTGTCAGATACGTCGACCATACGTACCTCGCCCTTGGCGTCCACATGTGTCAGCTCGTCGCGGCGCGCATCGCGGATGGGCGCGGCGGCGTTGTCGCTGGCGGTCGGCTGTGCGGTCGCGGACACGGCGTCTTTGCTGGCTACCGCAGCTTTATGGGCAGACATCGCGGCCCTGCGAGCGGCCTTGGTGGCATCGGCGTACCTGCTCTTGGCCATATGATCATCCTCCGATTTGGGACATAAATCGTTGCGTGCCCTCAATTATCGCGTGTTCCTGCGGTTTGTGGGCCACGGCATCGCGCCAAATCGAAAGTACCTGCATATCATCACCACGGCGTAGCGCCTCGCGCACCGAATACTCGGCATCGCTGAACAGGCAGGGACGCACGCTGCCGTCGGCCGTCAGGCGCAGACGGTTGCAGCTCGCGCAAAAATGATTGGACATGGCGCTGATAAACCCAACCGTACCTGCCGCACCCGGAAAGCGCCAGTACCGCGCAGGACCGGCACCGGCAGGAGCGTCGTTGATGTCGAGCGGCTCAAGCTCACCCAAGCCAGCCGCAGTGGCGCCGACATTGATGCGTGCCCGCAACTCGTCGCTCGGTACGGTGTCGCTCGCGTCCCACAGCTCGGGATTGAGCGTGGGCGCATGCGGGTCCACAGCGCAATGCGAGCTCGTGCGTTCGTCGCCGATGGGCATGTATTCGATAAAGCGCAGGTGGATGGGACGGTCGACCGTGAGCCGTGAGAGGGCCGCCGCGTCCTGGTTGAGCCGGCGGACCACCACACAGTTGACCTTAACCGGCTCAAAGCCCCAAGCAAGCGCCGCATCGATGCCGGCCATGGTTTGCTCGAGCCGGCCCAGGCGCGTGATCTTTCCAAAGAGTGTGGGGTCGAGCGTGTCGAGCGAAATGTTGACGCGGTCGAGCCCGGCGTCTTTGAGCTGCGGCGCCAACTTGGGTAGCAGCGCGCCGTTGGTGGTGAGCGAAATATCCTCGATCTGCGGAATCGCGCGGATGTCGCGAATGAGCGGGATAATGCGGCGGCTGACCAGCGGCTCGCCACCCGTCAGGCGTATGCGGCGAATGCCCTCCCCCGCCACCAGACGCACAAAGCGCGCGATTTCCTCGGCGCTGAGTAGCTCGTCATGCGCGCGCGGCGCCACGCCGTCGGCAGGCATGCAGTAGATGCAGCGAAAATTGCACTTGTCGGTAACGGCAATGCGCAGGTAGTTGATATCGCGGCCAAAACCGTCATGTTGCGTGCGCTCGTCCACGCAATCCTCCCCTCGCGCAGGCCATTATTCTTCAGGGAATATAGTACCGCACACAGGAACTAGGTCGACACGCGTACGACAGGACGGGCCATTCGAGCAAGAAGGGCTTCTCGAGCCATCCTCAGCATTCAAACCGTCCCAACATTCGATGCTTTTCCCGATATTGGCAAAAAACGTCGAATGTTGGGACGGTTTAGGTGTTCGCAGGGCTCGGAAGACAAGCCAGACGCCCCTAAAGGCCGCCGTTCCAGTGCCGAATCACGAATTCCCGCAGGTCATTCTGCCGCTTCTGAAACGCCTCGCTTCGGTCGCACTTGAGACCCATAGCGAGCGCAATGGCATTCATCGCCCGGTGCAATTGCAGCCGGTTGGCAAACTGGGTCCCGGTGAGGACGATCATCCTAAAGCCCAGCGCGCTCAGAACGGTCATACGCTCCGCGTCAGACGCACTGCGTTGTTTATCGAGATGGTCCGAGCCGTTGTATTCAATCCCCGTACCGCTCGCAGGTGCATATACATCGATCTCGAAATACCCAGCCTTAGCGAGATATTTGAACTCGTTGGGAACATCGACCCGATGGTTGAGCTCAACCCTGGTGTACCCTAGCCCGCCTTGGGAACGCTTCGTGACGACCATGATCGCGGTGGCCGTCTCCATGGGCGACCGCGCACCATCGTGCACACGCCTGAGCACGGCAGCCGCACGTGTAGCCCCCTGACGAGACCGGTTCTCATCGCAATAAGCGATCAAGTCGGCAACGGTATACCTCTGCCCCATCTCGATATAATCGCCTGACGACAAATGATTCAAATGGTATCGGGCGCAGATTTCATACCCATATTCCAGCTGCTCGGGCTCACTCATCCACGAACCCGCCTGGACGAAGCACATGGCCTCGTCAACCACCAAGAGACCCTCTGCCACCTCGATAAGATGATCCGAAGGTATGGGAGCCCCAAACACGTGGCGTCGAAGGCCAGCCGGCCGAGAGCGTTCAAAATCGAAGCTGACCAGCGTGTCGATACGATCGAGTTCCTCATGCGGGATGCCAAGTGAGGCCAGATAGTCGGCAACAATCTCGACCGCCGCAGATATTCTCAGCCCCTTGGCATCTAACCCCAGTTTGGGCAAATCCGCGATCGACTGCACCTCGTCGGCGATCGAGTCCTCATCGTATAGACTGCTTGCTCGCGAAAGCGGCTCAGACGGGCGCGCCACGTTGTGGTACAGCCAGGCAGTCTTATGGGACAGGACAATCGGCAAGTCCATGAGCCCTCCAATGAAGTCGGATAACCAACCTTATTCCCCTGCTCGCGGATTCGCACACCTTCGCATGCAAGTTAGCGATTCCACCCGATTGGATGACAGAAAAACCGTCCCAACATTCGATGCTTTTTCTCAAAATCGAGAAAAACGTCGAATGTTGGGACGGTTTGAGGCGAAGTTAGGGGCATGGAGGGCCAAAACACCGTGATCGAATGGGTTAATCTAGCTCCTTTAGGCCGTGCGCCAACTGCCAGTACTCCCCGTGCAACGCAAGGAGCTCCTCGTGGGTGCCGCGTTCGATGATGCGGCCGTGTTCGAGGACCATGATCGCGTCGGCGTCGCGAACGGTGGACAGGCGGTGCGCGATCATAAACGTGGTGCGGCCGCGCATGATGCGGTCCATGCCGCGCTCGATGAGCTTTTCGGTGCGCGTGTCGATGGAGCTTGTGGCCTCGTCCAGGATGAGCACCGGCGGGTCGGCCACGGCCACGCGCGCGATGGCGAGCAGCTGGCGCTGGCCCTGCGACAGGTTGGCGCCATCGGCCGTGACCGGCGTGTCGTAGCCTTGCGGCAGGCGGCGGATAAACGAGTCAGCGCAGGCGGCCTCGGCGGCGGCGCGCACCTCCTCGTCAGTCGCGTCGAGCTTGCCAAAGCGGATGTTCTGCGCAATGGTGCCGCTAAACAGGTGCGTATCCTGCAGCACAATGCCGAGCGACCCACGCAAGCTGGCTTTGGCAATGCGCTTGACGTCGATGCCGTCGTACGTGATCTCGCCGTCATCGACCTCGTAGAAGCGGTTGATGAGATTGGTGATGGTCGTCTTTCCGGCGCCCGTCGAGCCCACAAACGCGATCTTTTGCCCCGGCTTGGCAAACAGGTTGAGGTCCGTGAGCACACGGGTGCCCGGCACGTAGGAAAAGTCCACGGCATGGAAGCGCACGTCGCCGGCAAGCGGGACCAAGCCGCACGTGAGCTCGGTACCGTCGGCGGCCACCGCGCGGCCCGACTCATCAACGGCTGCCACGTCATGCAGATGCCCGTACGAGCCCACGCCCTGGCCTTCGGGAATCTTCCACGCCCACGCGGACTCGCCCGTCTGCACCAGCTCCACGCAGCCCTCGTCCACCTCGGGCTGCAAGTCCATCGCGGCAAACAGACGCTCGGCGCCCGCCAGCGCGTTGAGCAAGAAGTTGCCCAGCTGCGTGAACTGGTTGATGGGCATGGCTGCCTGGCGCACAAAGACCAGGTAGCTCGCGAGCGCGCCCACGTCGGACAGGCCATTGATGCAGAGCATGCCGCCCGCCACCGCAACAATCGCGTAGTTGGCATACCCGATCACCACGGTCATGGGCACCATCGAGTTGGCGTAGGCCTGCGCGGCGCCACCGGTGCGGCGCAGCTCCTGGTTGCGCGTGTCAAAACCGGCCACGTTGGCCTGCTCGTGGTTAAAGACCTTGATGACCTTTTGGCCCGAGACCATCTCCTCGACATATCCATCCAAGTCGCCGAGCGATGCCTGCTGGGCGGCAAAGAAACGCTTGGAGCGAATACCCGAATAGCGCGCGTACAGCACAATGGCCGCGTCGCACACGAGCGTGATAATCGTGAGCTGCCAGTTGAGGATGATGAGCATGGCCGTGGTGCCGATGACCTGGATGGTCGCCTGAATCACGTTGGCAAAGCTGTTGTTGAGTGCCTCGGAGACCGTGTCGACATCGTTGGTGAAGAAGCTCATGATGTCGCCCGAGCGCGTGCTGTCGAAATAGCTGAGCGGCAGCGTCTGGATGTGCGCGAACAGGTCGCGGCGAATGTCGGACACCACGCGCTGGGCTGCGCGCACCATGATTTGCGAATAGCCCAGGGCCGACAGCACGCCTGCGGCATAGATGGCAGCTGTAAAGAGAACCTGCTTGGTGAGCAGTTCCTCCCCGCCCGTAGCCAGGCCGTTGACGATGGGGCGCACCATATAGGTGCCGGCAAGGCTTGCGATGGCGGCGATAGAAGCGAGCACGCCCACCGCCAGCAGCGAGAACTTGGCGTGGCCCATGTAGCTGAGCAAGCGGCGGAGCGTCTGCCCCAGATTGGCCGGACGGGCCTGAGCTGATGTCTTAGGCATGGCGCTCACCTCCTTCTCGGGCCGGGGCATCTGCGGTCGTATCCCCAGCGAACTCCATCTGCGAGGCGTAAATCTCCTGGTAGATGTTGTCACCCGCCAGCAGCTCTTCGTGCGTGCCCACACCATGGACACGGCCGTCGTCCAGAACCACAATGCGATCGGCATCCATCACGCTCGCGATGCGCTGGGCGATGATGATCACGGTCGTGTCGGGAATCTGCGCGATGTGCTCGCGGATCTTAGCGTCGGTCGCCATATCGACCGCGCTGGTGGAGTCGTCAAAAATGAGCACGCGCGGATGCTTGAGCAGCGTGCGTGCGATGCACAGGCGCTGCTTCTGTCCGCCCGAAACACCAGCGCCGCCCTGGCCCAACTCGCCGTCGAGCCCGCCGATGCGGTCCAGGAACTCGTCCACGCACGCCGCACGGCAGGCACGCAGCAGTTCCTCGTCGGTAGCATCGGGCGCACCCCACTGCAGATTCTCGCGCACGGTGCCCGTAAACAGCACGTTCTTTTGCAGCACAATGCCCACGGCGTCGCGCAAGGCAACCAGGTCGTAGTCGCGCACGTCGCGCCCGCCCACGAGCACGGCACCCTCGGTCGCGTCGTACAAGCGCGCGATGAGCTGCACGAGCGAGCTCTTGCCCGAGCCCGTGCCGCCGAGCACGCCCACCGTGGAGCCCGGCTCGATACGAAGGTCGATATGCTCGAGCACGTCCTCGGCAGCATCTGCGCGGTACTTAAACGACACGTCGCGGAACTCGACGCTTCCGTCGGCTACTTCGCGCACGGCCGCGTCTGCCGCAGGCGCCTGGATGAGCGACTGCTCGTCAATCACCCGCGAGATGCGCTCCACGCTGGCGAGCGCGCGCGTGAGCAGCAAAAACACGTTGGAAATCATCATGAGCGAGTTCATGATCAGCAGCACGTAGCTCATAAAGCCCGTGAGCGAGCCCACGCCCAGCTCGCCGGCGATAATCATGCGCCCGCCGATCCACAGGATCGAGATGGCGGCCACATACATCGACAGCTGAAACACCGGCAGGTTGAGCACGGCGTTGCCGAAGGTCTTCGTCGCCGTGTGCGCGAGCTCGGTATTGACGGTGTCGAACTTGGCCTCCTCGTGCTCGGCGCGCACGTACGCCTTGACGGCGCGCACGGCGGTGAGGTCCTCCTGCACCACGCCGTTGAGGTGGTCCATCGAGGTTTGCAGCTGGCGGTAGAGCGGGCTCACACGGTAGGTGATAACGCCCAGCACGATCGCCAGCACGGGCAGGATAATCGCGAAGACCGTGGCGAGCGGGCGCGACAGCACCAGGGCATAGACCAGGCCGACGATGAGCGTCACCGGTCCGCGCACCATGGGACGAAAGCCGTTGCCGATGGCGTTTTGGATGACGGTGATGTCGGTGGTCATGCGGGTGACAAGCGAGCTGGCGTCGTAGTTATCCAGGTTGCCAAAGGCGAGCGTCTGGATCTTGCGATACTCGGCCTCGCGCAGGTTGGCGCCCAGGCCCGAGGCCACGCGAGCTGATGTACGGGCATAACCCAGGCCCAGCACCAGCGAAAACGCCGCGCACACCAGCATGCACGCGCCTTGCAACAGCATGTAGTTGACGTCACCCGCGGGCACGCCCACATCGATGATGTTTGCCATGATGACCGGGATAAACAGCTCGAGCGCGGTCTCAACCGAGACGAACATCACGCCGAGTATGGCATCGCGACGGTATTCCCCCAGGTAGGAAAACAGTATTTTGAGATTGCGCACGCAGGTTCATCCCCCATCAAACGTTGTTCGCAAACGCACGTATTATTACGCGCCGAGCGACGGTGTCAAGTGATGCGAAATCGATTTCTGCAAGGCTGGCGCAGGCGCTAAGCCCGCGCGGCGCGTGCCCGTATTCAAATGGAAATGATTGAAGGCGCGATTTTTTCGCCCCACTGCCAACACAAACCTTGACTCTACAATCGTTATAGGGTTTTCACTACACTGGTACGTAAACGACCCAAGCCAGAAAGTGCCCCGCCCATGGAACACGACCTCACACGCGGCAATGTCCTTAAGACCATCGCGGTCTTTGCCCTGCCTTATATGCTCTCCTACTTTTTGCAGATGCTCTACGGCATGGCCGACCTGTACATGATGGGGCAGTTTAGCGGCGCTGCCGGCATCACCGCTGTGGGCAACGGCGCGCAGACGCTCTATATCATTACCGTGACGCTCGTGGGCCTGGCCATGGGAACGACCGTCATCGTCGGCCACGCCGTGGGCTCGCGACGCTTCGATCGCGCCGAGGCCGCCATCGGCAACACCATCACGCTCTTTATGGGCGTCTCGGTGGTGCTGGCCGCGCTCTTGCTCGCGCTGTGCCCGCAGATTGTGGCGCTCATTGGCACGCCAGCCGAAGCGGTCGAGGGCACTGCCGCCTACCTGCGCATTTGCTTTATCGGCATTCCGTGCATCGCCGCATACAACATCCTCTCGGCTATCTTTCGCGGCCTGGGCGATTCGCGCTCGCCCATGTACGTGATCGGCGTGGCGTGCGCTATCAACATCGCACTCGACTTTCTGTTCATTGGCCACATGGGACTCGGCCCCGTGGGCGCGGCACTCGGCACGGTGATCGCGCAGACCGCGAGCGTTGCCCTCGCGCTCGTATGGCTCAAGAGCCGCCGCACAAACATCCACGTCAAGCGCAGCGACCTGCGCCCCCAGCCCGAGGTGCTCGGCAGCATCCTCAAGATTGGCGTGCCCGTGGCCGTGCAGGACGGCTGCATCCAGGTGGCGTTTATGTTCATCACCGTTATCGCCAACCACCGCGGGCTGGTCGACGCCGCCGCCGTGGGCCTGGTCGAGAAGATGATCAGCTTTTTGTTCATTGTGCCGAGTTCCATGGGTGCCACTGTCAGCGCGCTCACGGCGCAAAACGCCGGCGCGGGCAAGGGCGACCGCGCGCGTCAGGTGCTCAAGGACGCCATGACCATCTCGGTGGTGTACGGCTGCCTGATCACGGTTCTGATGTGGCTGGTGGCACCGGCGTTTCTCGGCTTTTTTGCCAAGGACGCCGCAGTGGTCGCGGCCGGCACTGGCTATATGCGCAGCTACATCTTCGACGCAATCTTCGCCGGCATCCATATTTGCTTTAGCGGCTTTTTTGCCGCGTACGGCAAGAGCTACATCGGCTTTGCGCACAACGTGCTGGCCGTGGCGCTCATTCGCGTGCCGGGCGCATG
>CAKUGH010000050.1 GCA_934654605.1 uncultured Collinsella sp. | reverse complement strand
CTCAACATCGGTGCCGGCCGCATCGTGTTCCAGGAGCTTTCGCGCATCAACAACGCCATCAAGGACGGCTCCATCGCCGAGAACGAGGTCTTCGTCAAGGCTATGGACGACGTCAAGGCTGACGGCAAGACCCTCCACCTCATGGGCCTTATGAGCCCTGGCGGCGTTCATTCTCATATGAACCACGTCGAGGCTCTGGTCAAGATGGCTGCCGAGCGCGGCGTCAAGACCGTTCGCGTCCACGCCTTCATGGATGGCCGCGACGTCGACCCGCAGTCCGGTGCCGGCTACATGAGCGAGTTCTGCGCCTTCCTGGCCAAGATTTCCGAGGAGACCGGTTGCGACGCCCGCGTTGCCACTGTCTCGGGCCGCTATTGGGCCATGGACCGCGACAACCGTTGGGAGCGCATCCAGCGCGCCTACGGCGTCATGGTCAATGCGTCCGATGCCGATACCGACCCCGTTGCCGGTATCAAGGCCTACTACGAGAAGGATCCGCGCGGCGACGAGTTCGTCGAGCCCTTCGCTGCCCATAACGAGGGCATCCACGAGGGCGACGCGGCCATCTTCTTCAACTTCCGTCCCGACCGCGCCCGTCAGATGACCCGCGTGTTCACGGACAAGGAGTTCGACGGCTTTGAGCGCGAGCAGATCAAGCTCTCGCACTTTGTGACGATGACCGAGTACGATCCGACGTTTGACGTCGAGGTCGCCTTCCCCAAGACGTTCCCCGAGAACGTCCTGGCCGACGTCATTGCCGCTAACGGCCTGAAGCAGCTGCACACCGCCGAGACCGAGAAGTACGCCCACGTGACGTTCTTCCTCAACGGCGGTATCGAGGAGCCCAAGGAGGGCGAGGAGCGCGTGCTCGTCGCTTCCCCCAAGGTTGCTACCTACGATCTGCAGCCCGAGATGAGCGCTCCCGAGGTTACCGAGAAGCTCGTCGCTGCTATCAACGAGGATCGCGCTGATTTCTACATCGTGAACTTCGCGAACTGCGACATGGTCGGTCACACTGGTGTCTTCGACGCTGCCGTCAAGGCCGTCGAGGCTGTTGACGATGCCCTGTCCAAGGTTGTCCCGGCGATTCTCGCCAAGGGCGGCTTTGCGCTGATTACCGCCGACCACGGCAACGCCGACCATATGTTTGACGTTGCTTCCGACGGTTCCAAGCATCCGTTTACGGCTCACACCACCAACCGCGTGCCGTTCATCATCGTTGATGAGAAGGCTCAGCTCGCTGGTATCGAGGACGGCCGTCTCTCCGATATCGCCCCGACCATGCTCACCATGGCTGGTCTGGAGCCTTCCGCCGAGATGACGGGCCGCGTGCTCGCCACCGAGGCCTAACAGAAAACTCTAAGCGTTTTCTTGTAAGGGGGTTGCCCACATTCGGGCAACCCCCTTTTTTGGTATTTCTGCCATTTCTACCCCGTCCCTAAATGGCAGGTGGGGGAGTGCTGGGGGTTGTGGTACAGTACTGGAGTTTGAAATGTTCTATTAAGGAGCTTATCTATGGGTCCGTTCCAGATTCTTCTGTTTGTTGTTTGGGCTGTCTCTGCCGTGGCACTGACGATTCTCGTTCTGATGCACTCCGGTAAGGGTACCGGCGTTTCGGATATGATCGCCAGCTCCCTGTATAATTCCAGCTCTGCCACGGGCGTCATGGAGCAGAACCTCGATCGCCTGACGGTGATCATGGCCGTCGTCTTCGCCGTGTGCGTCGTCCTGTGCATGTTCTTCTTCCCGCAGGGCATCGTCGGTTACTAAGCCGTCACCACAAGTCACTTATTAGAGGCTCCGCAATGCGGGGCCTTTTTGTTAACAGTTCTGTAACAGAACGCAGCGTAATACCACATACTGCGCCCAACTAAAGAATTTCTCGACCGTTAACCGGAAAGAAGGTTCATTCGTGCATAAAATGCGCTACTGTATTGCAAAACGTGGGCCTGTTGTGCATAACCAGCCATTGCAATGGGCCGCGTTTTGATGGTTTAGATCGGGTGTCTCGACATAAGTCCGGTCTACCTATTTTTGTCCTATCTCATAAGGAGGATGGCATGGCTGATTCTATGTTCCACCAGCCCGTTATGGGTCGTCGCGCCTTTGTTGGCGGCACCCTCGCTGCGAGCTCCATGGCTTTTCTTGCCGCGTGCGGCAAGAAGGGTGGCGACGCTTCCGGTTCTGAGTCCGGTTCGACGCTGAACTTCTACATCAACAACCCGGTCTGCATTGACCCCTACAACGTCCAGGAGGATCAGGGCACTCAGGTCAACTACCAGCTGTTTGATGCTCTGACCGAGTATGACAACGAGAAGGGCGAGATCGTTCCGCTGGCTTGCGAGTCCTTCGAGGCCAACGACGACGCCACCGAGTTCACCTTCAAGATCAAGAAGGCCAAGTTCCACAACGGCGACGACGTTACCTCCAAGTCCTTCAAGCTCGGTTGGGAGCGCCTGGTCAACACCAAGTCGGCCATCGCTACCGAGTACGGTCCTTCCGAGGTTTCCTATCACCTCTCCATGGTTGAGGGCTACGATGACCTGGTTGCCGGCAACGCTGATGAGCTGACGGGCGTCACCTGCCCCGACGACGAGACTCTCGTCGTTAAGCTGTCTACCGCTTATGCCGATTTCCCCTTTGTCGCTTCTCACCCGGCTCTGGCCCCGGTCCCCGAGTGCGCCGAGTCCGACGTCAAGAGCTACTACCTTGCCCCGGTCGGCAACGGCCCGTTCATGATGGACGGCAAGTGGGAGGATGGTCAGGAGATCAACCTCAAGAAGTTCGACGACTACTATGGCGACAAGGCCAAGATCGACGCCATCCACTTCCAGGTCATCAAGGACGTTGAGACCGCTTACAAGGAGTTCCAGGCCGGCAACCTCGACATCTGCGACGTTCCCGTCGCTCAGATCGATGCCGCCAAGAAGGATCGTGGCGAGTCCAAGGACGGCTACACCATGGGCGACGGCGAGCACATGCTGCTCGGCGCCGAGCCTTCCACCTACTATCTGACCTGCAACACCACGGCCGAGCCGTTCAACAACGCCGACCTGCGTAAGGGTATCTCCCTGGCCATCAACCGCGAGGCCATCTGCAAGACCATCTTCAAGGGCACCCGTACCCCCGCCGACGGCATCGTTCCTCCGGGAATCGCCGGCTACAAGGAGGGCGCATGGGAGTTCTGCGAGTACAACGTTGATAAGGCCAACGAGTACCTCGACAAGGTTGCTCCCGCTGGCGCTAACGGCGACCGTGGCATCAACGTGACCCTGTCCTACAACCAGGACGGCGGTCACAAGGAGATCATGGAGTCCATCATCGGCGACCTCGCCAAGGTGGGCGTTACCGCTACCTCCGATACCCCCGAGTGGTCTGCCCTGCTCGAGCAGTATCAGAACTTCAACTATCAGTTTGGTCGTCTGGGTTGGATCGCCGACTACCCGATCATGGACAACTTCCTGTACCCGCTGTTCCACTCCGACTCCCTCGGTGGCGACAACCGCTCCGGTTACAGCAATCCCGACTTTGATGCCAAGGTCGACGAGGCCCGCGCCATCGTCGATGACGACGAGCGTATCGCCAAGATGCAGGAGGCCGACGCTATGGTCGCCGCCGACTGCCCGGTCATCCCGGTGATGTTCTACACGCACACCATCGCTGGCTCCGACCGCGTCAAGTACCTCTACGTTGATCCGCAGAAGCACGCCGATCTGGGTACCGCTGAGCTCGCCTAAGAGTTTTGCAGCTTCCGTGAGGGTCAAGCATTTACGTAGACCTCATGGGAAACATACAGTTCTCCCTAACCTGGGGTAAACTGGCTTGTGGTAATTTTGGGATGCCGGTCTGGCGATCGGCATCCCATTTAGGTTAATCCCTAGATAGGGGAGTGGTATGGGTAAGTACATCGTTAAACGTGTGCTTCAGTTCATCCCGGTATTTTTGGGCGTTACGCTGATTCTGTTCGCCCTCCAGAATATTGTGCCGGGAGATCCGATCAAGTTGATCGGTGGAGACAAGGCTCTAGCCCCCGAGGTGGAGCTTCAGCTTCGCGTTCGCTACCACCTGGTCCAGACGGACGAGGATGGCAACGCAATCCTTGACGAGAACGGCGATCCCGTTCAGACGTCGCTCGTGGACCGTTACTTGTATTACATGAACGGTCTGCTTCATGGCGATCTGGGTAATTCGTACCAGCGCAAGCTGCCGGTTACGGAAATCTTTGCCCAGAAGTATCCGTACACGGTCAAACTTGCCGCGTGTGCCATCGTGCTCGAGGCAATCATGGGTATCGGTGCGGGTATCATATCGGCGGTTAAACGTTACTCCTTCTGGGATATTTTGGTAACGCTTACCACGTCGATCCTCGTTGCCGTTCCTGCTTTCTGGCTCGGTATGCTGCTGCAGCTGTTCTTTGGTGTCGTCCTCAAGGACCTCACCGGCGGCGCATTCTCCATGCCGATCTCGGGTGCCGGCGGCGCCAGCTCTCAGTATCAGGACTGGATGCACTATGTGCTTCCGACCATCACGCTGGCTTCGGTTTCGACCGCTTATGCTGCCCGCATCATGCGCTCGCAGCTGCTCGACGTCATGAACCAGGATTACATCCGTACGGCAAAGGCCAAGGGTCTCTCCAATCGCGCGATCATCATCAAGCATGCGCTTAAGAATGCACTCATCCCCGTCGTTACCTATATTGGTGTCGACTTTGGCGCTATGCTCTCGGGTGCCATCCTGACCGAGACAGTCTTTAACTGGCCCGGCATTGGCTATGAGATCTACCGTGCTATCAGCATGCGTGACTGGCCTGTCGTTATGGGCGGCGTTACGCTCGTCGTTGTCGTCGTTATGGTTATCAACCTGCTCGTCGACATCAGCTATGCATTCCTCGACCCGCGCATCCGCCTTGGCGGTCCGTCGGATAAGGCCTAAGGGAGGTACGTCTTATGCAGGAAACTGATTCTCAGTCTCAGGAGCAGGCTACCGCCACCAAGGCCGCATCTGCTCCCGCCAAGTCCCGCACGCTGTGGGGCGACGCTTTTAAGCGTCTTCGTAAGAACAAGCTCGCCGTCATCGGCGTCTGCTGGATCGTCATCGTTGTTCTTATTGCGTTGACTGCCGACCTTTGGGCTCAGCCTTGGCTCGGTTCTCCGACGGCATCCGACTCGACCACCATGGCCGAGACGGCGCTTTTGGCTCCGTGTGCCGAGCATCCGTTTGGCACCGATGCCCTCGGTCGAGACATTCTGGTCCGTGTTATCTACGGTGCCCGCGTCTCGCTTTCCGTCGGTATTATGGCAACCGCCATCTCGACGGTCATCGGTCTGGTCATGGGTGCCCTCGCCGGTTTCTACGGCGGCATCTGGGATACGATCATCATGCGTTGCGCCGATATCTTCCTGGCGTTCCCGTACGTGCTGTTCGTTGTCGCCATGATCGCCGTTATCGGCCGTGGCCTCCAGAACGTCTTTATCGCCATCGGCATTCTTGGCTGGCCTTCGATTGCCCGCGTCTTCCGCTCGGCAATCCTAACGGTCAAGGAGAACGACTACGTTGACGCAGCTCGTGCTATGGGCGCATCCGACGCCCGCATCGTTATGCGTCACATCTTCCCGAACTCTGTTGCCTCTATCGTGGTTTACGCAACCATGAACATCGGTGGCGCTATTCTGACCGAGTCCGCTCTGTCCTACCTTGGTATGGGCGTTATTCCGCCTACGCCTTCTTGGGGTTCGATGATTCAGGACGGTCAGCAGTATCTGATGACCGCCCCCTGGATGATGATCATGCCCGGTCTGGCAATTCTTACGACGGTGCTCGCCTTCACCCTGCTGGGTGACGGTCTGCGCGACGCCCTCGACGTCAAGATGAAGGACGCATAAGGATGAAGAAGAACAAGAACTATGTGGACCTGAAGGACCAGCCGGTTCCCGAGGGCCAGCATCTGCTCGAGGTCGATGACCTTAAGATGTATTTCCATACCGAGGATGGCGTCGTTCGCGCTGTCGACGGTGTGTCCTACACGCTCGATCGTGGCGAGACCCTGGGTGTCGTCGGTGAGTCCGGCTCCGGTAAGTCCGTGACCGCCATGACCATCATGGGCCTTATCTCGATGCCTCCGGGAAAGATCGAGGGCGGCGACGTTCGCTATCGCGGTCGTTCCATCCTTGAGATGTCCGAGGAAGAGATGCAGCACATTCGCGGTAACGATATCGCGATGATCTTCCAGGATCCTATGACCTCCCTCAACCCGGTCTATAAGATTGGCAAGCAGGTGGGCGAGGGCCTTCGTCTGCACCGTGGTTACTCCAAGCAGGAAGCGCTCAAGCGCGCCACCGAGCTTCTGGACCTCGTGGGTATCCCCGAACCCGAGAAGCGCGTCAATGAGTATCCGCACCAGTTCTCCGGTGGTATGCGTCAGCGCGTCATGATTGCTATGGCTCTTGCCTGCGATCCCGACATCCTGATTGCCGACGAGCCCACGACCGCTCTGGACGTTACCATTCAGGCTCAGATTATTGAGCTCATGCAGGAGATGCAGGAGAAGAACGGTAACGCCATCATCATGATTACCCACGACCTGGGCGTTGTCGCCGACATGGCCGACAAGATCATGGTTATGTACGCCGGTCGCCCTGTTGAGTTCGGCACGGCCGAAGAGATCTTCTACGAGAGCCGTCATCCCTACACCTGGGGTCTTATCCGCTCCATCCCGGAGCAGGCTATCGATGAGAAGAAGCCGCTTACGCCGATTCACGGCAACCCGCCTTCGCTCATGAACCTGCCCGAGGGCTGCGTATTCTCGCCCCGTTGCCCGTATGCCACGGACAAGTGCCGCAAGCAGCGCCCCGAGCGCGTTGTCACCGAGTCTGGTCACTATTCTGCGTGCCACTACTCCGGTGACCCCGAGTTCCTCAAGAACGCACCCGAGACGTCGCGCACGCGCAAGGTTTCCAAGAAGGGAGGCGAGGCGTAATGGCAGATACCAACGAGCGTACTCCGCTGCTGAAGGTCGAGCACCTTTCCAAGGAGTTTCCCGCTGAGTCCGGCATGTTCGCCAAGCGCTTCTCCAAGCGTGTCGTCTCTGCTGTGAACGACATCTCGTTTGAGATCTATCCGGGCGAGACCTTCGGTCTGGTCGGCGAGTCCGGTTGCGGTAAGTCCACGACGGGCCGCACCATCATGCGCCTCACCAAGCCGACGGCTGGCAAGGTCTTCTTCCAGGGCAAAGATGTCTCCGAGATGAGCAAGCATGAGATCAAGGACATGCGCCGCGAGATGCAGTTCATTTTCCAGGATCCCTATGCTTCGCTGAATCCTCGTATGACGATTGGTGAGATCGTCTCCGAGCCCATGACCATTCACGGCGTGGGTACCAAGGAGGAGCGCATCGAGCGCGTCCGCGAGTTGCTGGACGTCGTCGGTCTGAACCCCGAGCACATCAACCGCTATCCGCACGAGTTCTCGGGCGGTCAGCGTCAGCGTGTCGGCATTGCCCGCGCGTTCGCTCTGAAGCCCAAGCTGATCATCTGCGACGAGCCGGTCTCAGCTTTGGACGTTTCCATTCAGGCGCAGGTTCTGAACCTGCTGAAGGAGCTCCAGGACAAGTTTGGCACGGCTTACCTCTTCATCGCCCACGACCTCTCTGTCGTGCAGCACATCTCCGACCGTGTTGCCGTTATGTACCTGGGCAAGATGGTTGAGGTTTCGGACTGGAAGACGCTCTACAGCGAGCCGCACCATCCGTACACGCAGTCGCTGCTGTCTGCTGTGCCGGTGCCCGATCCGGATATCCAGAAGACTCGTAAGCGCATCATCCTCGCCGGCGATCCGCCGTCGCCGCTGGATCCGCCGACCGGTTGCCGTTTCCACACGCGCTGCCCGATCGCGCAGGGCATCTGTTCCGAGAAGCTTCCTGAGTTTAAGGAAGTCGCCCCGGGCCACTGCTGCGCCTGCCACTTCGCCGAGCCGTTCCCGATCAAGGAATCGCACATCGACCTGTAGTCGGTTGTTCTTGTTCGGGCCCGCCCTGGAGTTAGTTTTCAGAACGTCCTCGGACATGCAAGAGACCCCCGCTGCGCACTTCGTGCGGCGGGGGTCTCTTGCGTCCTGCGGAGTGTTCTGAAAACTAACTCCAGGGCGGGCCCTGCGGTAACTCGGCAGGGGGAGAGCGATTCCCTGATCGCTCACTTAATCTAATAACAAATTGAGTGAGGCCGGAGCTTAAGCTCCGGCCTCCTTATATAAGGGCTCGGCAAAGCCGAGCCACAAACTTTATATCAGCCCCCAGAACATGTTTGAGAACTGTGCCCGGAGTACGTATTTGCAGGCCCCGAATCGGTGTTGCCCCCCGGCGCATTCCGCAGGGGGAGCGATATTTTGCAGCACGAAGTGCGTAGCAAAATATCGCTCATGCCCGAGGACGCGCCGGGAGGCAACACCGATTCGGGGCCGGACATATACATCTACCAGCGCATTCACAAATTCGAAAACTTTTTTCAAAAAAGTGCTTGCACAGTTCTCGAATCATAGGTTATTATCTTCCTCGTTGAACGCGCGGGTCCAACAAAACGAACCGCGAATCAACAACATAGCATGTCGGAGTGGCGGAATTGGCAGACGCGCTAGCTTGAGGTGCTAGTGACCGCTTTTTGGTCATGCGGGTTCAAGTCCCGCCTCCGACACCATCGCATTTGAGAAGCCTCTTCGGAGGCTTTTTTGTTACCGATAGACGGTGAGGTCCACGATGGAAACGCTTGAGCGCAACGAGTGGGCAGATGTTGCCCAGCTGGTCGAGATCACGAGCGATGCTGTCATCATCTGCGAACTCGACGGAACTATTTTGCATGTGAATAGTCGCCTGCTCGACCTGATGTGCGAGGAGCGCGTCGATGTCATCAATGGTGACGTTAAGGATGTGCTGTACTCGTCTGCCTTTGAGCGCGCGACCGAACATCGTCTGCCGTTTGAGACCGATGGCTCCGAGAGCGAGCTGATGCTCAAGCTGAGCGACGGGTCCTTTATTCCCGTCTTGGTTCGTGCGGGATCTGTCACGCCTCCGCGCATCTTTGGGCGCCGTGCGCCGCGTGTCCTGGTGGCACTTCACAGCATCGAAGAACAATATTCCCACGACCGTCAACTTAAACGTGCGCTGTCGGAGCTTAGAGTGGCGAATAAGCGCCTTTCGGGCACGCTTTCGGTCATTATGAGTACCGTGGGTTCCGATGAGCTCCCCAGCCTGCTCGATACCGTTTTGAATCAGCTCGTCGGAACGCTTGATGCCTCCGGTGCGGCTATCTATTTTTCCGAGAGTGGCGGCTTTAAGCTCCGCGGCGTTTCCAAGGAGCTAGAGGACAGCTATCTGCCCGAGTTCATGCCGTACGGCGCGGGCATTCCGACGTATGTGCTTCGTGAGTCGCGCGCTTGCCGTCTGTCGATCCAGCAAGACCTTGAGGGCGATCGAGTCGCTTCGGGCATGTTCATGGATCTGGATAATCGTTCCAAGCACCTGCTGCGCGTGCAGGATATGCCTCCATACCGCAGCGAAATCTGTCTTCCCGTGTTTTACGGCACGCAGGTTCTCGGTGTGCTGGAAGTCGGTTGGAAACGCCCCCAGGCGCCGCTTGCCTATGACGTTAACGTGCTCGAAGTCATCTGTGATTACCTGTCTATTCAATTGGTCGGCATGGCGTCAAGCTTACGATCGCGCCGTACCTCAGAGCTTGGCCGCTCGCTCAATGTGCTGCGCGACGAGCTCTTTACCTATCTCGATGATCCGGTCGCGGCTTCCCGCGCCGTATCGTCCGAAATCTGCGCTGTGCTCAATTGCCATTTCTGCCCGGTGGAGTACGATGCGGGCCTCGAAGCCTATGTCATCGATTTTGAGGGGGGTAGTCGTGTGGCGTTGCCGGGGGACCCGGAGTCGCTCTTCTTTTCGACTACGGCACCTGCTGCTCGTTTGGGTGCGGCATCGGATGGCTTTGAGGTGTCGGTTCTGGGCGGTGCGAGCGCCGATGACTTGAAGCATGTTCGCTTGACGCGCGTTGATGAGTCTATGCCCATGGGCGGATGGTTGAGGGCTCACGGCCTGCCGTGCCAAGGCCTCTATGTAGACTCTGGCATCGAGGCGGGGCATTATCGCTCGGATGCTGACAGCAGGCGTAACAACGACGCGATCGTTCCGGCCGATGTTGCCAAGGGGCCGACGACGCGCGCCTTGTTGCTTCGCGACGGCAGCCAAGAGCCGATTGACGACCTTGAATACGACTATCTGGTGCACTTGGCCCACGATTTTGAGTTGATCTATGAGGGCGAGTCACAAAAGCGTGAAGAGCGCCATATCGCTCAGACGCTTCAGGTCGGTATGAGGAATTCGCTCGGCGATGTTCCGGGCATCGCGACCGACTCGGTGTATCTGTCGGCCACGAACTCCGCGTTGGTCGGCGGCGACTTCTATACGCTCATTCGCCTTCCCGACGACTGCGCTGTCATGATTCTGGGCGATGTGTCCGGCAAGGGTATCGAGGCGGCATCCATGTCCGCACTTGTCAAGACGGCCTTGACGGCCTATGCCTGGGAAGGTGCGGGCCCTGCTCGCATGGCGCGCTCCCTCAACAGCATGCTCATGGGTTTCTCGAGGGTCGAGACGTTCGTGACGGCCTTTATCGCCAAAATCGATCTTAAGGCGGGGCGCGCGACCTATTGTTCGGCGGGTCATCCTCCCACTATGGTTATCAGGCCCGAGTCGGTGCCGCTTGGCGGCGACGAGGCTCGTGGGGGAGAGGTCGAGCTCCTTGGATGCCAGTCGGGCGTGATCGGCGCGTTTGAAAGCATGGTGTACGAGACGGGTGCCTTTACCTTCGCTCCTGGTGACATACTCTTTATGTACACCGATGGAACGATTGAGGCACGCGACCGCACGGGGGCGTTCTTTGGCGAACAACGTCTACGCGATCTTTTGCTATCGGTTTCGGATGAGGGCGTTTCGGGTCTCTGCGGCAAGGTCTTAGGAGAACTTGATCGCTTTACCGAGTCGGCGCTGGACGACGATATCGCACTGGTGTCCCTTGAGTTTTTGCGTGGCCGGTCGTAAGTGACGTTGGCCAGGCCTAATCCGTACGGTTGGGGAAATGCATGCATCGAGTAGGCTCTTTTGGGGAACCATGGTCGTATGAATGAGTGGAATGACATAGCGGTTTTGACGCCACCGAGCGATATCGACATCGCCTCGGTGCCCGCGCTGCGCCGACGGTTAGATGCTTTGATCGACCGCGGCGTGCGCCGCGTTGTCATCAATTGCCAAGCCGTCGGCTTTATCGACTCGACAGGTTTGGCGTTCTTGCTTACGCGCGCTCGTGAACTCATGAGGCGCGAGGGTCTGCTTTCGCTCGTCAATGCGTCCGATGAGGTCGTTCGCTTTTTGGAGATCGCACGTCTCGTCGATATTCTTCATGTTGCGGGCCCGGCGCGGGAGTCGATTCCCGCCATTCCGGTGGGGGAGTTGCCACGTTGGAGTAAGAGCGTCGAGGTGCGTCAGGGTATCGAGAACCTTCCATACTATCGTCATCGCATTGCCGAGCTGCTCGAATCGCTTCCGTTACGCCGCGACGAGCGCTACGACGTCGCATTGGCATCGGGGGAGGCGCTGGGCAATGCGTATGACCATGCGGGCGGCATCGGGTGCATCCTGACGGTTCAGGCCTATGGCGATCGAGTGGCAATCGAGGTCGTTGACCGTGGGATGGGTTATTCGATCGACGGGTCGAGTGAGCCGATTACGACCGAGGAACGTGGGCGCGGTATCAAGCTTATGCGCATGCTGGTCGACAACGTGGAGGTTGCCCGTCGTACGGACGGTGCCGGCACGCGTGTTCGGATGGTAAAGCTATTTAGCGGAGCGTTGGAATCGTGTGCCTAGCAAATCGTTTTAGCGTGTTTACCTGCCAAGAGCTTGTGCTGGATAACTTTTTTGAAAAAAGTACTTGCGTCTTTTGGGCAACTCGCGTAAATTAATAACCCGCAAGCGGACATGGCTCAGTTGGTAGAGCACAACCTTGCCAAGGTTGGGGTCGCGGGTTCGAGCCCCGTTGTCCGCTCCAA
>CAKUGH010000049.1 GCA_934654605.1 uncultured Collinsella sp. | reverse complement strand
TGCTGGGACTGGACCCACGAGTACGGCGGCATCATCGTCGAGCAGATCAAGCGCATGGGCTGCTCCGTCGACTTCGATAACGAGCGCTTCACCATGGACGAGGATTACGCTCAGGCCGTGCGCAAGGTCTTCTGCGATTGGTACCACGACGGCCTGATCTACCGCGGCAAGCGCATCGTCAACTGGTGCCCCAACTGCACCACCGCCATCTCGGACGACGAGGCCGAGTACAAGGACGAGAAGGGCCACCTGTGGCACCTGCGCTACCCGCTGACCGAGCCGGTCAACGGCCAGGACTATATCGTCGTCGCCACCACGCGCCCCGAGACCATGCTCGGCGATACGGGTGTTGCCGTCTCCCCGAAGGACCCCGAGAAGGCCGCCTTCGTGGGCAAGACCGTCATGCTGCCGATTGTCAACCGCGAGATCCCCATCTTCTCCGACTACCATGTCGACGCCAACTTCGGCTCCGGCTTCGTTAAGGTCACCCCGGCCCACGACCCCAACGACTACGCCATGGGTCAGGCCCACGACTTGCCGCAGATCAACATCTTCGACGAGCACGCGGTGGTCGTCGAGGGCTACGGCGAGTTCACCGGCATGACGCGCGACGAGTGCCGCGAGGCCGTCATCAAGTGGTTCGAGGAGCATGACCTGCTCGATCACATCGAAGAGCACGATCACTCCGTCATGCACTGCTACCGTTGCGACGCCGCCCTGGAACCGTGGTTGTCCGAGCAGTGGTTCGTCGCCGTCGACAAGCTCAAGGGGCCGGCGCTCGACGCCGTCAACTCCGGCAAGGTCACCTTCCATCCCGCGCGCTGGACGCAGACCTACACCACTTGGATGGAGAACCTCAAGGACTGGTGCATCAGCCGTCAGCTGTGGTGGGGCCACCGCATCCCCGTGTTCTACTGCGAGGACTGCGGCTGGGAGGACGCGCTCACCGAGGACACCGACGTGTGTCCCAAGTGCGGCGGCCATCACATCCATCAGGACGAGAACGTGCTGGACACCTGGTTCAGCTCGCAGCTGTGGACCTTCGCCACGCAGGGCTGGCCGCAAAAGCCGGAGCTGCTCGAGGGCCATCATCCCACGACGGCGCTCGTCACCGCGCGCGACATCATCGCGCTGTGGGTCGCCCGCATGGTCATGAGCTCGCTGTACTTCCTGGACGAGGTGCCGTTTAAGGACGTCGTCATCTACCCGACGATCCTGGCCAAGGACGGCAGCCGCATGTCCAAGTCCAAGGGCAACGGCGTTGACCCCATGGACCTCATTGGCATGTACGGCGCCGACGCCATGCGTTACAACCTGCTCACGCTGTGCACCAACAATCAGGACGTCAAGTTCGACGCGAACATCGATAAGAAGACCAAGAAGCTTATCGACAGCCCGCGTACCGACCAGGCCAAGAGCTTTGTGACCAAGATCTGGAACGCCAGCCGCTTCCTGCTCATGAACATGGAGGGCTACACGCCCGGCGAGCCTGTCGTGGAGACACCGGCCGACGCCTGGATGTTCAGCCGCCTGGCCAAGGCCGTTAAGATGGTCACCGAGGGTATTGAGAACTACACCTTTGGCGATATGGCCCGTGGCGTGCAGCAGTTCTTCTGGAATGAGGTCTGCGACTGGTACGTCGAGGTCACCAAGGCCCGTCTGAAGGGCGAGGGCCGTCTGCAGGCTCAGCGCAACCTGATCTTTGTGCTCGACACCTCCATTCGCCTGATGCACCCGCTCATGCCGTTCGTGACCGAGGAGATTTGGGACAACATGCCGGCGAGCGTGCTCGACCTGGACGCCGAGGGCAACGTGGACCGCGCCGAGGCGCTTATGATCGCCAAGTGGCCCGAGCCCGCCGACTACGCCAAGTACGTCGACGAGCCCGCTGAGCGTGCGTTTGAGCTGTGCCGCACCGTTGTGTCCGCCGCCCGCGCCACGCGTTCGCGTTACCGCTTGAGCCCCAAGGCCGAGCTCGACGTTGTCGTGCGCGCCGGTGCCGAGGATATCGAGAAGCTCGAGAGCCTGCGCTCCACGATTGAGCCGCTGGCGAACACCGCCTCGCTGGTCATGGGCGTGGACGTTGAGAAGCCGGCCGCGAGCATTGCTGTGGTCGATAGCGGCGTCGAGGTCTTTGTGGTGCTCGAGGGCAAGGTCGACCTTTCGGCCGAGAAGGCGCGCCTGGAGAAGGAGATCGCCGCGGCCCAGAAGGAGCTCGCCGGCTGCGAGAAGACGCTGGCTAACGAGGGCTTTGTGGCTAAGGCCGCGCCTGCGGTGGTCCAGAAGAAGAGGGACCGTGCAGCTGAGCTCAAGGAGATCCTGGCGGCGCTTACCTCGCAGGTTGCTGACTTCTCGTAAATTGCACTGAGGGGCGCGTCCCGACGCTTTGCTCTCCGCTGCGGACAGTCCTGCGCAAGACGGACAGCACATTAAGTGCTGTCCTTTGCGTGCGGAACTTGCGGCGAGCAAAGCGTCGGGCCGCTCCTAGTGCGGTTACGTGGCGTCCGCTGTCTGCCTGATAGGGCCACATGGCTGATGCCTTGATTCTGCTGCAAGCGGGTAGTGGCTGATATTTTTGAACGCGAGGGGCTCATTCTATTTAATGGGCCTCTTTTTCTGTAATTGGAGACTTTGGTTATGGCGAAGCGTACTGGCTCTTATGTCGTCCCGTTCTCGTTTGATTTGCTTTCGTTTGGTGAGGCTGTGGGGCTGGCTGCTGATACGGGGCGGATTTCTGGGGATGCTGGGCCGTTGCTCGAGACGGTTGTCGATATGCTTGATGAGCTGGGACGTCCGGACGAGTATTTTGATTGCATTCAGGTTGCCGGTACCAATGGCAAGACTTCGACTACGCGTTTTTCGGCTGCTATCTTGCGTGGCGAGGGGCTCAAGACTGCACTGTATACGTCGCCGCAGCTTGTGCGCTATCCCGAGCGCATGGAGGTTGATGGGCGCGTTGTGAGTGACGAGGCTTTCGCCCGTGGCGTTTCTGCTGCCGTTGAGGCGGGGCGTCGCGTGAATGCTCATCGCTTGGCGGCAGGGGAGCGCGCGTATACCATTACGCCGTTTGACCTGCTTACGGCTGCTGCGCTCGTGGTGTTTGCCGAGGCTGGCGTGGATGTTGCCGTGCTCGAAGTTGGCATGGGTGGCCGCTGGGACGCGACGAGTGCTACCGATCCTGTTGCTGTTGCCATTACGGGCATCGGGCTCGACCACACGCGCATCCTTGGCGATACGCTCGAGGCCATTGCGGGGGAGAAGGCTGCGGTCATTAAGCCTGGGCGTCTGGTTGTTTTGGGTGAAGGCACGCATGAGCCGAGCGTCCAGCGCGTGATGGATGCGCGTTGCCGCGAGTGTGGCGTTGTGCCGCTCGTGGTGAGCCATGCTACGACCAAGGTGCCGGCGCATGTGGGCGATACGGTGGAGTTTAGCTGCACCACGCCGCGCGCGATCTATACCTCGAGCATGGTTAAGCCGGCGTATCAGCCGCAGAATGCCGTGTGCGCGATTATGCTGTGCGAGGGGTACCTGGGTCGCGAGCTCGATCACGAGGCGCTCGATGCCTCGCTTATGGGTTGCCCCACGCCGGGTCGTTTTGACGTGTTGGGGACCGAACCGCTCAAGCTGATTGATGCCTGCCATAACCCTCAGAGCTGCGAGAACTTTGTGAGCGCGCTGGACGAGATCGATCCGTGCGTAGAGAATCGCCCCACGCTGCTGTGCGCTGCGTTGGCCGACAAAGATGTGGCAGGAATCGTTGACGTGCTGATTCCGGCCTTCCCGCGCGTGGTCGTGACCCAGACCGATTCCGATCGCGCCCTGCCAGCAGAGGAACTCGCTGCCTTGGTGGACGCCGACAAGCTCGCGGACGTATACCCCAGCGTATCCGAGGCCCTCGCCGCCTTCGAAGCCGCCAACGAGCCCTTCGTAGCCGCCGGCACCATAACCCTAGCCGGCGAAGTAGCCGGCTTGCTCCGTTAACCCATCCCCTCATCAGTTGCGGTGATATACGGACTGTTTTATGGGCTAGAAGCCTTTTACAGTCCCTATTTCACCGCAACTTGGTAAAGCAGTCTTTTTGGGGCTATTTTGACTACCCCGCTTGCAGGGTAGTCAAAATAGCCCCGTCCCAAATTAGCTACCCTTTGCCTTATGCGGACCTGCTCGCCACGAAATGGGCCTATCTACTACGTTTTCCGGGTCACCCTCGACCACACCGGGAATTGAGATATTAAAACAGCAGGTAGACGGCTTGCCGATTTTCAAAAAAGACCCGCATGGTTGACCCATGCGGGTTAAACGTAGGAGATGGGCCGTTTTCGTGGCGCAGCGTCAGCGGGATGCGGCAAAGGGACTGTCCCTTTGCCGCATTGGCTAGTCTAGGCGGGCCGGATCGTGGGGGTAGGCGTTGAGGACCTCGACGCCGGAGTCGGTGACCAGAGCAAGGTCCTCGATGCGGACGCCGGTGCGGCCTGGGAGGTAGATGCCCGGCTCGATGGAGAACGTCATGCCTGGCTCAATAACCTGCTCGTTGACGAGTGAGACATCGCCGGGTTCGTGGTCTTGCAAGCCGATCGAGTGTCCCAGGCGATGCGTAAAGTACTGCCCATAGCCCGCATCCTCAATCACGTCGCGCGCGGCGCGGTCCAGGTCGCACATGCGCACGCCCGGGGCGATGAGCGCCTCGGCGGCCTCGTTGGCGCGGCGCACGATGTCATAGATGCGTGCCGTCTCCTCGTCCGGCTCGCCCCAAAAGAACGTGCGCGTCATGTCCGAGCAGTAGTTGCGGCGACGTCCGCCAATGTCGAACAGCACCACGTCGCCGCGCTTGAGTACGGTGCCGTCGGGCTCGTGATGTGGGTCTCCGGCGTTGGCGCCAAAGCTCACGATGGGCGGAAAGCTAAAGCCCTCGCAGTCGTGCTTGCGATACAGGCCGAGCATCTGGTCGGCTATTTCGCGCTCCGTCACGCCCTCGTGAACGAGCTTGATGGCGTCGGCCATCACGGCGTCGTTGGCGGCCGAGGACACGCGCATGAGCTCCTGCTCGGCTTCGTCCTTGTGGGTGCGTGCTGCGGTGACGGCAAAGTCGCCCAGGAAGAACTCGCTCGCGGCGTGACGATCCATAAGGGGCATCAAAAAGCCGGAGCGCATTACGGTATCGATGCCGAGCGGCTTGGTCGGATCGACTTCGCGTGCGATGGCGTCGGTCACGACGTCGGTGTCGGTGTGATAGGCGACGCGGGCATTGTCGTACTCCGGCAGCTGATGCAGCGCGTTGACCAAGATCACGGGCTCGGCATCGCACGCTAGCAGCACGCCGCAAAAACGCTCGAACATATCGGCATAAAAGCCGGTCAGGTAATAAATCGACCACGGGTCGTTTACGAGCAGTTGCGCGCCGGGGTGTTGAGCCTCGAGCGCATCGAGCACGCGCGCCGCACGCTGGTCATCGACATGTGCCATACATCGTCCTTTCGCTAGGTTGCCACCATGGTATTCCCAATGCCAGGGTAGTCAATTTGGGACAGGGCTATTTTAGCTGCGTCAAACATGCGGAATGATAGGTAAAAATTAGTCATAAGAGGCCCGTCCCAAATGGGCTGCTTTCAAAACTATGGCAGATTACGGGGCTGGACCTGTATTACTTGACCATGGGAAAAATCGCGAAATTAAAACCGCAGGTAGACGGCTTATCAAAAATCGAAAATTGCCGGTATGGATGGGGGTCTCCGAATCAGCCCCGTAATCCGGCATAGTTTTTAAATGGCACTAAAGTAGGCACAGGCTAAATATCGATTCCAAGGATAGTTGCGGTGGAATAGTTCCTGGATACCGGGGTTTTGGCGGAAATCAGGAACTATTTCACCGCAATTGAGGAGGGGCGGGGTGGATGGCGGCGTAGCTAAAAGAGCCCCGTCCCAAAATGACTACTTAGGCTTGGTCGATGTCCATGCTGGCGATGAGGTCGGTACCGGTGTCTAGGAGGTTGGGGAGGACTACATCGCCCATGCGGATGGGGGCTTTGACCACTAGGCCGCGGATGAGGTCCATCGCCTGGGCATGGAGTGCCAGCGGGATGGCTTCGGCTGTGCGCACGGGCAGCAGCCTCTCGTCGCCGCCGGATACGGCCACGGTGGTGGTGAGCACGCGCATGGGGCAGGTGAGCTCCTGATGCGCGAACGTATCGCCGCGCGGGCAGCTGTTGCCGGTCACGCGGCGCACTTCCACTACGGCGGCATTGGCGTCGCGTTCCACCTCTACGGTCAGGAGACATTCGGACGGACAGGTAGTGCAGTTGAACTGCAGCGTCTCAATCGCATTCGTGCTCATGGGCTATGCCTCCTCAACCGGGTCGACGGACAGGACAATTTCGCTCGCGTCCAGGTCGAGTGCGCGCTGGATGACCTTCGCAGGCAGCGGGAAGCTCTCCATGACACTCGGCTTAAACGCGCGAACCTTGCCCGCAAACAGATCTTCGCCGTTGGCCGTGATTCGCACGCGCGCGGCATCGACCGGCCGGCGCACGCGGAAGTTGAGTTTGGTGAGTGCCACCGCCGTAATGCGTCCCGGCAGCGCGTAGCCCGCAATGCCGGCAGGGGAGACCGTGAGCTTACAACCCGCGCCTGCCGCGTCCGCGCCGCTGGCACCGCACGCGTTGCCCGCCGCGCCCGCGTCGGTTCTAGCGCCACAGCTCAGCGCCCACGCCGCCGCAGCCGCGCCGGCTTGCTCGGACTCACTCGTTACGTTATCAGCCAGGTCGTGCACGTGCAGTACGTTGCCACAGGCAAAGATGCCCGGCACGCCCGTCTGAAGACTTTGGTCCACCACGGCGCCGCGCGTGCGGGGATCCAGCTCCACGCCCGCGGCAACCGAAAGCTCGTTCTCGGGAATCAGGCCCACCGAAAGCAGCAGTGTGTCGCACGGAACAACGCGTTCGGTCCCCGGAATGGGCGCCAGGTGCTCATCGACCTTACTCACCTCGACGGCCTCCATGCGGTCGTGCCCGATCACGCGCGTGACGGTGGTCGACAGATGCAGCGGAATGCCAAAATCGTTCAGGCAGTTCTTCACATTGCGGCGCAGGCCGTTGGCGTACGGCATGAGCTCGTACACGCCCTCGACCGAAATCCCCTCGAGCGTGCAACGGCGCGCCATGATGAGCCCGATGTCACCCGAGCCCAAAATGACGGCGCGCGAGCCGGGTTTGAGGTTTTCGATATTGATGTATCGCTGCGCCAAGCCGGCCGTAAACACGCCGGCAGGGCGGCTGCCGGGAATCTTGATCTCGCTGCGGGTGCGCTCGCGGCAGCCCATGGCAAGGACGACCGCACGTCCGGTGAGCTGCAGCATGCCGGTGGGGCTCATGAGCGTGACAGTGTGGACCGCGGCGTCTTCCGTGGACTCGTCCGAATCAATCCCAAGCACCATGCTGTCCATGAACAGCACAATGTTGGTCGCGCGGACCTGGTCGATAAAGCGCTGTGCGTACTCGGGGCCGGTGAGCTCCTGCTTAAAGTGCGAAAGACCAAAGCCCGGGTGGATGCACTGACGCAGGATGCCGCCCAGATGCTGCTCGCGCTCTACGATGGCCACGCGCGCGCCGGCTTTGTGCGCGGCAAGTGCAGCCGCCATGCCGGCAGGTCCGCCGCCGATAACGATCACGTCGAAGGCCTGCGTCGGTACGGCCTCAACGGCGCCTCTATCAATTGCGTTCGATTTGAACTCCGTCATCCTGGCGCACCCCCTTCAAAGGTCCCTCAACGAGCCATGAGCCAGCGTCCTCCAACAGCACTTCGCTGGGGTCGCAGCCCAGCTCGCGTGTCAGAATCGCCACCACGCGACTCTGGCAAAAACCGCTCTGGCACCGACCCATGCCGGCACGGCAGCGGCGCTTGACGCCTTCGACCGAAACCGCGCCGGGACGGCGTCGGATCGCGGCCACGATCTCGGCCTCGGGCACCGTCTCGCAGCGGCAGACGATCTGCCCCCACGCAGGGTCAGAATCAATCAGTTCTTCTTTGCGCGCAAGCGGCGCGCGGTCAAAGTCGTCCGGCGCGCGGCGAATCGGATTCCAATCGGCTCGCTCGCGCAAAGCAACGCCCGCCTCGCGCATCACGTGCTCCATGCGCTCGGCGATGGCCGGTGCGCTCGCCACGCCTGGCGACTGAATGCCAGCCGCCTGAAACAGCCCCGGCACCACGGCCGACTGCCCAATAAAGAAGTCGTTGGTCCCCTGAATGACCGGGCGACCGCCGGCAAATGCGCGTACCACGCGGCGCGTGTCCAGATCGGGAACCAGCTTGCGCGCTCCCGTCAGCAGCGCGTTCACATCGCTCGCATAAGTCTGTGTGTCGCCGGGCTCACGCACGGCAGCTGTCGCAGTGATCACGGTGTTGCCGTGCACGGTGCCCGTGACGATAACGCCCTTGGACACTGGCGTCGGAACGGGGTAGAGCGGCATGAGCGCACGCGGCTCCTTGTCCAGCACTACGATGTTGCCCTGGCGCCAGACCATCTGGAACTCCTCGGCGCCGGCCATATGCGAGATGTCCGCGGCACCGTTGCCCGCGGCGTTGATCAGATAGCGGCAGCGCACATCGCCGGCAGGCGTCACCAGCGTAAAGCGCGCGGCTCCATCATCCGAGCCGGCAACATAAATTGCCTCCACCGGCGCGGACCGCATAAACGTCACCCCGTTGGCCACGGCGTTCTCCAGCGCGGCAATGGCGACCTCAAAGGGATCGACAAAGCCAGTCGAGGGGCACCACAGCGCGCACGTCGCCTTGGCGCTCGCACGCGGTTCCAGTTCGTGGATGCGCTCGGGGCCGATAATCGACAGCTCGGGTACGCCGTTGGCCAGGCCATTCTGGTGCAGCTTCTCCAGGTGTGCGCGGTCTTCGTCGTTAAACCCCAGCACCATCGATCCGGTGCGGCAAAACAAAAAGCCCAGCTCCTGAGCCCAAGTACCATACAGCTCGCAACCGCGGGCGTTGACCTGTGCCTTTACGGTGCCCGGTGCCGGATCGTAGCCGGCGTGCACCAGGCCGCCGTTGGCCTTCGATGCGCCCAGGGCGATGTCGTTAGCCGCTTCGACCACGCAAATGGACAGGTCATAGCGCGCGAGCTGCCGCGCGATGGCGCATCCCGTGATGCCCGCGCCCACAATCGCGATATCAAACGTTTCTGTCACAGTGCCTCCCAGAAGAGTTGACAGGCTGTCAATAAGACTATCCTACGGTCTGCACACCCCCAGTGCGGCGGCAATGCGGCGAACAGTCCCGCAACACCCGCCAACGGCAGGCGAGGGGAGACCCCAGTGGGGCCAACAACCTCGTCTGCCGCCTTCGATGTCGGAGTTTTATCTCGATCTGTAACAGTAAGCAGAGGATTTGGTTCCTAGATGTTACAGATTGAGACGTTTGCCAAGCGGGTCCGACGTTTGTCTCGATCTGTAACAGCTAGAAGGGAATTACAGTCCTAACTGTTACAGATTGAGATTGAAGTCGGGGAGGGAATCCTTTGTCTTGATCTGTAACACCTAGGGACTGTATTGGGGTCTAGATGTTACAGATTTAGATGAACCTATCAGTCGATTTGGAATGTCTAAATCTGTAACAGGTAGACCCATTTTTGACGAGTTGTTGTTACAGATTGAGATCTTCGGCCTGGACGTTTTCCTTTTTCTTGATCTGTAACACCTAGACCCGGATTCCGCTCCCACCTGTTACAGATTGAGATGTTTGTGTCCGCGCCGACCCCGTACCCTGCCGTGGTCCCATATAAATAAACCCCGTGGTAAACTAGGGCGGACTGTAATTATTCCGAAAGGTACACCTCAATGTCCAAATACATCAACGAGCTTATGTCGCCGCAGCTTATGGGCGTCATCTATGCCTTCGTGGGCTTTATCATCGCCCTGTACGTGCTGTCGGTCGTCTATGTGTTCATCGACGCCCGTCGCCGCGGCGCCAGCGCCTACGTGGCATGGGGCATCATCGCCCTCATCCCGTTTGTGGGCCTCATCGCCTACCTGGTCCTGCGCCCGCACTCCTACGCGGCCGACCGCGAGGAGCAAGAGCTGGACATGGCCCTGCGCGAGCGCCAGCTTGCCCAGTACGGCACCTGCCCGCAGTGCGGCGCGCCCATCGAGAAGGACTTTGTCGTGTGCCCGGTGTGCGACACCCAGGTTCGCAACGTGTGCCCCAGCTGCCATCGTCCGCTCGATGCGCACTGGAAGGTCTGCCCCTACTGCCGAACTCGCATCCAGTAACGCATCCATCGCCGGGCCGGCCGCAAGCCACGGGCACCGCGCACCAAGCGCAACCGCCCCACGCCATGGGCACCGCGCATCCCGCACGCGCGCCCCGCAGTTCCGCCCCCACACGATGAAGCATGCGTAGAAAATCGCCCGCCGTGCCATTAAGGTGCGGCGGGCGCTTGTATACCAAGGCAACCTGCCTATAATGATGCAAGTTAAAACGCTGAACGCATCGCACGCACTTGCATCAGGCATCCGAGAGGAGAAAACATACCCATGAAGGCACTCTACAATGACGGTTCGGTGGCCGAGCTCCCGCAGGACGAGGTCACGCACGTCATCCGCCACTCCGCCGCGCACATCATGGCGCAGGCCATCAAGCGCCTGTACCCCCAGGCCGACTTTGCCTACGGCCCCGCGACCGACAACGGCTTCTACTACGACGTCGACCTGCCCGAGGGCGTCAAGATCAGCGAGGACGACTTCCCCGCGATCGAGGCCGAGATGAGAAAGATCGTCAAGGAGAACCTCAAGTTCTCCGTGTACGAGAAGCCCCGTGCCGAGGCCATCGCCCTTATGGAGGAGCGCGGTGAGAAGTACAAGGTCGAGCACATCGGCGACCTGGACGACGACGCCCGCATTACCTTCTACCAGCAGGGCGACTACATCGACATGTGCGTCGGCCCCCACATCTGCTACACCAAGGCCCTCAAGGCCTTTAAGCTCACCGGCGTCTCGGGCGCCTACTGGAAGGGCGACAAGGACAACAAGATGCTCACCCGCATCAACGGCGTCGCCTTTGCCACCAAGGAAGAGCTCGACGAGCACATGCACATGCTGGAGGAGGCCAAGAAGCGCGACCACCGCAAGATCGGCCGCGAGATGGACCTCTTTATGATGCGCGACGAGGCCCCCGGCTTCCCGTTCTTCCTGCCCAACGGTATGGTCCTTAAGAACACGCTGCTGGACTACTGGCGCGAGATTCACCACAAGGCCGGCTACGTGGAGATCTCCACGCCGCTCATCATGAACAAGCAGCTGTGGAAGACCTCGGGCCACTGGGACCACTACAAGGACAACATGTACTCCACCGTCATCGACGACGAAGAGTACTGCATTAAGCCCATGAACTGCCCGGGCGGCGTGCTGGTGTACGCCTCCAAGCCGCACTCCTATCGCGAGCTGCCCATCCGCGCCGGCGAAATTGGCCTGGTGCACCGCCACGAGCTGCGCGGCGCCCTGCACGGCCTGTTCCGCGTGCGCTGCTTTAACCAGGACGACGCCCACCTGTTTGTGCGTCCCGACCAGCTGACCGACGAGATCGTGGGCGTGGTCAACCTGATCGACTCCGTGTACCAGAAGTTTGGCTTTAAGTACCACGTTGAGCTTTCCACCCGCCCCGAGGACTCCATGGGTTCGGACGAGGATTGGGCTCGCGCCGAGGAGGGCCTGCGCACCGCTCTGGAGCAGCTGCATATGGACTACGAGGTCAACGAGGGAGACGGCGCCTTCTACGGCCCCAAGATCGATTTCCACCTGGAGGACTCGCTCGGCCGTACCTGGCAGTGCGGTACCGTTCAGCTCGACTTCCAGATGCCGCTCAACTTTGATCTGGAGTACGTGGACGCCGACGGCACCAAGAAGCGCCCCATCATGCTGCATCGCGTGTGCTTTGGCTCCATCGAGCGCTTCATCGGCATTCTGATCGAGCACTTTGCGGGCAAGTTCCCCACCTGGCTGGCCCCCGTGCAGGTCAAGGCGCTTCCGGTTTCCGAGAAGAGCCGCGACTACGCCCACGAGGTGTGCGCTAAGCTGGAGGAGGCTGGCATTCGCGTGGTCTGCGACGACCGCGACGAGAAGATCGGCTACAAGATCCGCGAGGCTCGCAGCATGGACCGCGTGCCCTACATGCTCATCCTGGGCGAGAAGGAGGTCGAGGCCGGCAACATCTCCGTCCGCGATCGCTCCAACGAGACCGTGCAGATGAGCGTTGACGAGTTTGTGGCCAAGGTGCTGCAGGAGATTAAGACTCGCGCCTAGCACAAACAACACAAGAATTAACAAAGGCGATCGTCCTCGCGGGCGGTCGCCTTTTTTGTTGTCTATAGAAGAAAAGCCGCTGGTTAGAGCGGCTTTTTTGTTGTGCAAAAAGGTACAGGTTTTTGTAGAGGCGTATGGAGATGCACCCATTCGCGGCGCATTTTGTGCAATCTGGGAAAACGCGAGCATTTTGCTCGTATAATGAGCAGCGTCGAAAGATACAAAAACCTGTACTTTTGCGACTGCGCCTAGCTGCGAGCGAGAAGCCTGTTCTTAACGCCCCTGCATCCGCGTGT
>CAKUGH010000048.1 GCA_934654605.1 uncultured Collinsella sp. | reverse complement strand
GATATCGTGCTGGGTTCCTTTGCCGCTGGCTTTGTCCTGCGCTATATCATCCCCGAGGGCAATCACACGCTCGAGACTAAGCTCGATGGACTGGCCTACGGCTTTTTGATCCCCGTGTTCTTTACCGTGTCGGGCGCAAAGATCGACCTGACGGCCGTCGCATCGCGCCCCGGGCTGCTCGTGGGCTTTATCGTGGCGCTGCTCATCATCCGCGCCGTGCCTATTCTTGTCTCTATGAGCATCTGTCCCGAGACGCGCGATGTCTCGGCGTATGGCCGCATTACCGTGGCCCTGTACTGCACCACGGCGCTTCCGATCATCGTTGCCGTGACGAGCGTGGCCGTCAACGCCGGAGCGCTTTCGCAAGACATTGCCTCGATTATGGTTGCCGCCGGTGCCATCACGGTGTTTCTGATGCCGCTGCTCGCCCAGGTCTTCTACCGCGTAGTCGACGCCGCGCCGGTTGCCGCCGTGGCAGAAGTTGCCGAGCATCCTTCCGATGCGCTCGATATTCTGCGCGCCCATCACGACCTGGCGAGCCTGCTCGCACGCGAGCACGAGCTGCTGACCTCGCATGGCCATGGTCGCACGCTCGACGGCATGCCTACGATTGATTCCATTGCCGACCGCCTCTCGGCCGAAGCGGCGAGCGAGCGCATCGATGCCCGTATTGTTGACGCTGCCCATTTGCTGGCCGAGAAGACCTATGGCGACGAGATCGACCCGTCCAAGCTCACCCCGCGCGAGCGCCGTCGCCTTGAGCGCGCCAAGCTCGCCGTGCACGAATACCGCCGTCGCATGCTGGAGCTCTACGCAAGAGAAGAAGCAGAGGACGACGACGGCAAGTAGCAAGGAATACTGGGATACGGTTTCCGTCCAAACAGAAGAAGGCGCGCTGCCTGCGGTTGATGCAGGCAGCGCGCCTTTTGCGCAAGACTCTGTTGAAGGTTGAGGCCGAAGCCTGTAATCCTTAGGAGCGGGCGGCTCCGTCGACGGGGAGTACGGCTCCCGTGACATAGGAGGACATGTCGCTTGCCAGGAAGACGAAGGCGTTGGCCACATCCTCGGGTTCGCCCATGCGGCCGAGCGGGATGGTGGCGATGATGGGCTTGATGACCTCTTCGGGCAGGTTGGCCACCATGTCGGTCTTGGTCACGCCGGGGGCGACGGCGTTGACGCGAATGCCCATGGGGGCGAGCTCGCGCGAGAGCGACTGGACCATGCCGTTGACGGCGAACTTGGACGTGGGGTAGCCGACGCCAGAGGGCTGGCCATACTTGGCGACCATCGAGCTGGTGGTGGTGATGGTGCCGCCGTGGCCGGCCTCGGTCATGATCTTGGCAGCTGCCTGGTGGCCGTTGAAGACAGCGGTCACGTTGAGGTTCATAACGTTGGCAAACTCTTCGGCCGTGTACTGCAAAAGGGGCGAGCGCTGGGAGATGCCGGCGTTGTTGACGACCGTGTCAAGGCCGCCCATGTCGGCTGCGGCCTGGGTAAAGGCCTCGGTCACGGCTTCGAGCGAGGTGAGGTCGCAGGAGCGGCCCCAGACCTTGGCCTCGGGGTAGGCGGCAGCGAGTTTCTCAACGGCGGCGTCGGCAGTCTCCTGACGCGAGCCAAAGACGGTGACGGCAGCGCCTTCCTCAATAAAACGGCAGGCGATGGCGTAGCCGATACCGCGCGTGCCTCCGGTGATGATTGCTTTCTTACCCTCGAGCAACATGGTGCCTCCATTCTTCGGGGGTGTGAACATACGCAGCACAGCATAGTGGCGGCCAAAAACGAGCGTGTTCTCTTATCGGTGAACGGTACCCCCGGTTGTCAATGAGCGGTTGAGTTGTTCAAACGTAAGCCACGCCGATGCGCCCCGAGAGCAAACAAAAGGGCTCCCGTCCAAGACCGGACGGGAGCCCCTCAACATATATGCCGTATACCGAAGACCGGATTAGTTGGCCATAACGCCTTCGGTCCAGGCCTCGACGTCCTCAATGCGCAGGACGTTGGCGACCTCGGCCACGCAGTCGACGCCTGCAAGCTCGGCGGCGGCAGCCTGGACGTCCTTCTCGAGCGCGCGGTGCGTCAGGAAGATGACCGAGCAGGTGTCGGTGACGCCCGACTTGCCATCCTCGACCTGATTGATGAGCGAGATCGAGATGTTGTGCTTGGCGAAGATATCGACCGTCTCGGACAGGGCGCCCACGCGGTCGGCAACCTTCAGGCGCACATAGTACTTGGTCTGGAGCTCGTCCATGGGCTTAAAGGCAAGGTTGTGGCCGTAGGGCTCGATTTCGGGCAGCGGTGCCACGCCGCGGCTGATCTGCTCGGACAGCGACAGGATATCGCCCACGACGGCGCTCGCGGTGGGGAAGGAGCCTGCGCCGGCACCGTAGAACATGGTCTCGCCCACAGCGTCGCCCACCACGTAGACGGCGTTCATGGCGCCGTTGACCTTGGCGAGCATGTGGTCGGCGGGGATCAGCGTGGGGTGCACGCGGACGTCGACACCGGCATCGGTGTTGCGGGCGATGCCCAGCAGCTTAATGGTGTAGCCGAGCTCGCGGGCCTGGGCGATGTCCTCGGCGCCGATGGTACGGATACCCTGCTGGTAGACGTCGTCGGTGGTAACGCGGGTGCCAAAGCCGATGGAGGCGAGGATGGCCGTTTTGCTGGCGGCATCGAAGCCGTCGACGTCGGCGGACGGATCAGCCTCGGCGTAGCCCTTGGCCTGGGCGTCGGCGAGTACGTCAGCGTAATCGGCGCCCTCGGCGTCCATGCGCGACAGGATGTAGTTGGTGGTGCCGTTGAGGATGCCGGCGATGGTCAGGATCTTGTTGCCCACCAGGTCGTGCTCGAGCGTGCTGACGATGGGGATACCGCCGCCGCAGCTGGCCTCGCACTTGATCTGCACGCCGCACTCGCGCGCCTTCTCGGCGAGCGTCTCGACGTGGCGGCCGAGCAGTGCCTTGTTGGCGGAGACGACATGCTTGCCGTTCTCAAAGGCCGTGGTGAAGATCTCGGTCGCGGGGTGCTCGCCGCCGATCAGCTCGACGACGATGTCGACGGCGGGGTCGGTGACGACGTCGTGCCAGTCGCTCGTAAAGGCCTCGCGCTCAATACCGGCGGCTTCGGCCTGCTCCCAGGCAAGCGCGCAGGCGCGGGTCAGCTTAAGGTCGATGCCGTAGGCGGCCAGGTACTCATCGTGGTGGCTCTTGATCAGACGAGCCACGCCGCCGCCGACGGTTCCCAGACCGATCAGGCCGACGTTCACGGTGCGCAGGGGTTCGCTCATAGATAGCTCCTTCGTGCATCTGTATGGATGATTGACCAGTTAAGGTTGAGTGCATTCTAGCGTGAACCGAGGGCGCATGCTTGCCAGGCAACAGGAGCCGCACAAAACGCTACCCCCGAAACGCTGCGGAAACATTGGAAACACGCTCGCTACAAACGAAGTTCCGTAACAAACTGTCAACGTTTGAACCATAAGGTTTGCCCTGTACCGCAAGACGGCCGCACCGCGGCCAGCGAAAAGGGGGACACCATGTTCAACATCAACAGCACGCTCAGCCGTAGGAACTTCCTCGTCGGCGCCGCCGCGCTCGGTAGCACCGTCGCGCTTGCCGGTTGTTCGTCGGGTGGCTCGGATGGCGGCTCCGCCGATGAAGACGGCGCATTCAAGATCGGTGTCATCGGACCTCTGACCGGTGCCGCGGCCACCTATGGCGTCTCGGTCGAGAAGGGTGCCAAGCTCGCCGTCAAGGATTTCTCGACCAAGGACCTCAAGCTCTCGCTTAAGTCCGAGGACGACGTCGCCGACGGCGAGAAGGCCATCAACGCCTTCAATACCCTGTGCGACTGGGGCATGCAGGCGCTCGTCGGCCCCGTCACCACCGGTGCCGCCGTTGCCGTCTCGGGCGAGATTGCCGACGACATGCTCATGGTCACGCCTTCCGCCTCGTCGCTCGACGTCACCAAGGATAAGACTACGGTCTTCCAGGTCTGCTTCACCGACCCCACCATGGGCACGAGCGCCGCGAAGTTCTTGGCCGAGAAGTACGCAGACGCCAAGATCGCCCTGTTCTATAACTCCGGCGATACGTACAGCTCGGGCGTAGCCGATGCCTTTGCCGAACAGGCCAAGGAGTCCAAGCTCGATATCGTCGACACCGAGACCTTTAAGGACGACTCTTCCACGAGCTTTACCAACCAGCTGACCAAGGCCAAGGAGGCCGGCGCCACGCTCATCTTTGCGCCGATTTATTACACGCCGGCGTCCGTTCTGCTCAAGAATGCGAGCGACATGGGCTATGACATGACGCTCATGGGCACCGACGGCATGGACGGCCTGCTCTCTGTGGAGGGCTTCGACACCTCGCTTGCCGAGGGCGTGCTGCTCATGACGCCGTTCTCCGCCGACGACGAGAAGAACGCCGACTTCGTCAAGGCATACAAGGAGGAGTACGACGAGACCCCTAACCAGTTTGCCGCCGACGCCTACGACTGCGTCCACGCGATCGCCGAGGCTATCGACAAGGCCGGCATCGACACGACGGCCGACGGTGCCGACATTGCCGCCGACCTTGCCAAGGCCATGCGCAAGATTAAGATCGATGGCCTGACCGGCGAGCTCACCTGGAACGACGAGGGCCAGGTCGAGAAGCCCGCTACGGCCTATGTGATTCAGGACGGCAAGTACATCGCCGCCTAAGAGTGTATAAGACGCAACCGGTGAGGCTCTTTTATTCAGGGCGAGGACGCTTGTAACAGAATGGAAACATTACTTTTACACAATAAAGTGGCAGACCTGCATAAAGCGGTAAAAATACGCAGAAATATGGATAAAAAGACAAACCCAAAGAAAAGTTGAAATAATCGCCACTTTTCTTAACTAAAGCGTCTACTATTTTGCGAACGCCGAACACGGCGAAGGATGGCCTGTCGGGTAACCGAAACCCGACGAGAAATGAGAGGAGAGCCGCATGTCGAGCCTCACCGGTAAGTCATTGAACCCTGTTATGAATCGCAGGAGCGTTATCGCGAGCGCAGCAGGTCTGGGGGCGATGTCCATTCTAGCTGGCTGCTCCTCCAACGGCGGCGATAGCGGTTCCGCTTCGAGCGACGCTTCGTTTAAGATCGGTACCATCGGCCCGCTGACCGGTGCAAATGCCTCCTATGGCAAGTCCGTTACTCAGGCCGTCGAGCTTGGCTGCAAGGATTTCTCCACCAAGGAGCTTCCGCTTGCCAGCAAGGCCGAGGACGATCAGGCCGACGGCGAGAAGGCCGTCAACGCCTTTAATAACCTTCTGGACTGGGGTATGCAGGCCCTCGTCGGCCCGACCACCACGGGCGCATCGGTTGCCGTTGCCGCCGAGTGCGGCAAGGACCCCGAGACGTTCATGATCACCCCGTCCGCGTCTTCCGAGGACGTCACCAAGGGCAAGGATTGCGTCTTCCAGGTTTGCTTTACCGACCCCAACCAGGGCGTCAACGCTGCCAAGTTCCTGGCAGAGAAGTATGCGGACGAGAAGTTCGTGCTCTTCTATAACTCCGGCGACGCCTATTCTTCGGGCATTGCCGATGCCTTTAAGGCCCAGGCCGCTGAGTCCAAGCTCGAGATCGTTGACGAGGAGACCTTTAAGGACGACTCTTCCACGAGCTTCACCAACCAGCTCACCAAGGCCAAGCAGGCCGGCGCCACCATGATCTTTGCGCCGATCTATTACACGCCGGCGTCCGTCCTGCTCAAGAACGCTAAGGACATGGGCTACGACGTCAAGATGATGGGCTGCGACGGCATGGACGGCATCTTGGGCGTGGAGGGCTTCGACACCTCCCTTGCCGAGGGCCTGCTGCTCATGACCCCGTTCTCCGCCGACGACGAGAAGAACGCCGACTTCGTCAACGCTTACAAGGATAAGTACGGCGATACCCCCGACCAGTTTGCCGCCGACGCCTACGACGGCGTGCACGCGGTGGTCGAGGCTCTCAAGGAGGCCGGTCTGGGTGTCGACGCCGATCCCACCGAGGTCGCCGAGAAGCTGCCCGAGGCTATGCTCAAGATCACCGTTGACGGTCTGACCGGCAAGCTTTCCTGGAACGACAAGGGCCAGGTCCAGAAGGACCCCACGGCGTACGTTATCACCGATGGCAAGTACGTACAGGCCTAATAGACCGCCTTACATGGAGCGGTTTTGATCCCAAGCAGGGGAGGTTTTGGCCTTCCCTGCTTGCTTGGTATCTAGGGACGATGTAACGTCCCTGTTTCATACATTAACTGGAAACCTATTCGAAAGGGGGATGTGGAACATGACGGTCTTTATCCAATATCTGGTCAACGGCCTGTCCATGGGCAGCGTCTACGCCATCATCGCGTTGGGCTACACCATGGTCTACGGTATCGCCAAGATGCTGAACTTCGCTCACGGCGACGTCATCATGGTCGGTGCCTATGTCTCGTTCTGCGCCACGTCGTATTTCGGCCTCCCGGGCTGGGCATCTGTAATTCTCTCTTGCGTGGTCTGCACGGTTCTCGGTGTTCTCATTGAGGGTCTGGCCTATAAGCCGCTGCGCCAAGCAGGCCCGCTGGCCGTTTTGATCACGGCCATCGGCGTGTCTTACTTCCTGCAGAACGCCGCGCAGCTTCTGTGGGGCGCCACGCCCAAGAACTTCACTTCGCTCGTCACCTTCCCGGTGCCGGAGTTCTTGGCCAAGTTCAACGTGAGCGCCGTATCGCTCGTCACCATCGTCGCCTGCCTGGTTATCATGGCCGGCCTGATGTTCTTTACAGGTAAGACCAAGATGGGCAAAGCCATGCGCGCCGTGTCCGAGGACAAAGCCGCCGCTCAGCTCATGGGCATCAACGTCAACCGCACCATCTCGATGACGTTTGCTATCGGTTCCGCCCTTGCTGCCATCGCCGGTGTGCTCCTGTGCTCCTACTCGCCGGTCCTGCAGCCCACCACGGGCGCCATGCCTGGCATCAAGGCCTTCGACGCTGCCGTTTTCGGCGGCATCGGCTCCATCCCCGGTGCCTTTGTCGGTGGCATTCTCATCGGCATCATCGAAGCAATGGCGCAGGCTTACATTTCCACGAGCCTTGCCAACTCCATCGTCTTTGGTGTTCTGATCATCGTCCTGCTCGTCAAGCCTGCCGGCCTCTTGGGCAAGTACGTCCCCGAGAAGGTGTAGGTGAGCGTTATGAAGTTCCTTAAAGACAAGCAGACGCGTCACGACTTTGTCACGTATGCCATGTGCATCGTGGCCTTCGCCATCGTGTTCTTTATGCAGTCCAACCACATGATCCCGCGCATGATCGCCGGTCAGCTGGTTCCCATTACGGCCTACATCGTCATGGCCATCTCGCTTAACCTCGTCGTCGGCATCGCGGGCGACCTGTCGTTGGGCCACGCGGGCTTTATGAGTGTCGGTGCCTACACGGGCATCGTCACCGCGGTCGCCCTCGAGAGCGCCGTTCCCTCCGATCCTGTGCGCCTCATCATCAGCATCGTGGTCGGCGCCATCGCCGCGGCCATCCTGGGTTTCTTGATCGGCATCCCGGTTCTTCGCCTGAGCGGCGACTACCTGGCCATCGTGACGCTGGCCTTTGGCGAGATCATCAAAGAGATCGTCACCTGCCTTATCGTGGGCGTCGACTCCCGCGGCCTGCACGTGATTTTTAACATCACGGGTAACTCAACGATTGACGACCTGCACCTGCTCGAGGACGGAACCGCCATCATCAAGGGCGCCCAGGGCGCCTCGGGCGTGTCGACGTACTCGACCTTCCTCGCCGGTGCCATCCTGGTCATGGTAGCGCTCGTAATCGTGCTCAACCTGGTCCGCAGCCGTACCGGTCGCGCCATCATGGCCGTGCGCGATAACAAGATCGCTGCCGAGTCCGTGGGCATCTCCGTCACCGAGTACCGCATGATCGCCTTCGTGGTTTCCGCCGCTCTCGCCGGCGCTGCCGGAGCCCTCTTCGGCGGTAACTTCTCGCAGCTTTCCGCTACCAAGTTCGACTTCAACACGTCCATCCTCATCCTGGTGTTCGTGGTCCTGGGCGGTCTGGGCAATATGCGCGGCTCCGTTATCGCTGCGGCACTGCTCACGGTGCTTCCCGAGCTGCTCCGTCAGTTCTCGGACTACCGCATGCTCATCTACGCTATCGTGCTGATTCTGGTCATGATCTTTACCAACAACCCGCAGCTCAAGGCGTTCTTCGCACGCATTAAGGACCGCTTTGCTTCCAAGAAGGAGGTGGCAGCCGATGCCCAGTAAGTTTGAGTTCAACAAGGGCAAGATGGTCCCGTATCCTTCTGGCGCCATCGTTCCCGACCGCGACCTGGGCCAGCGCCCGGCGCTCGAGTGCATCCACTTGGGCATTGAATTTGGCGGCCTTAAGGCAGTAGACGACTTTAGCCTGACCATCGGTAAGACCGAGATCGCAGGTCTCATCGGCCCCAACGGTGCCGGTAAGACCACGGTCTTCAACCTGCTCACCAAGGTGTACCAGCCCACGCACGGCACCATCCTGCTCGACGGTGAGGACACCTCGGGCAAGTCGGTCTATCAGGTCAACCGCATGGGTATTGCCCGTACCTTCCAGAACATTCGCCTGTTCAACACCATGACGGTGGAGGATAACGTAAAGGTCGGCCTGCACAACCAGGAGCGCTACTCCGGTTTTGAGGGCGTGCTGCGCCTGCCGACGTACTGGAAGCACGAGAAGGCCGCCCACGAGCGCGCCATGGAACTACTGTCCATCTTTGATATGGAGCATCTGGCAAACGAGCAGGCCGGATCGCTGCCTTACGGCGCTCAGCGTCGTCTGGAGATTGTCCGCGCGCTTGCCACCAACCCCAAGCTACTGCTGCTCGACGAGCCTGCCGCCGGCATGAACCCGTCCGAGACCGCCGAGCTCATGGAGAACATCGTCAAGATTCGCGACACCTTTGGCATTGCCATCATGCTTATCGAGCACGACATGTCGCTCGTCATGAACATCTGCGAGGGCATCTGCGTGCTCAACTTTGGCAAGGTCATCGCCAAGGGTACGGCCGAGGAGATCCAGAACAACGACGCCGTTGTCGAGGCGTATCTGGGCAAGCAGGATAAGGGGGAGAACTAAATGGCAGAGCCGATGCTTTCCGTCTACAACATCAACGTCTGGTACGGCGCCATCCACGCCATCAAGGACATCTCCTTTAACGTCAACGAGGGCGAAATCGTGGCCCTGATCGGTGCGAACGGTGCCGGCAAGTCCACAACGCTCAAGACTGTCTCGGGCCTGCTGCGCTCAAAGACTGGCTCCATCAAGTTTATGGGCGAGGACATTACCCATACGCCTGCCGACAAGCTGGTGGGCAAGGGCCTGGCCCAGGTCCCCGAGGGGCGTCGCGCCTTTTTGCAGATGACGGTCGAGGAGAACCTGGAGATGGGCGCCTACACGCAGCCCAAGTCCACGGTTGCTCCGGGCCTTGAGCGCGTCTACGAGCAGTTCCCGCGCCTTAAGGAGCGCCGTCGCCAGGTCGCCGGCACCCTTTCGGGCGGCGAGCAGCAGATGCTCGTTATGGGCCGCGCCCTTATGAGCAACCCCAAGCTGCTCATGCTCGACGAGCCCTCTATGGGCCTGGCGCCGATTCTGATTGAGCAGATCTTCCAGATTGTCGAGGACCTGCACAAGGCCGGCACCACGGTGCTTTTGGTCGAGCAGAACGCGCAGATGGCGCTCTCGATCGCCACGCGCGGCTACGTGCTCGAGACCGGTAAGATCACCATGACCGGCACCGGCCAAGAGCTCCTGCACGACGACAACGTGCGTAAGGCTTACCTCGGAGGCTAACCCATCTAACAAAAGGGCGCTGACTATCCCGGTCAGCGCCCCTTTATTTGCGTTGCCGAAACGTCGGCATGAACGTTGGGTAGCTAATTTGGGACGGGGCTATTTTGACTACTTTGCATGAAAAAGTAGTCAAAATAGCCCCGTCCCAAATTAGCTACCCTTGCGCCAAAAGAAGGCCCCGTTCTGGGATGTGCCGGAACGGGGCCTTGGTGGTTGAGGTCTATTGGGTTTTGTTCGTTAGTCTACCTTTTGTCCGCATGTTGGGCAGAACTGGGCTTCGGGTACGAGCGGGGTTCCGCAGTGACGGCAGAAGCGGGCGGGCTCGGCCGGAGCTACTTGCATAGCCGGTGCTGTTGGCGCTACGGCGTTCTGCTGGGCGCGCTTCTGACGACGACGCTGCTTACGCTGAAGCTTGGGCGTTGCGGCTGCCATGCCGTTTGCTGTCCTCGTGCGCTTCTTGCGGATGCAAAGAACGACAATCACGCCGCCGATGATAATGACGATAGCGACGCCACCGCCAATAACAAACGGCAGGTGAGTCTGTACAAAGTACAGCACATCCTCGGGTACCGAATGAGGAATGTTGGACTTATAGATGTTCACATGAAGTATCGAGGAGTCATCATTGTCTAAATAGTCTGCCAAAATCTTGCGATCGCCGTTCATGAACGAAAGTTCGTCGCACCAATGAGTGTCAAACTCGCTCTTTGCCCCGGTCTGAGCATCGACTAGGCATGCTGAGGACTTGTCGTCGTCTGAGTATTTTCCAAGTAAGATGCTGCCATCATGCGAAATATTGCAGAGATATCCATCGCCGAAGGGAAAGGCAATCGAGCTGATGGTCTCGCCGCCATTTAAATCATAAATACTAAGATTCGCATCCTCTTCATTTAAATAGTAATAGCCGTCATCCTCTTCAAATAGATCGTTCGAGCCTTTCTTTGTATAGAGGACATAAAGCTCTGCCGACGGGTATGAAAAAGGCCATTCAGGAGCGTGGTCGTCATCGTTAAATAGAACGCTCATATTTCCGTCGCGGTCTGCTTTTATTAGTGTAGTGTCGCTCTGAAGATAAATATCGTCGGAGTTAGAGCTGGTGAAAATATAGTCGATGTCCGAAGACCTATCGTCTTTCTTCACGTTAACTGTTTTCAATTCCGTTGACCCTGTATCGCAATTGAAAACTCTAAGAGAAACAATGCCTTTCTCAGTATCGTATGGCAAGAAATAGAGACGGCTCATATCGTCTGAGTAGTAGCAATAAGAGTCATCTTTATCCGATTGATATGTTTGAATTAACTTGTCAGACTTAAGGTCATAGATCTCGATTTTTTTAAGCTCAGATTCATTGTCATAGTGTTCCACGGCTGCTCTGTTGCCGTCGTAAGAGATGGTTGCACTGGTGTAGGCATATTTGGCCGAAGTGATGGGATGGACTGTTTGACTTTGGTTGTCTGGCGAGAATACGACCAAATTATTGCCGTCTTGCCAGTAGAGTTGATTGCTGGATGTGGGGTGAGTGGAACCAAGGCTTTTATCCGGAATGGCAATGGGGCATGCGCTACCGTCATTAAAATTGATGAGAGATACGCTCTTTAAGTTGTAACCATCATCCTCATCGTAATCTTTATCGTATAAATAGCCGAACTTCGAATCGTCGCCCGTGCTGATATACGAGCCGTCGCTGCTGACCTTAAAGCTATACGACTTCTCAAGTTCAGGCGTTGGTACGCTGCCGCCGGCTAATGCTGCTGGAGGGGCTGCGAACGGAGACAAGGCCGCGATCAGGCCGATGGCGACTGCTGCGATCCTTCCACTCTTTTGGATGCTCTTAAACATGGCAATCCTTTCCTCTAAATATGAATGTCGATACTGCCATGGTTAATCGGGATTCGAAAATCTTGTTGCGCAACATCCACCATCGGCAACATTTTTCGGCCAGCCGTAATGGTCGGTTTTCCTCCGTCCCCGAGGGATCATTTGAGTTGCGGTGAAATAGGGACTAAATACGGGCTCTAGGCGCCAAAGCAGTCCCTATTCCACCGCAACTTCATGGGGATGTGTGACAATGCCCGTCGGAAAACATCTGCTGTCTTTGGGGGTCTATCTATGCTGTACGAGTTTTGTGCCGAGAACTTTGAGCGTGTGCCGGCGGCTATCGATGCCGGTGCAAGGCGTATCGAGCTGTGCGACAACCTTGCCGTTGGTGGCACTACGCCTTCGGCCGGCGTTATCAGCGCTACGACCAACTATGCTCACGAGCACGATGCACGGGTGATGTGCATGATTCGCCCACGTGGCGGCGACTTTCACTACAACCAGGACGAGCTGCGTATGATGGAGATGGATCTGGGCCTTGCCGTGAGTGCGGGCGTTGACGGCTTGGTCTTTGGCTGCTGCAAGCCCTGCGCTGGCGGATGGGCGCTCGACGAACTTACGCTTGGCGCCCTCGTGATGGCTGCGGGCTGCGCGACCGAGGAGTGCAAGCGCGATCCTATCGACATCACTTTCCACATGGCGTTTGACCAGCTCTCGCCCGAGGCTCAGCTGGACGCCATTGACACGCTCGCCGACTGCGGCGTCACGCGCATTCTGACGCACGGTGGTACTGCCGGTACGCCGATCGAGGACAACTTCGAAAACCTGGCCCGCTTGATCGAGTACGCGGGCGACCGCCTGACCATCCTTCCCGGTGGCGGCATTTCCACGGCCAATCGCGATACCGTGGCGGCGGCACTGGGCGTCTCCGAGCTCCATGGCAC
>CAKUGH010000047.1 GCA_934654605.1 uncultured Collinsella sp. | reverse complement strand
CTCTTTGGGAAAATGCATCCCACTCTGGCCGCCGGCCCAACGCTCATATCACACGTCCTTGAGCATGTGCTCAGCAGTTTCAATACAGCAGGAAAACTGCCGTTTTTCGGAAAAGTACACGTCCCTAAACTTACCTGGTTTTCATAACTTTCGACCGTTCACGGGTGCCGATTACCACTCGCCGATTCAGTTTCAAAATACGACGTCAAAACAGGCCATCTACCTGCATGGTTAGATTTTGGTCAGCTTTTGGTCGGCTGAGCGGCAAGTTCCAGCTGATACGTTTTCGCTACCCCAAAAATAGGAGGCGGTAGCCCATGGCGCATTGCAACGACCAACTCATCGATCAGCTACTAACTCAAGCCGAGCAGGAAGGACGATGCCTGATTCCCCCAAGCACGGCGATTCGGAAGGCACTGCTGCGACGCATCGGCAATGCGATCGTCTCGCCCATGCCGGGACTGTTCGCACGCAAGACACGTTGGGAAGAGCTCAACCGAGCGCAGCGCCATGTCGAGATTGTCCGCGCCCTTGCGATACAGCATCCCGAGTGGACCTTTTGCTCCTACTCAGCAGCTTGTCTGCTAGGTCTCGAAGTCTCGTGGCGGCACCTGAACGTCGTGCATGCCTGCAGTGAGACAAAGCCGTCAGCTCGCCCGGGCGCACGGATCCAGCGGCACCGGACCGAGCCAGCCGGCGCGATAGACCAAGGCGGCATATCGATAACGCCGCCCATCCAAACGGTAACGGATTGTCTGCTGCAGACCGGTTTTGCCGATGGCATGCCCATTGCCGATTCGGCGATCTCAAAGCTCGGCCTTACGCGCGAGCAGCTGATGGAAGCAGTCGAAAAACGGGCAGGCGCTCGCAACGGTCGCGCGGCGCGTACTGCGCTCACCACGCTGCAATATGCCGACGCGCGCGCCGAAAGCGGCGGGGAATCAGTCGCTCGAGCCGTCATGATCGAGACGGGCTTTGCGCCCGACCGGCTCCAGTATGAGCTGACGGATCCCTTCGATTCGACCGAGAGCATGCGAACGGATTTTGCCTGGGAGCGTCAAGCCAGGGAGCTCACGCTGGGCGAACTCGACGGCTTCGTCAAATACACCGACCAGGCCATGCTCGCGGGGCGCACTACGGCCGAGACGCTCGTTGCCGAACGTCAGCGCGAGGCACACCTATCGCTCTACGGCCATCCGCTCATCCGCTTTACCATGAACGAAGTCCGCTCGGCAGGGGTCTTGGCGAAGAAGCTGCAAACGGCAGGGGTCAGGCAGACCGCACTACCGACATGGCTCAACGACGTGGACTTGTAGAGGTTGATGAGCAGCGCATTGACGCATCGCATCTCCCCCATCTGGGACACGCTTTCCCATTGACCGCTACAACGGAAACCGTGTCCCAGTCTGAGCACTCAAAACGGGACGCACTTTCCAGATGAAGCCCTCAGCGGAAACCACGTCACGGAACAGACGCTCGAACTGGGATGCAGTTTCCCAAAGTGCACCCAGAGGGAAAGCGCATCCCACTCCAAGCTCAAATTCTGGGACGCAATTTCCCGATGGGGGCCATTTGGGAAAGTGCATCCCATTCTGAAGCTTGATTCCGGGACGTAGTTTCCCAAAGCGTACCCAAAGGGAAAGCGCGTCCCGCTTTGAGGCTCAGAAATGGGATGCACTTTCCGCTAGAAGCCTCAACGGGAAAGCGCGTCCCATTCTGAAGCTTGATTCCGGGACGCATTTTCCGCTTGAGGCCCTACGGGAAAGCGCGTCCCATTTTGAGGCTTGATTCCGGGATGTATTTTCCGCTTGGGGCCCTACGGGAAAGTGTGTCCCACTCTGGAGTCGAATTCCGGGACGCGGTTTCCGAAGCGAGCCCAAAGGGAAACTGCGTCCCATTCCGAGTGCCAATTCCGGGACGCGGTTTCCGCTTCAAACAAAAAGCCCCGGCTCGCGATGGAGTCGGGGCCAAAGGCGCAGCTTATGCAGTTGATGGTGAGCGCGGACGGCCCGTCAGCAATGCCGCCCGCGCTCTACCCTATCCGCGGTTACGAACGCGACTGTACGGCGTATCCACCATAGGCAGATCCGGGCGCAGCTTGCCGTCGAACGCGCGGTAGGCATTCTGCACGGCAGGCGCCGTGGGGATCGTGGCGATCTCGCCAATGCCCTTGCCGCCGTATGCCACGGGTAGCAGCTCGTCCTTCTCCACGTAGATGGCGTGGATATCCGGAATCTCGGGCGCACGGAACAGTCCGAGCGTGCCGTACCTTGCCTGGGGTACGCAGTCCTTGAGCGGCCAATCCTCGGTAAGCGCATAGCCCATACCCATGAGCACGCCGCCTTCGATCTGACCCTGGATGGAGATGGGGTTGACCACCTTGCCGGAATCGTGCGCGGCATAGACCTCGCTCACGCGACCGTCATCATCCAGAATGACCACATGCGTGGCAAAGCCGTAGCAGATGTGGCTCTTGGGGTTGGGGACGTCGGCACCCAGTTTGTCAGTCGGCTCCAGGTACACGTAGCCAAACTCGCATCCCTCGAGCGCCTTGATGGCGGCCGCGGGATCCTGGGGATGCATACCCTGACCAGCGACGAGCTCCTGCGTGCGCAGCTGATAGGCGCGACCGTCGTCGTACTCGATCTTGACGCCGTCGCCATGGGCGCTCACCGGGGCGGTAGGCGCAGGCTTGCCGGCCTCGATGCCAACCATAGCATCGCGCAGCAGGAAGGCGGCACCGCGCACGGCCTCGCCGGTCACGACCGTCTGACGCGAGCCAGACGTGGTGCCGGAGTCGGGCGCGTTCTCGGTAGAGCACTCGCCGTTGGCGATGCAGCTCAGCGGCAGACCGCAGGCCTCGGCAACGTCCTGCAAAAAGACGGTGTTGCAGCCCTGGCCGATGTCGGACGTGGCGGCATAGACCACGGCACGGCCATCCTCGATGCGAATCTTGCAACGGCCGGCATCGGGCAGGCCCACGCCCACGCCGGCATTCTTCATGGCGCAGGCGATACCGGCGTGTCCGGGATGCGCGTAGTAGGCGTCCTTGACCTCGAGCAGCGTCTCCTTCAGCGCCGTGGAGCAGTCGGCAATCTGGCCGTTGGGCAGGACCTCGCCCGGCTCGATGGCGTTCTTGTAGCGAATCTCCCACGGATCCAGACCAACCTTCTCGGCCAGCAGGTCGATGAGGCTCTCGAGCGCAAACTCGGACTGACACACGCCAAAGCCGCGGAAGGCACCGGCCGGCGGGTTGTTGGTGTAGTAGCCAAAGCCGCGTATGTCGGTGTTCTGGTACTTGTAGGGGCCGACGGCATGCGTGCAGGCGCGCTCGAGCACCGGGCCGCACAGCGACGCGTAGGCGCCGGTGTCAAAGTTGATCTCGCAGTCCAGGCCGGTAAAGTTGCCCTCGGCGTCGCAGCCCAACGTAAAGGTGCCGTCCATGGCGTGGCGCTTGGGATGGAACGCGAGCGACTCGGCGCGGGTGAGCTTGCACTTCACAGGACGCTGGAGCTTATAGGCAGCAAGCGCGGCCAGGTGCTGGACGGACACGTCCTCCTTGCCGCCAAAGCCGCCGCCCACGAGCATGGTCTCGACGACCACGCGCTCGGGCTCGTTGTCCCAGCCAAACATGTGGGCGCACTCTTTGCGCGTGTCGTAGGCGCCCTGGTCGGTCGACTGCACCTTGACGCCGTTCTTATACGGGAAGGCCACGGCGCACTCGGGCTCCAAGAAGGCATGCTCGGTAAAGGGCGTGGTAAAGCGCTGCGTCACGGTAAACGCGCTCTCGGCCAGCGCCTTGGCGGCGTCGCCGCGCGTCACGTGGCGGCTCTGGCACACGTTGTCCTTGAGCTCTACGGTATTGCCAAAGGCAAAGAAGCTGTCGTGCAGGCGCGGGGCGTTGGCGGCCTTGGCCTCGGCGATGTTGCGCACGGGCTCCAGCGGCTCGTAATCGATCTTTACGAGCTTCTTGGCCTTCTCGAGCGTCGCCTCGTCCTCGGCAACCACCAGCACGATGGCATCGCCCACGCAGCGGGTGATATCGCCCTGGGCGATCATGACGTCCCAGTCCTGGATAAGGTGGCCGACCTGGTTGACCGGCACGTCCTCGGCGCGCAGGATGCCCACCACACCGGGCAGGGCCTCGGCCTTGGAGGTGTCGATGGAGAGCACGCGGGCGCGCGGATACTTGGAGCGCACGGCGCTGGCGTAGGTCAGACCCGGCTGATCGAGCTCGTCAATGTCATCGGGATACTTGCCCTCGCCGAGCACCTTCTTGCGCACGTCAATACGGAAGGCGCGCTTGCCCACGCCGTAGTCGTCGCCGCGCTCCAGGTCCTCGTCGATCTGCTTTTCGCCGCGGAGCACCGCAGCTGCCAGCGAAATGCCCTCGATGATCTTCTTGTAGCCGGTGCAGCGACAGACGTTACCGCGGATGGCGTACTTGATCTGCTCCTCGGTGGGCTCGGGGTCCTCGGCGATGAGCGCCGCACCTGCCATGACCATGCCGGGGATGCAAAAACCGCACTGCACGGCGCCCACGGCGCCAAAGGCGTACACAAAGGCCTCGCGCACGTCCTCGGGCAGGCCCTCGACGGTCACGATGTTACGGCCGGCGGCAAGGGCGGTGGTCAGTACGCAGGCCTTGACGGCCGCACCGTCCACATGGATGGTGCAGGTACCGCACGCGCCCTCGGAGCAGCCGTCCTTGGCGGAATGGATGTACAGGTCGTCGCGCAGGTAGCGCAGCAGCGGCTTGTTTTGGGTCGTCGTGCGCTCGACGCCGTTAACGGTAAAAGTGAATTCCTGTGCCATGGTGATTCCCTTCTACACGCCAGCGGCTATGCCGGTGCGGTCGTGAATGGCGCCATGTGGGCAGACGACGGCGCACATGCCGCACGACAGGCAGTCCGCGCCGTCGATATGGGCGCAGTTGTCCTCGATGCGGATAGCGCCGGCAGGGCACTTTTTGGCGCACATGCCGCAACCGATGCAGCTCGTGTCGCAGATCTTGCGGGCGATGGCGCCCTTATCGGTGTTGTTGCAGCGCACCAGGATGTTCTGGTAGCCGGGAACGAAGGCAATCACGCGCTGCGGGCACGCCATGCCGCACAGGCCACAGCCCGTGCACTTGGAGCGGTCCACGCGGGCGATACCATCGACCAGTGCGATGGCACCGTGGGGGCAGGCCGTGACACAGGCGCCACAGCCAATGCAGCCTTCGCTGCAGCGGGCGTCGCCGCCTGCGGAGGCACAACCGCTTCCGCAGGCAACGTAGGCCACGTTATGTTGAATGGATTTGGCCATAAGAGACTCGCCTATTTCTTAAGAAGGTACGAATAGTTGTCGCGCACAGCCCTGATGGTCAGGCGGACGGCCTCGGGCAGACCGGTGTTGACGGCATCGATCGAGACGGTGCGGACCGTGCCGGCGACGCGGACCTTAAAGTGATCCTCGTCCACGGCCAGGAAGCCCTCGTTCTCGGAGTTCTCCATGTCCTGCTCGCTCCAGAACAGGGTGAGCTTGTCCTTGTAGGGACGGCCCTCCTGGTAGGGGCAGAACACGGCGCAGTTGCCGCACTCGTTGCACATGCCGTCGACATGTACCACCTGATGCTTGACCAGGCCCGGCACCTTAATGGCAACGTTGGCGCGGTTGGGGCACACGTCGCAGCAGACCTCGCACACCGAGCCGCAGCCCAGGCAGCGAGTCTTGGTGCAGTTGCGCTTGTCGCGGCACAGCGACCCCTTGCGCTCGTAGCAGGTGTCCTCGCGACCGGCCTGCTCGTTGCAGTCGGCGTACTTGTTAAAGTCCACGCCAGCGATGGCACGGGCGACCTCGGCGGCATCGGCGATAGCCTCGACCACGGTGGCCGGACCGCGACGGCAGTCACCTGCAGCCCAGACGCCCTCGACGCCGGTGGAGGTGGCGGCAAGGCGGCCGCGACGGTCGTGCTCGACGCCCGCGGCGTCGTACAGGCTGGCATCGATGCCCTCGCCCACGGCGCAGATCACCGTGGTGGCGGGCAGCTCGACGGTCTCGCCCGTGGCGACGGGGCTGCGACGGCCGCTTGCATCCGGCTCGCCAAGCTCCATAACGTCGCAGGTCAGCACGGCGCCGTTGAGCGCCTTGGGCGCCAGCAGCTCGCAGAACTCAACGCCATCGGCAAGAGCAAGATCGAGCTCTTCCTCGTCGGCGGGCATCTGTTTCTTGGTGCGGCGATACACCAGGCGCACGTTCTTCACACCAGCCAGGCGCTTAGCCACGCGCGCGGCGTCCATGGCGGTGTTGCCGGCGCCGATGACCACGACGTCCTCGCCCAGCTCGAGCTTCTCGCCCTTCTTGGCGGCCTCGAGGAACTCCAGCACATCGAGCTCGGCACCCTCGCCCAAGCCCGCAGAGCCGGGCATCCAGGCACCGGTAGCAACGACCACATCGGTAAAGCCCTGGGCCTTGAGCTCGTCAATGGACTCCACGCGGGCGTTGAGCTGAACCTTGGCGCCAAAGGCCAGGCAGAACTCGGCATCGTGGGAGATATCGTCGCTCGCAATGCGGAACTCGGGGATCACGTGACGGACCACGCCGCCGAGCGAATCGCGGGCCTCGAAGATAGTGACGGGCACGCCGGCACGCGTCAGGAAGAACGCCGTCGCCAGGCCGGCCGGGCCGCCGCCGATAACGGCAACGTTGTGCTCGCCGTCGTTGGCGATGGCCTGGGCGCGCAGCTTGGGCAGCACGGCGGTCATGGCCTCGCGGGCGGCCTTGAGCTTGCTGGCGCGAATCTGGGCGCCCTCGGGCTCGTAGAACGCACGCTCGCAGGCACGGCCGCAGGGATGCGGGCAGATGGTACCGGTAATGAACGGCAGGGCGTTGCGCTCGATGATGATGTTGAGTGCGTCCTCGTAGCGGCCCTCGTCAACAGCCGCCAGGTAGGCGGGAATGTCCTGCTGGATGGGGCAGCTCGTGCGGCACGGCGTGGTAAAGCAGTCGGAAAGCGGGCTCTTGCCGGCGACCTTGCGGTCGGGCAGCGGGCGCAGCGGCTTCTTGTAGAGCGGGTTGGTGAGCGAGTCGGTCTGGATCGCAGTCACGGCCTCGAGCGAGACGCCCGCGAACGGCTTGCCGTCCAGATCGCCAAACTCGCCGGCCATCTGACTAAAGCGCTCGTAGCCACCGGGCTTGAGCACGTCGGTCGCCAGGGTGACGGGCCAAATGCCGGCATCGTACAGGGCGCGGATGTTGTAGACCGTGGCGCCGCCGGAGTAGCTGATGCGCAGCTTGCCATCGAACTGCTCGGTAATGCGGCGAGCAGCCTCGATGGTCAGCGAGAACAGCGAACGGCCGGACATGTACATCTCGGTGGAAGGTAGCTCGTTCCTGGTCACGTCGACGGGGAACGTGTTGGTCAGCTTGACGCCAAACTCCAGGCCGCGCTCGGCGCACAGGGCAATCAGGCGCTCGAACATGGGCACGGCGTCGGCCCACTGCAGGTCCTCGCGGAAGTGTGTATCGTCGAAGACGATATAGTCAAAGCCCAGCTCGTTGAGGCGCTGGCGGGCAAACTCATAGCCCAGCAGCGTGGGGTTGCACTTGATGTAGGTGTTGAGGCCCTTCTCGGTGATCAGATAGGTCGCGATGCGCTCGATCTCGGCGGGCGGGCAGCCATGCAGCGTGGACTCGGTGATGGAGTTGGAGACGCGCGCCGGGATGGACTCGACAAACGCGGCGTCGACATGCTCAAACTTGTCCAGGTTGGCGAGCGCCCACGCGCGGCACTCGTTCCAGACCTCGGAGCCGCTGGCGTCCTTCATGCCCTCAATGTATGCATCGACCTTGGGGCTCTTAATGCCCTCGAGGTCATAGCCCACGGACATGTTGAAGACAAAGCCGTCCGGGCTGCCCAGGCCATACTCGCGAGCGATCAGGTGGCAGGCAAACCATGCCTTCACGTACTCGGCAAAGGCCTGCGGAACCTCGAGCTCGGTCGACCATTCGCAGTTGTAGCACTCGTCCTGAGCCACGATGCAGGGCTTGTTGACGCACTTGGAGAGCTCCTCGCCGTCCATAACCTGGACGGTCTTGAGCTCAAAGAAGCGAGAACCGGCCACATAAGAGGCCACGATGTTCTGGGCCAGCTGCGTGTTGGGACCGGCAGCCGGGCCAAACGGAGTCTCGATGCGCTCGTCAAAAATGGGAAGCGCACCCTCCTGGTTGGTCGTGACCATCTTGCGCACGCCAAAGATGGCGTCCTGGGTCTTATGCTCCTCGATGATCCAGTTCATCAGCTGCGAAAACGGGATCGGCCTCATGATGTCGCTCATAGTGAGCTCCTCTCTGTAACGCCCGGCGAGACCGCGCGGCGGGCGCAAATACGGTGTAGCGCTAGCACAAGCGCCGGCGACCCCGCGGAGGCCGCCTATACGCGCGTCGGATGCGGCGAAACATCCGACGCGCGTGAATCTACTTGTAATTAGTAGGCGCGATCGTTGAGCGTGCTCCAGAGCTTCTTGGACTCAGCCATGGTCCACGCGTTGATCTTGTCCTCATCAATGCCAACAAACTCGCGATCCTTGTACAGGACGCGGCCGTTAATGATGGTGGTGCGGCAGTTTTTGCCCATCATGCCAAAGAGCATGTGGCCGTCGATGTTCTCCTCGCTCAGCGGCGTAAAGGGCTTGTAGTCCATGACGATGACGTCGGCGGCAGCGCCGGCCTCGAGCACGCCGAGCTTGCGATCGAAGTACTTGCTCGCCATCTTGGCGTTGTTCTCGAACAGCATGGTCATGGCCTCGCACCAGCCCACGTTGGGCATGGCGGCGTTGTGGCGCTGAATGATCAGGAAGACCTTGAGGCTCTCGAGCATATCGTGGGTGTAGGCGTCGGTACCCATGCACACAGGGATGCCGCGGCGGAAGAACTCGAGCACGGGAGCGCAGCCCACGGCGTTGCCCATATTGGATTCGGGGTTGTTGACGAGCCAGGTACCGGACTCCTTGACGATATCCATCTCGGCAGGCGTCACGTGGATGCAGTGGCCGAGCATGGTGTCGGGACCCAGCAGATTGTGCTGCAGCAGGCGCTCGACGGGGCTGATGCCACCACGGTTGAGGCGGGAGTCCCACACGTCATTCATGCCCTCGCACACATGGATGTGGAAGCCGGTCAGGCCGTTGTTGGCCTCGGCCATCTTGTCCATGGTCTCGTCCGACAGTGTAAAGGTGGCGTGACCGCCAAACATGGCGGCAATCATGTGGTTGTCGTTATCGCGACGCTCCTTGGCGGCCCACTGGGCAAACTCGGCGTTCTCGGCAATGGCCTGGTCGCATTTTTCCTGACCGCGGCGATCGGAGACCTCGTAGCACAGGCACGAACGCATGCCCAGCTCCTGCGCGGCGTCCTTAATGGTAAAGAGGCTGCCCGGGATCTCGCAGAAGCTCGCGTGGTGATCGAAGATCGTGGTGACGCCATCGCGGATGGAATCCAGAATCGTGGCATAGGCGCTTGCCTTGGTGCCGTCGAGCGTCAGGTTGTCGTCGATCTTCCACCACTGCTGCTCAAGATTCTCCAGGAAGTTGGTGGGGTTGCAGCCCTTAATGGCAAGGCCGCGGGCCAGACCCGAGTAGATGTGGGTGTGGCAGTTGATGAGTCCGGGCATGATGAGGTTGCCCTGGGCGTCGACGTACTCGGCATCCGGGTACTTGGCCTTGAGCTCGCGCTCGGGGCCCACTTCGACGATCGTATCTCCGTCAATGGCAACCGCACCGTTGGGAATGAACGGGGTCTGAGCGTTGCGGGTAAAGACGGAACCGTTAGCGACCAGAAGCATGAATGCTCCCTTCAACATCAGAGGCGGGGTTTGACACCTCTGACATGGCGGAGTGCGAAGCGCCGGCCTACACCGGAAACGGGCCCTCTCCCGTCAACGCTTCACCAAAGGGACAAACCCTTTGAAGTGCGGCTTGGCGCCGCATGACATCGGCGGACGAGGCGATGCGTCCGCCGACGAATAGCACCGAATTGGTTACTTCTTGCTCTCGGGCAAGACCAGATCCACGGCAGCGTCCTTGGCAGCATCGATGTGCTGAGCCACGACCGGCGTCTGCGGAAGGATCAGGTTAAGGACAATGGCCATGATGGCGGTGGGGGTTACGGCATTGGAGCCGATGACGGTGGACACCCAGGCGGGCATACCCTCGCCGGCAAGGCAACCGCTGGCCATCCAGATACCCAGGCCAAAGACGACGGAGGTACCGACGATGGTGGTAGTGCGCTGCGTGAGGCCCTCGCGGGTGAACATGCGCACGCCGTTCATGGTGATGGTGCCAAAGACGCCGACGGTCGCGCCGCCGATGACGGGCTGCGGGATAGCGGAGAGCACGGCAGAGAGCTGCGGGAACAGACCGGCGATGGCAAAGACAGCCGCGATGATCACAAAGACCCACTTGTTGACGACCTTGTTGGAGCAGATGATGCCCACGTTCTGGCCAAGGGCGCTGGTGGGAAGACCGCCCAGCAGGCCGCCGACCATAGAGGTGAGGCCCTGGGACACAATAGCGCCGGAGAGCTCGCGCTCGGTCGGCATACGGTCGATGGAGCCCAGGCAGGCGGCAGAGACGTCACCGATAACCTGGATGGCAACCATGGGGAACACGACGGCGAGGGTAATGCAGACCTCGGGATCAAACTCGAGCGCGTAGGGCATGAGCTTGGGAAGGGCGAAGACCTGAGCGGTGGCGACGCTGGAGAAGTCGATCATGCCAAAGGGGATGGAGACGATCATGCCAACGATCATGCCAAAGAACACGGATCCCAGCTTGAGCGTGCCCTTGCCAAAGTTGGCGAGCGCAAAGACCACGGCGAAGGTGATAAGAGCGACGCACCAGGCCTGCGGGGTGCCCCACAGCGGCGTACCCATACCGCCGGCCATATACTTGACAGCCGTGGGATAGAGAGAGACGCCAATGGAGAAGATGACCGTACCGGTCACGACGGGCGGGAACAACCACTTGATCTTGCTGTAGGCCAGACCAAAGAGGACCGCGACGGCGCCGCCGACGATCTCGCCGCCCAGCAGCGCACCAAAGCTAAAGCCCGAGGCACCCATGGCCTGCAGGGCCGGCAGGAACGCGAACGAAACGCCCATGACGATGGGCAGGCCGCCGCCGATGCGACGGAAGGGAGCGAAGGCCTGAAGGGCCGTATCGATTGCCGAAAGAATGAGCGCAACCTGAATGATGTCGGTGCTCTGCTGGCTATTAAAGCCGTAGACGCCGGCCATGATGACCGCCGGGGTAATGATGCCGGCAAACGATGCCAGTACGTGCTGAAGGGCACACGGGATCATTTCCTTAACGGGAGGCATGCCTTCGCGAGTGAACAGGGCTTCAGTGCCGTTCGTAACCGTCTCCTGGGTCATTTGACCACCAATCCTCGAAGTAGTTGTTTTCGCATCTAACGCTCTATTGTGACGCAGTGCGGGGTTGAGGTTGTGCCTTCATTGCATATCGTATTAAAGATGATTCTCATTCTCAATAATAATTTTTTGTTATCAGACTATTCTTCAGCTGAAATACCGCATTTCCGCAGGTCAGGAAAGTGTCTGGTCAAAATAACATCTAACTTTTCTTTTGGTCAACCGTTTACCGCTAAATTCCTACCGTTCGTCTGCATTACGCAATGTACCTGCGGATATACGAGATGATGGGCAGCGTGTTACCATGAGAAAAAATTGTTATGAACATTTCCGATTTCACCCAAAGGAGTTGCCCGTGAACGAGACCGTACGTCGCTTTTTGCCGATGGTCGATTTTCTGGAGCAGATACTCGGCAAAAACAGCGAAATCGTGCTGCACGATTTCTCGGATCCCGACCACGCCATCGTCGATATTCGCAACGGCATCGTGAGTGGCCGCAAGGTCGGCGGTCCCGCCACCGATCTGGCGCTCAAGATCATGCACGACCCCAAGTATCGCGACCTGCCGTTTATTACGGGCTACGAGGGGCGCGGTGCCGGTGGCAAGACGCTGGAGTCCGCGACGTACTTTATCCGTGAGGACGACGAGATCGTCGGCATGCTCTGCGTCAACACCGATCTTTCGACCGTGCGCAATATCAACGCCATGGCGCAGCAGCTCATGGCGTGCTTCGACGCAGCGCCGACGCGCACGGAACCCGCCCCTATCGAGGTCGAGAGCCTTTCGGAGTCCACCCAGGAGCTCATCGACCGCAGCATTGCCGAGTTGCTGAGCGCGCGCGGGCTGGATGTAGCGTCGCTTGGTCAGAGCGACCGCGTGGACGTCATTCGCCACCTCAACGGCAACGGGGTGTTCATGCTCAAGGGCGCCGTGGCCTGCGCCGCCACCGCGCTGGGCATCTCGGAGCCCAGCGTATACCGCTACCTGCAAAAAGTCCGCAAGGAGGGCTAACGAGCAAAATGGAGCGCGACTCCACAAGCGATTCGTCACTTGACAAAAGACCCTGCAGCTCGCACGCGCTGCAGGGTCTTTTTGCATGTCATGTTTAGTTGTTGCCAACGCCTTAGAGAGCGGCGACGACCTCGATCTCGACCAGACCGCCAGCCGGAAGGGCGGCAACCTGGAAAGCGCTGCGCGCGGGGAACGGAGCCTCGAACTTGGAAGCATAAATCTCGTTCACGGCAGCGAAGTCGGCGATGTCGGCCAGGTAGACCGTGGTCTTGACGACATCGGCAAAGGTGGCGCCGGCAGCGGTCAGCAGGGCCTCGACGTT
>CAKUGH010000046.1 GCA_934654605.1 uncultured Collinsella sp. | reverse complement strand
TGTCGTGTTTCACTCTCAAGTCGACACGCATAAAAAGCCTCCCATTTCTCGTGTCCAAGAAATGGGAGGCAGTTCAGACGCGGGCGCCCCGCCGCTTTTCGCGTCGCGCTTGACTGAAGCGCGCTTCAATGTGCAACAATGGCCTCTCGCCCTATCAGACGCGAAAGGAAGCCCATGTCTCAGAGAAGCACCAGTCCGCTCAAGCGCTCCACCGTGCGCCGCGCGCTGCGGCGTTTTTGGGACGTCACGCGCACGCAGCCGCTGATCGTCTTTCTCTCGGTGTTCTCGTCGGCGGGCTACATCTTTTTGCTGACGTTTGCTAACACCTACGTGATGGCCCTCATTGTCGACCGCGTCCAAGCCGGTCCCGTAGCGGGTGACCAGGTGTTTGAGGTGTTTGGCCCTTACATCCTGGCGCTCGTGCTCGTTAACCTGGTGGGCCAGATTCTCTCCAAGCTGCAGGACTATACCGTCTACAAGCTCGAGATTGCGGGCAACTATCACCTGGCGCGCCTGTGCTTCGACACGCTCTCTAACCAATCCATGACGTTCCACACCAGCCGCTTTGGCGGATCGCTTGTGAGCCAGACGAGCCGTTTTATGAGCGGCTACACGGGCCTGGTGGACGTGACGGTGTATTCGCTCATCCCCACTATCACGTCGGTCATCTGCACCGTGGCCGCACTCGCCCCGGTGGTGCCCACGTTTACCGTGATCCTGGTCGCCATCATGGTCGTCTACATCGCGTTTGTCTGGCTTATGTACAAGCGCATCATGCCGCTTTCGGCCGCGACATCCGCCGCGCAGAACAAGCTGTCGGGCGTGCTATCCGACGCGGTCACAAACATCTTGGCCGTCAAGACCTGCGGGCGCGAGGACTTTGAGCGCGACCTGTTCGACGCCGCCGACCGTGCCGCGCGCGATGCCGAGACGGTCTCGATGCACGCCATGATGCAGCGCAACTTTACGACCTCGGGCCTTATCGTCATCACCATGGCCGTGGTGAGCGTGTTCGTGGCGGGCGGCAACGCGTGGTTTGGCATCTCGGCCGGTTCGCTCGTCATAATCTTTACCTACACGTATAACCTCACCATGCGCCTGAACTACGTGAGCTCCATGATGCAGCGCATCAACCGTGCGCTGGGTGACGCCGCCGAGATGACGCGTGTCCTGGACGAGCCGCGTCTGGTGGCAGACGACGAGAACGCCCCCGAGCTCAAAGTGGTCGAGGGCGCGATCGATTTTGAGCATTTGAGCTTTGCCTACCGTGATGCCGCGGCAGGCGAGAGCGTGTTCGATGACCTGACGCTCCGTGTGGCGGCAGGGCAGCGCGTGGGCCTGGTGGGAAAATCGGGTTCGGGCAAGACGACACTCACCAAGTTGCTGCTGCGCCTGGACGATGTACAGGGCGGCCGCGTGCTCGTGGACGGTCAGGATGTCTCGCGCTGCACGCAGCAGAGCCTGCGCCGCCAGGTTGCCTACGTGCCGCAGGAGGCGCTGCTGTTCCACCGCTCCATCCGCGAGAACATCGCCTACGGGCGCCCCGATGCCACTGACGAGCAGATTCGCGAGGCTGCGCGCCTGGCCAATGCCCTGGAGTTTATCGACCGCCTGCCCCGTGGCTTTGACACCATGGTGGGCGAGCGCGGCGTCAAGCTCTCGGGCGGCCAGCGCCAGCGCGTGGCTATCGCCCGCGCCATCCTCACCGACGCGCCGATTCTGGTGCTCGACGAGGCGACCTCTGCCCTCGACAGCGAGTCCGAGGCGCTGGTGCAGGAAGCGCTCGAAAATCTGATGCGCGGGCGCACCTCTATCGTGGTCGCGCACCGCCTGTCTACCGTGGCGGCGCTCGATCGCATCGTGGTGCTGGCCGACGGCGAGATTGTCGAGGACGGCGCGCACGCGCAACTCGTCGAGGCGGGTGGCGAGTACGCGAGCCTGTGGAGTCGCCAGACCGGTGCATTCTTGGAGGCGTAAACGCCCCGGACGTGGGACAATCGTGTCCATGAGTTTGTTGAGCTGCTGAGCCAAGGAGTCGTTATGCCACGCGAGACCAATGCCGCCAAGCGCGAGCGCGCCATCGAGGTGTGTGAGCGCCTCAACCGTCGCTATGGCCCGGTCGAGTGCTTTTTGGACCACGAGAATCCTTTTCGCCTGCTCATCGCCGTGCTGCTCTCGGCGCAAACGACCGATGCACAGGTCAACAAAGTGACGCCGCAGCTGTTTGTCCAGTGGCCCACGCCCGAGGCTATGGCCGGGGCGAGTGTGGCTGACGTGGCAGACACCATCAAGTCACTCGGCTTCTACAAGAGCAAAGCCAAGCATGCCGTCGAGGCCGCGCAGATGATCGTCGCCGATTACGGCGGCGAGGTGCCGGCCGACATGAAGGAACTCGTGAAGCTGCCGGGCGTGGGACGCAAGACGGCGAACATCGTGCTCAACGTGGGATTTGGCATTGTTGAGGGCATCGCGGTCGATACGCACGTCAACCGCATCGCGCACCGCCTGATGCTGAGTCCCAAGACGCACGCCAAAGAGCCGCTCAAGACCGAGCAGGATCTGCTCAAGATTTTGCCGCACGAGTATTGGGAGTCGGTCAATCACCAGTGGATCACCTTTGGCCGCGAGATCTGCGACGCCCGCAAACCCAAGTGCGACGAGTGCCCGCTGGCGGATTTGTGCCCCAGCGTGCGCGTGACGGGATAGGGCCCGGCGCGTTTTGCCGGCGTCCGAAGGCTTTGGCCAATGTTGCGCAACACATTTGGGCTGCGAAGGCTCAATATGATGGCGACAGATGCCGTTTGTTGTGAGGGGATGCCCGAGTATGTTTTGCACCAAGTGTGGCTCCGAGATGCCCGACGGAACCGATTTTTGCACGAACTGCGGGGCACGCATGGGCGCCGCTTCTCCGGCGGCCGCGCCCGCCGAGCCCGCGCCGATGCCGGCGGCAGGAATGCCTCCCGTGCAGGGTGTCGTACAAAAGAAATCGCATAAGCGCGCGGTGATTGTCGGCATGTGCGTGGTGGGCGTGCTCGTTGCCGGCGGTGCCGCGCTGGCACTGACCGGCGTGCTGGGTCCGCTTGGGCAGGGCAATTCATCGCGGATTACGGTACTTGGGTCCGACGAGGGTTCGGCCGAGCACAAGGACAAGGGAAGTGCCAAGGAGAAGCCTGCCGAAGAGCGAGAAGAGCCGGAAGAGCCCGAGCAGACGGGCAGCAGCGTAAAGGTCGACCTCAATGACCAGGCAACCTATGCCGCCGCGAACCTGTTCCTGTCGAACTTTACGGAGGAACACTTCGATCGGGACTGGTATCAGGCGGGCGGCTTCGATTCGACTGACGGACTTTCTGATGACGAGAAATACAAGCTGGTCAAGTTTATCTGGTGCCATTTTATTGACAACGCGCCGTATCGAATCGAGAAAGGCGACTATGACAACGGTCACTATCAGCGCGTGGCGACCGATGTGATCAATAGGGAACTCAATCGCCTGACGGGTCTGACGCTCTCGGATGCTGACATGACCTTTGATAAAGGGTCGGGTGGGCAGATGCTTGCCGATTCGGCCGAAGCGCATGACGGGTACTTATATCTGAAGCAGGAATACGGCCAGGGAAATTACAACCCATCGTGTGCCATCGTTACGGGCGCGACTGACCTTGGCGACAACATCTACGAGCTCACCTATGAGGTCTACAGTGCTGGCGGTGCGTTACTTCCTTCCGACATCCCCGAGAGCACTTACGGCCTGCCAAAGGACCAGTTCATTGCCGCAATTCAAGCGGACGCATCCATGGGCCGTACTGAGACTTGCACGGTCCGCGTCGCGCAGGGTGACGGCGCTCCGACCTTCACACTGCTTAAAATGGGCGTCTACGACTAGACTCGGCGTATAGCTCACTCTGATAGCGCCAGGCGGCTCGTCCGTCTGGCGTTTTTGTTGCGGGGCTGGGCGTACGCTTGAGCTGGAGTCCTCTCCATGCGCTACCATGACAGGCAACGAATTTGACGAACGACCCGCCGAGCTTGCCCCGGCGGGCTTTTGGCGTTGCAATGCCGGAGGAACAGCATGCTCATTCACCGTATAGCCGCGCAGCTCTACACTGCCGAGGCGCTGCAGACCGTCGAGGCCGGACTCGATGCCGGCGAGGACGTGACGCTGGCCGTGTCGCAGTCGGGCCGCACGCTTATGGCCGCCGCCCAGTTTGCGCGCCGTCCGCGCCCCACGGTCTACATCGTGAGTGGCGAGGACGCGGCCGATCGCGCCGCACGCAGCCTGGCAGCCTATGTGGGCCTGGCGCACGTGTGTCGCTTCCCCGAGCGCAAGGACTATCCCTGGCGCGAGCAGGCGCCTGACGACGCCGTGGTGGCCCAGCGCTGCGAGGCCCTGGGACGCATCGTGCGCGGGGACAACTGCATCATGGTCGCCTCGGCCCGCGCGCTGCTGCGCTGCGTGCCGCCGGTCGAGAGTCGCTACTGGGAGTCCACTACTTTTGCGGTGGGCGAGGAGATTCCCTTTGACGAGGTGCCGCAGCGTCTGGTGGGCATGGGCTACACCAATGCCGGCGCCGCCGACGCGCCCGGCCTGTTCCGTGTGCACGGCGACACCGTCGAGGTGTTTCCCGCGCAGGAAAAGGCACCCGTGCGCATTGAGTTTTTCGGCGACGAGATCGACCGCATCCGTCGCATGGTGAGCTCCACGGGCCAGACCATCGGCAACGAGGACAGCATCGAGATCTTCCCCTGTCGCGAGCTGGCGCTCACCGACGAGGCCGTTCACAACATGCATGTGGCGCTCTACCGCGCCAGCCAGGACGACAGTAAGCTGGCGGCGCTGCTCGAGATGGTGGATGCACGCATCGTCACGCCCGAGCTCGACCGCTTTTTGCCGGTGATGTACGGCCAGACCGTGAGCCCGCTGTCGCATGTGAGCGGCAAGGCGCTCGTGGTGCTGTCCGAGCCGCGCTCGCTGTTCGACGATTGCCTGCGCGCCTACGAGGATATCGAGGCCCGTGCCGGCGAGGCGGGAGTCGACCGCCTGGACGGCCTGTACGTGCGTGCCCAGCAACTCGACTTTGGCTCCCAGCAACGCCTGAACTATGTGAGCCTCATCCGTGCCGGCGGTGCGGTGACCGCCGAGCTCAAGATTGAGCAGCCGGCCATCGCAGGCTCGGACAACCGTTTTATGACGCGCATCCAGGAGGTCGTGGGCAAGCGCTATGCCTGCGTGTTTGCCATCCCCGACCGCGGTGCGCGCGAGTCGATGGAGCTCACCTTTGGCGACGAGGGCATTACCTTTGAGGAATCGCTGACCGCGGCGCCCGAAAATGCCGGCGCCATCGGCGACCGCGTGCGCGTGGCAGCGGCGGATTCCGCCGACCGTGCCGCACGCCAGGAGGCCCATGCTTCCATTCGTGACCGCAAGGCCGATGCGCTCAGCGCCCGCTCGCTCGAGGCGGGCGCGGCCCAGGCTGCCGCAGGCGCCGCCGTGCCCACCATCTCGCGCGGGCGCGTGACCTTTGTGGACGCTGCCCTGCCGCAGGGCGTGGTGGTGCCTGACGCCAATTTGGCTGTGTTCTCGATCGCCGACCTCAACGCTCGTATGGATGCCAACCGCGCGCGCAGCCGCCGCAAGGTTGACATTACGCAGATCACCTTTCCGTTTAAGCCGGGCGACTACGTCGTTCATGCCACGCACGGCATCGCGCTCTTTAGCGAGATCGCGCGCCAGGAAGTGGGCGGCAAGGAACGCGACTACTTTTTGCTGGAATACGCCGATGGCGACAAGCTCTACGTGCCGCTCGAGCAGGTCGACCGTATCACTCGCTATGTTGGTCCCGACGGCGACAAGCCGCGTCTGACCAGGCTCAACACCGCCGACTGGACGCGCGCCACCAACAAGGCGCGCAAGAACGCCAAAAAGCTGGCGTTTGACCTGGTTGACCTCTATACACGCCGCTCGTCGATCACCGGTATCGCCTGCCCGCCCGACACGCCCGAGCAGATCGAGATGGAGCAGAGCTTCCCTTACGACGAGACACGCGACCAGCTGGAGGCCATCGCCGACATCAAGGCCGACATGGAGGCGCCCAAGCCCATGGACCGCCTGCTGTGCGGCGACGTGGGCTTCGGCAAGACCGAGGTCGCCCTGCGTGCGGCGTTTAAGTGCGTGGACTCCGGTCGTCAGGTCATGGTGCTCTGCCCCACGACCATTCTGGCCCAGCAGCATTACGAGACGTTCTTTGAGCGCTTTGCCCCGTTTGGCCTGGAGGTCGAGGTGCTCAGCCGCTTCCGCACGCCGGCGCAGCAAAGGCGCGCGCTCAAGGCATTTGCCGAGGGCACGATTGATGTGCTCATCGGTACGCACCGTCTGCTTTCGGCCGATGTGAACCCCAAGAACCTGGGCCTGGTGATTATCGACGAGGAGCAGCGCTTTGGCGTGCAGCACAAGGAGCAGCTCAAGAACCTGCGCGAGCAGATCGACGTGCTCACGCTTTCGGCAACGCCCATTCCGCGAACCATGCAGATGGCCACGAGTGGCGTGCGCGACATGAGCCTGATCACCACGCCGCCGACCGGGCGCCGGCCCGTGATCGTACACGTGGGGGAGTACGACCCCGATGTGGTGAGCGCGGCGATTCGACTGGAGGTGGGCCGCGGCGGCCAGGTGTATTACGTGTCCAACCGCGTCAAGACCATCGACGACGCCGTGGCCCGCGTGCACGAGGCCGCGCCCGAGGCGCGCGTGGGCGTGGCACACGGCAAGATGAGTCCGCGCGAGGTCGAGGACGTGATGATCGAGTTCGCGACCAAAAAGATCGACGTGCTCATCGCCACGACCATCGTGGAGAGCGGCATCGACAACGCGACGGCCAACACGCTCATCATCGAGGACTCGCAGCGCCTGGGCCTGGCGCAGCTCTACCAGCTCAAGGGCCGCGTGGGTCGCTCGGCCACGCAGGCTTACGCGTACTTTATGTTCCCCGGCGAGCTGCCGCTGACCGAGGAGGCCACGGCGCGCCTGACCGCGCTTTCCGAGTTCCAGGACCTGGGCAGCGGCATGCGTATCGCCATGCGCGATCTGGAGATCCGCGGCGCCGGCTCGCTTATGGGTGCCGAGCAGCACGGCAACCTGTCGAGCGTGGGCTTTGACCTGTTTACGCAGATGCTGGGACAGGCCGTGGCCGAGGCGCGCGGCGATGACGACGCCGGCGTGGAGGCGGCGAGCGTGGGCATCAACCTGCCGGCCGACTACTTCCTGTCCGAGGAATATATGCCGGCGGTGGACCAGCGCGTGCTCGTGTACCGTAAGCTCGCGGCGGCTGAGGACCTGGAGAGTATCGACGAGGTGCAGGAGGAGACCGAGGCCGCGCACGGCGAGCTGCCGTTGGCGGGACTCAACCTGTTCAATCGCGCGCGTATCCGCATTCGCGGCGAGCGTCTGGGGCTCGAGAGTGTCACGCTCAGCGGCGGGCGCATTACCTTCCTGGGTGTTGACGTGCCCAAGAAGGTGGCCTTCGAGCTCAAGAATCGCTACGGCGCGGTGAACTTTCCCAAGAGCCGCAAGCTGTCGGTGCCCTACAAGGCGGGTGCCGGCGCGGGCAGCGGTCTGGGCCGCGGCCTCGATGCCAACGACGGCACCGGTCCCGTCGCAGCCGCGCTTATGCTGCTGCAGCAATTGGGCGCCAGTGATGATGATTAACAAGTAAGGGGCGTGGTGGGACAATGTCCCACCACGTCGCTGGCTGACCTTCTGCCCGACCGAAAGGATGCCATGTTCGGGTACATCTATAAGAAAGACGCCGCCATTATTGCGGCTATCCTGGCCCTTTGCCTGCTCACGGGCAGCTTCTTCGATTACCAAATCTCGAGTGCGCTGTTCAACATCGCCAGTATGTACGGCCGCTTTATCGAGGCTGCTGGCGAGCTGCCGTTTGAGCTGACGGCGAGTGTTGCGGGCATTATGCTCGTGCGCGCGGCGCGCCCCGATTCCAAGGCGAGCAAATGGCTCGTCGTGCTCGGCATCCTCGTCAATGTTGGCCTGGCCGGCTACGAGATCATTTCGTCCCTGCGGGTTGGCGGCAAGCTCGTCGCGGTCCAGTTGGTACTGACATTTGTGCTGGTCATCGCCGCCAACCTCATCGTCTATCGCCTTACGCGCAAAACCTCGCCAGACGAGCTCACGCGCTGGGCGCTGATGGTGCTTGCCGTGTGGGTCGCTCAGGCCATTATCCTCAACGTCATCGTTAAGCCACTGTGGTCGCGCCCGCGCATGCGTGTGATCGAGGTCACGCCGGGGCTCAATTTTCAGCCGTGGTGGGTGATCGGCAACCCCGACAAGTGGAGCTATATTGCGGCCGGTGTGATCAAGGACGGCTTTAAGTCGTTTGCGAGTGGTCACACCGCACACGCGGCGATCGGCCTGATGCTTGCCGGCCTTCCCGCGGCGGCCTTTACGGAAAAGCCGTCGCGCCGCCGCGTGGTCTTTTGGGCTGCGGCTGTGGTCGCAGCACTCGTCGCCTTTGGCCGTATCGTGATCGGCGCGCATTTTTTGACAGATGTGAGCTGCGGCTTTGCCCTCGTGCTGGCACTCGAGTGTCTTGCCGCGCACATTGCCTATCCGCACGGCGTACAATAAGCGCCACCTGAATCATCTGGCCGATACCCGGTAAGAGAGGATTGCCATGCTCGCGTTCAACAACGACTATTCCCACGGTGCGCACCCCGCGGTGCTGCAGGCGCTCGTCGACACCAATATGGAGCCGCAACCCGGCTACGGTACCGATGCGCACACCGAGCATGCCAAGCAGCTCATCCGTGAGGCCTGCCAGGCACCGGATGCCGATGTGTTCTTGCTGGTGGGTGGCACGCAGACCAACGCCACGGTGATCGATATGTTGCTTGCGCCGTACCAGGGCGTTGTTGCCGCCGAGACCGGCCACGTCGCCTGCCACGAGGCGGGCGCCATCGAGTTTGGCGGCCACAAGGTGCTCACCATCCCCGGCTACGAGGGCAAGATGCACGCCGAGGACCTCGAGAACTATATCCAGGTGTTCTACGAAAACGAGAGCTGCGAGCACATGGTGTTTCCGGGCGCCGTGTACGTGAGCCTGTCGACCGAGTACGGCACGCTGTATTCCAAGGCCGAGCTGGCGGCGATTCACGCGGTGTGCCAGAAGCGCGAGATTCCGCTGTTTGTGGATGGTGCCCGCCTGGCTTATGCACTGGCGGCCGATGAGTGCGACATCACCCTGCCCGAGCTGGCGCAGCTGTGCGACGTGTTCTACATCGGCGGCACCAAGTGCGGCGCTCTGTGCGGCGAGGCCGTGGTGTTCTGCGGCATGCACGCTCCGGCACATCCCATTCCGCGCATTAAGCAGCATGGCGCGCTGCTGGCCAAGGGCCGCCTGACGGGCGTCCAGTTTGAGGCGCTCTTTACCGATGGCCTGTATTTTGAGATCGGCCGTCAGGCGATTGAGACCGCGAAGGCCCTTCGTCGCGTGCTGCACGAGCGCGGCTACCAGTTCTTCTTGGAGACGCCTACCAACCAGCAGTTTGTGATTCTGCCCAACGAGGACATGGCGCGCATTCGCGAGCATGCGGCGATTGAGTACTGGGAAAAGTACGATGAGACCCATACCGTGGTGCGTTTTTGCACCAGCTGGGCCACGACGCAGGAGGACATCGACGCGTTGGCAGCTGTCCTGTAGGTTGATGTGATGACGAGGGGCCGCCTTGCGTCTTGGTTTGGCGTAAGGCGGCCTTTGCTTTTGATGGGGGAGGGGCTGTATGCCCGAGGAATCCGTGATGTCCGAGCCGACGATTCGTCTGGCGACGCCCGACGACGCGCCAGCCCTGCTTGCCATTTACGAGCCCTATGTGCTCGAGACGGCGATTACCTGCGAATACAAGGTGCCGAGCGTTGAGGAGTTTGCCGGGCGCATTGCCAAGACGCTCGAGCGCTATCCGTACTTGGTGATGGAACTCGATGGCCGCCCAGTGGGTTATGCCTACGTGAGTGCACTCAACAGCCGCGAAGCCTATGACTGGTCGGTCGAGACATCGATCTACCTGGCACGCGATGTGCGCCATGGTGGGCTGGGGCGCAAACTGCACGATGCGCTCAAGCAATGCCTGGTCGCGATGGGCATTACCAACATGTGCGCGCTCATTGCCGTGCCGCACGACAAGGATGACGAGTACCTGACGCACAACAGCCAGGATTTCCACGCCCATATGGGCTATCGCCTGGTGGGTGCCTTCGACCGCTGCGCGCAAAAGTTCGGTCGCTGGTATGACATGTGCTGGATGGAGCTGGTCCTAGCCGAGCGCGTCCCCAACCAACCCAAACCAACCTGGTTCCCCGCACTTGTTGCCCAAGGTTTCAAACCTACCATTTAGGGACAGGTTTTTGGCTGTCTTGCGGTATCAAATTGCCGCAAGAAGCGCCGCGTTCGTACGCTTTTTTGACTCGAATCGTCCCGTCGAGACACCTTGCGAGCTAAGTGAGTAGACTTTTTGGCGCAAGGCGAGCACAAAGCGTATCTGCTTTAGTAAAACCGCAGGTCACGGAGATGGCTGTTTTGGTTGTGCTTGGCAGGTCGCGAAAAGTCTACTCACTTAGGTTTACGGTGCTGGATATTCTGGGCAGGAACAGTTGAGCTTGGGCGGCGCGTGTTGCCAGGCGATGTTGGCATTTGCGCCATGCCGGCTTGAGATTTAATAAAAACCGCAGGTAAAACGCATATTAGTTAGTTTCGCCTCGTTTAGTGCGCTAGCCGATGGGCTCGGTGTATTTGGCGCGGTCGGTTCGTTGGATGCGCTTGGAGATGTGGAGTGGGCGACCGTCGGTGTCGTAGACGTAGTCGGTGATAAGGATTAGCGCCTGGCCGCGCTCAACGTTGAGCAGGAATGCCTCGTTTTGCGAGGCATAGCACACCTCAAAGGTTTTGTGGCCCTGGGCCGGCGCGCGGTGGAACTCCTGACGCAGCGTGGCATAGAGCGAACCGTTGATGTCGCGGTCGATGAGCGACCCAAAGCTCGGCGGCAGATACGTGGTCTCCAAGCAGAGCGGCACGTCGTCCAGATAGCGCAGGCGGACGAGCTTGACGAGCTTGCTGCCCACGGCGGCATCAAAGAACTTGGCCACGCTGCCGGCTGCCTTGGCAAAGCCCGAGTCCACGGTGCGCGTGGTGGGCTTCATGCCCTGGCCTTCGACCTGCTTCGTATAGCTCGAGAACACCAGGTTGTTCTCGTGAACCTCGGGCGTGTCGGCCACAAAGGCGCCTCGTCCGCGCTCGGTGCGCACCAGACCCTCATCCACCAGTACCTTAAGCGCATGGCGCACGGTGCTGCGCGACAGACCCGATTCTGCCATGAGCTCCATCTCGGATGGCAGCTTGTCTCCGCGTGCGTAGGTGCCAGCGGCGATACGGTCGCGCAGCGTGCCCGCCAGGCGCTCGTATTGGGCCAAGTTCTTTTTCGATGAGGTGCTCATGCGATCAACCTGTATCTAACTTGTATGCTTGCCGAACCAAGCATGTATCCAACATGACAACAAAACCGCTGGTAAATGATTTCTGAAAACCACTGCAGCAAAATTTCTAAGACAAATATAGCATACAACTAGTCGACATCGTCAAAACATGTATGTAACTTGTATGCCATCGACAGCATCAAACGAGAAGAAAGGCTGATGCACGATGACTACTCAGGAACAGGTCAAGGACGTCGTTTCGCAGGTTTTGGCTGACAAGGCAGACAAGGGCGGCATCAAGCGCGTCGTGTGGATCGGCGCCGGCGGATCCAACGGCGGCAACTATCCTGCCCAGTACTTTATGGAGCACGAGGCTACGCAGGTCGTGAGCTCCAGCTACACCAGCAACGAGTTCGTGCACGCCACCCCGGCCTACGTCAACGAGAACACCCTTGCCGTCGTCGTGTCCATGCGCGGCACCAAGGAGACCATCGTCGCCGCCCAGGTCGCCAAGGATCACGGCGCCAGCACCATCGCCATCTATGTTGACGAGTCCGGCCTCACCGAGGTCTGCGACTACAAGGTCCAGTACGACAGCCTGGCCGTCGACGAGTCCTGCATGGGCCGCACCAACTCCGCCGTCGTGACCATGATCGCCATGGAGCTCACGCAGCAGACCGAGGGCTATGCCGAGTACGAGACCGCCATGGCCGCCTTCGACCTGGTCGATCCCATCTATCGCAAGGCCGTTGAGTACACCCGTCCGCTCGCCGCTAAGTGGGCCGAGCAGAACGCCGACAAGCCCTGCATCAACGTTATGGCTCAGGGCCCGCTCTTTGGTGCCGCCTATGTCTTTAGCATCTGCAACGTTCAGGAGATGCTGCAGATCGATTCCTGCACCATCAACACCTGCGACTTCTTCCACGGTCCCTTCGAGATCCTGGACAAGCGCACCTCGCTGTTCCAGCTCATCAGCGTCGGCCGCAGCCGTTGCAACGACGAGCGCGGCATTCGCTTCGTCAACCAGTACGGTGGCGAGCGCGTCTACCAGCTCGACGCCAAGGAGCTCGGCCTCAACGACATCAAGGACAGCGTGAGCGAGTACTTCAACCACCTGATCTTCGCTCCGATCCTCAACAACGTCTACATGCGTGCACTTTCCGCCGTCACCCACAAGGACTACATGACGCGCCGCTACATGTGGAAGCTGGACTATTAGTTCCGCCGTTCTACCGAACGGCGGACCGGTCGACGCTGCGCGCCCGGCATTTGGCCAATCTGCCGTTCAATTTCAAAGGCGCGACCAGAAGGTCAGCGCCTTTT
>CAKUGH010000045.1 GCA_934654605.1 uncultured Collinsella sp. | reverse complement strand
CAAATAGGCAGGTATCATCACGATTTTCTCAAGATGTTCGTAATCCAGAGCAAAAGCGCGGTCTCCGAATCGGCCGAACCTTTGAGTGCAAGCTCAACATCAACGGCACCCTCCAGGGCGGCAACGAGCTCGGTCATCGAAAAACGACGTGCCCAGGTAAGGTGATTCTTGACCTGCCAGGCCTGAAGCTTGAGCGTCGCGGCGAGCTCACGCCCCTGCCCACGAGAGTCGAGCGCCTTGGCGACGATAAGCTCGCGGATACGACCGCATAGCAGCGTGTAAGTCCACACATAGCTCTTGGAGGGCAGTAGCTTAAAGAGCTCAAGCGAACGCCGCATATCGCGGGCCGAGACGGCGTTAAGGAAGTCCCAAGGCTGAACCTCGGCCGTACGCATGATCCAGCGCTCCACGTCGGCAAGCTCAATCTGGGGCGCCTCGACCATCTGGGCGAGCTTTGCCAGGTCGTTATCGAGCATGCGGGTGTTTTCGCCCGAGCGCGAGACGAGCTCCTCGGCAGCAGCCGTCGAGATGGACTTACCGTGCTGTGTGGCCATCTGCTGCACGCGGCGCGGCAGCTCCCAGCGCTTGGTGCCCGAGCAATCGATGACGGACTTCTTGTCGATCTTGGCGATCGCCTTATACAGGCGCGTGTTCTTGGCAAGTGAGTCGGCGATGAAAAGGCAGACCGTCGTGGGGCTGGGACTTGCGAGGTACTCAACGAGCGGCTCGGAAACCGCTTTGGCAAGCTTAGAGCAGCCGTCGAGGATTACCAGGCGAAACTCGCTGCCCACGGGAAAGGTGTTGAGCGAGCCGATGATCGACTCGATATCGGGGTCTTTAGTCATGTCGCGCTCATCGAGGTTGAACTCGACCATGCCCGACTTTTCCAAGCGAGCCTTCATACGCGAGACAGCGTGATCGCGCTTGACTCCGTCGGTACCGACGATCAGATATGCCGGCAGCAGACCGGTTTCAGACATCGCGCTCCCCTCTCGCAGGCCCTCTAATTCGTACCACGCCATTCTAGCCCAGGGACCTACGGTGCGCCAATGGCGTCGCTACGGTCGCCGGCATCGCATCGCGAAGCCCTTCGCGGTCGGCGTGACGGTAATGTCTCCGTGTTCAATCGTGCACGCAAAGGCCCCGCCTGCCTTTTGAACCGCATCTTTGCATTCATCGGACGGGTGGCCGTAACGATTTCCCTCACCGGCGCTCGCGAGGGACAGCTCGGGCTTCAGGACGTCCAGCAGCTCGCCGTCGACCGAAACCTTGGAGCCGTGATGCCCAAGCTTAAGGACATCGATGTCTCCCGTTTCCAACACAAATTCGCGCTCCTGGTCGAGCTCGGCGTCACCGGTCAGCAGCATGCGTAAACGCTTGCCCTCTTGTGCGTAGGTGAGCAGCAGGACGAGCGAGTCTTCATTGCCTTCGCCGTCCACGGACTCAAATGGCCACATCACGCGGGCGCGAAAGTCGCCGATGTCGATGGTATCTCCACGGGCCACCTGCAGATACGAGACACCAGGTCGTCCCACGACCTCGGCAGGGGCATCCTCCAGCGCATCAGCCGCCACGGCAATGGTTCCGACCGAAAATTGCTCCAGCACGGCGGGCAGGCCACCCCAATGGTCCTCATCCCAATGCGTCACAAAGACGGCATCGATATGGTGAACGTTATTGCGCACCAGTGCGCTTACCACGCGCTCATCAAGCCCACAGTCGACGAGCGCCACGGTCCCACCCTGGCGGATAAGGATGGCATCGGCCTGGCCCACGTCGAGGACCGTTACCGAAGCCGGCGCACATCGATCCCAATATACATACGGGACGACCGCCAAGAGCACAAGACACGCAAGCCCCACTGTCATAGGACGCGCACGTGGGCGCGGCCACCAGACCAAAAGAGCTAGCAACGCGCACGGCGCCAAATAGATCCACATGCTATCGGGCGGAACGCTTACCGAGGCGCCTGGCACCGCGGCGAACAGTTGCTCAAAGAAAAGCGCACAGCGTGCGGCAATCATGGGCACGGCAAGCGACCAGTTCTGTAACGGCACCACAAGCGAACAGGGCACCAGCACGAGCGATACGGCAAGCAGCACACTCACCACCGGACCGATAACCGCATTCGCAAGTGGAGCTATGAGCGAAAACGTACCAAAAGCGGGGATTGTGATAGGAAGTGTGGCCAGCTGCGAGCACAGCGTGACGGAAAGCATGCTGGCAATGCCCGTCGGCACGCCCAGTTCAATCAAGGCATAGCTGGCATACGGACAAAAGCAGAGGATGGCAAAGACGCTGGCGCACGAGAGCTGGAATCCCATATCGAACAGCACCGTTGGGCGGAGCAGCACAAAGATAGACATGGTCACAAAGAGTGCCGATGCGCCGTGTCGGCGACGCCCCGCACCGTTGGCCACAAGCGTCGCAAAGACCATACAGCACGCGCGTACGGCCGAGGGCGAGGCCCCCGTAAAGGCGGCGTAGGCCACGAGCGCGATTGCCAACAGCGCCCGTTGACACCCGCGTGAACAGCGAGTCTTTTGCAGAACGCCCTCGATTACAAAGCCCACGATAGCCAAATGGCTGCCCGAGACGGCGATGAGATGCGCCGTTCCCGTCACCGAAAACCAGTCACCCGCCGGCTGGGCGCGCAGCTCGGCAGAACGGCCGCAGACAACACCGGCTATGAGCGCACGCGCCGGATCGGTCGCTGGTGCGACAGCCGCAAGCAGCTCATTTCGAAACCGAAGCAGCAGCCCCGGAGAGCCTTCATCGACCGATACAATCCGGACGGCTTTAACCTTGCGCACCTCGCCTCGAAGCACGCGCGAGCGTCCATACGAATCGTTTTCAAAGCGCAAGACACGACCGATGACACGCACGCGCGAGCCGGCTTTGAGCTCGAGGTCGCACAACAGGCGAACCTCTGCCAAGCGTCTACCGTCCGTGCGCGCCTCGCAGGTATAGGAATACGCCTCGTCGTTTATGGACGGATCACCCAGCACCACAAATTCAAGGCTACTCGCCGCTCTGCCGTCGAGCGCCTTTGAGGTGCTCAGCGCACCCGCCGTCCACCACGCCGATACAACCGTGCCCGCAACCAGACCGATGGTCGCGGCATACAACCATCGTTTCCACGGGATAAGCCGCGAGCAAAAGCGAGCCAGTACAACGAGCAGCGTGGCGGCAAGGAGAATAACCAAGAGTGGTCCAACTGTCGATGCCCGCTCCCCCAGCAGCGCATCGGCGGCAACGTTAAGCACTAAGACACAGCTAACGCACATACCGGCACACAAGGCCATCGTCCACGGTATCAGGGGCCGCGGAGGCATCACATGCTCGCGCTCGGACGCGCTCATACGCAGATACAATCTTTGATTTTGGCAAGCTTCTTCTCACCGATGCCGGATACACGCATCAGGTCATCGACCGAGGCAAAGGGGCCATTCTTTGTACGCTCGTCGATTATCGACTGCGCCATAGAAGGCCCAATGCCCGAGAGCGTCTGCAGCTCCGCCGCGCTCGCCGTATTGATGTTGACGAGACCCGCCGCATCATTCGCGCCCGAAGTCACGACAGCGCAGCCATCGGCTCCGCCACCCGCGGTAACCGCCTGCTGCTCCCCCACCTTTGGCACGTATATTTTTTGCCCATCAGCGACCTTGGAGGCCCGGTTGAGCCCCGTCACATCCGCCTCGGCCGTTAGTCCTCCCGCGGCATCGATCGCCTGGGACACCCGCGCTCCCTCTTTGAGCCGGTACACACCGGGTGATACAACGGCACCATCGACATCGACGTACACCTCGGCAGCAGAAGAACTCTTTTTCGACGACCCGGCGGCATCATCAGAAAGTGCATCCTCAGCCTCCCGCTCAACCGAAGTGCCCGACCCATCATTACGCTCAAACGCGACGCCATCGGACTTGCCGCCAAAGCTCGCCATCGCCAAGCCGCTCGCCATCGCAATGACGACGAGCATCGCCACCACCACCGCTTTATGCCCGAGCAACTTGCCCGCCCAGCGGTCCATCCGTTTAACCCGTTCGTGTTGTTCGCGCTGCGCCATAGCAAAACCTCCCAACACCATCGTGTCAGGAAAACGCAGCAAAACGAACCGCATGGACAAGCCAGTTTTGACGGTCAAACCAAAAGCTGACCAAAACCTTGCGGGAACATGCCCATTTATTCAGGCACACGTCAGCGAATGAACATCTTGGCATCATTTGCCCAGATAGCAAAAGACCGACGATGCAAATCCACCGTCGGTCTATACACAACATTACTCGTGATCTTGGTAAATCTCACGCGGAGCAAGCTCCGAATGTATGCGTTTTAAGGTCTTAGGGGCCTTATACGTGTTGCTGGAGAAGTCGATGTACTCGGTCTGCTTAAGCAGGCGTTCGATCATCTCCTCGTGGTCGAACAGCTCCCAGGCCTCGTGCACGGCATCGAGTTTGGCGTGCGTCTCGGGACGACGCGGCATAAACAGCGTGCAGCAGTCGGGCGCCGCCTCAGTGGAAATATCGAACGTACCGATCTCCTGAGCGCGCGCAATGATCTCCTGCTTGTCCGAACCGATCAACGGGCGGAACACGGGGATCCTGACGGCCTCGTTGACGGCCATGATGTTCTCGAGCGTCTGGGAGGCAACCTGACCGAGCGACTCGCCGGTCACGATGGCCTTGGCGCCCTCGATATGCGCAATGCGCTCGGCAACCGAATACATGATGCGGCGATACATGATCACGCGCAGGTTGCTGGGGCAGGTGACGGAAATCTCACGCTGGCAATCGCCAAACGGCACCACGTACAGGCGTCCGATCTGGACACCCGGCTCAAGCGCACGGATGATGTCCTGCACCAGGTACTCACTCGTGTCGGGCGTCTGCGGACGACCGGAGAAATGCACCGGCACGCATACCGCGCCGCGACGCGCGAGCATCCAGGTCGCCACCGGCGAATCGATACCCGACGACAGCAGCGTCACGACCTTGCCAGCAGAACCCACCGGCAGGCCGCCCACGCCGCGCTCCGAGCGCGCGTACACGTAAACGCTACCCTGGACCACCAGTACGTGCACCATCGCATCGGGGTCGTGCATCTGAACCTTTTTATCGGGGAAGGCCTCGCACAACACCTCACCCACCTGACGATTGATATCAATCGAAGTAAGCTCATAATCGGTGTTCGAGCGCTTGGCATGCACCTTAAACGAATCAAAGGGGCCAAACTCGCGCAGCGCCTTGACGGCGGCGGCGCAGTACTCCTGCGGGTCGCGGTTGGTGTGATATGCCAGGGACACGCGGGCAACGCCGGGGACGGTGCGAATGACACGCGCCGCCTCGTCGGCCTGATGCTCGTTAAAGGTCACGAGGATATAACCGGAAATTCGAGACACGGCATTCACGGAAAAGGCGGCCAAAGCCGCCTTGATGTTATCCATGAGGATATGCTCAAAATGTGCGCGGTTCTTGCCCTTCAGTCCAACCTCGTGATAGTGGACCAGGCAGACGCGAGCTGCCATTTAGGCTTCAGCAACCTTGTGGCCGAGCGCCTTCTCGTAACGGGCCTCATCGTAGGAGATATCGCCGTCGACGATCTCGTCCATAGCCATCGAAATGGTATCGGCACCAGAAAGGCCGATGGTGATGTCATCGACATCCTGAACGGCAAGCACGCGGTTGTGCTGGCCGCGCAGCATGCTATTGATGTCGCAGGCGCGCTTGGAGGCAAGCGAAGCGAGCAGGAAGCGGTTGTGATCGGTCTTCTCCAGAAGATCGTCAATGCAAGGCTTTACAACGGACACGGACCTCAGATCCTTTCATGCATATCGAGAACGCGAACGAGTTCGTCGGTCGCGCGGTCGAGATCGTCATTCACCACGACGTCGTCGTAGCGGTCGGCAAGGGCAAGCTCATGGGCGGCGTTTGCCATACGCAGCTCGATCGTCTCGGGCGTCTCGGTACCGCGACCGACCAGACGCTCGCGGAGCACCTCGAGCGAGGGTGGCTTGATAAAGATCAGCACGGCCTCGGGGAAACGCTCCTTAACCTGCAGAGCACCCTGGACATCGATCTCCAAGATGAGAGACGAGCCAGAGGCGAGCTTGGACTGAACCTCGCTCACCAACGTGCCGTAGCAGTTACCGTGGACCTCGGCCCACTCAACAAACTCACCGTTTGCCACGCGGCGGTCGAACTCCTCGCGCGTCAGGAAAAAGTAATTGACGCCATCGACCTCGCCTTTGCGTGGGGCTCGCGTGGTAGCCGAAACCGTCAGGCCCAGGTTAGAGCGACGCTCGCGCACACGAGTGACGAGCGTGCCCTTGCCCGCGCCTGACGGTCCAGAAATCACAAAGAGCTTTGAATCCTGAGCGCTCACTTATTTGGTCAGCTGCTCGAGGAGCTGCTCGCGCTGACGGACGCCAAGGCCCTGGACGCGACGGGTAGCGGAGATGCCGAGCTCCTCCATGATCTTGGCGGCCTTGGCCTTGCCATAACCGGGGAGAGACTCGATGAGGGTGGAAACCTTCATGCGGGAAGCAATGGGGTCATCGGAGTTGAGCACGGACTCGAGGGACTTCTCGCCCTTCTTGATCTGCTCACGGAGCTCTGCGCGAGCGTGACGTGCGGCGGCAGCCTTCTCAAGAGCCTGCTTGCGCTGCTCATCGGTAAGCTGAGGGAGTGCCATTCGTACCTCCAAGTAGTTGGGTTATATCTGATTCAATATTTGGCATTTTAGCACGTAAAACGTACAAAATGCTCAATCGCGGCTCCATAGGTTAGACGATACCCGCAAAAAGTGCAATATATCGCGCTAAAAGATGAGCCCCTGACCTGCGATTCCACACAAAGGATGTGAAAGTTTACGCAGGCACAGGGGCTAATTTGTGCTAATGAGACCCAAAAGTGGTGACTTGAGGGAATCTTTTACGCGACGTTTTCGACCAGCTCGGCAACGATGGCGTCAAACGCGGCAACCGGATCGTCGGCGCCGGTAATGGGGCGGCCCACCACGATATGGCTCGCGCCGCGCTCGATAGCCTGGGAAGGCGTGGCCACGCGGGACTGATCGCCCAGCGCAGCACCAACCGGACGCACGCCCGGGGTCACAATCAGCGCATCGGGGCCCAGCAGCTCGCGCATGTCATGAGCCTCCATCGGCGAGCACACGATGCCGTCAATACCGTTGGCCTGAGCGAGTTTTGCCAGACGGGCGGCCTCCTCGGCAACGGGCGACTCGACGCCGATCTCGCTCAACGCATCCTGATTCATGCTCGTAAGCACAGTAATGGCGACGAGCTTGGCTCGATCCTCGCGTGCCTCCTCAGCACCCTCGCGGCAGGCGGCGAGCATAGCACCCGAACCCAAGCCGTGAACCGAAAGCAAGTCGGCACCGGCAAGCGAGGCCGAGCGAGCGGCACCGCGCACCTGATGCGGAATGTCATGGAACTTAAGGTCGAGGAAGACCTTGAAGCCCAGGTCCTTAAAGGTCTTGACGATCTCGGGACCCTCGGCGTAATAGAGCGTCATACCCACCTTGAGCCAGGCGGCATGGCCCGAAAGCTCATGGGCGAGCTCGAGCGCACGCTCACGGTCGCAGTCGAGGGCGACGATAACGCGGTCGCGGGCATCGGTCTCTAGCATTCGAAAGCACCTACCAGCTCGTTGATGTCCTTAACGCCCTGGGACTCGGCCCAGGCCTCGAGCTCGTGCGCGATCTTGATCGAGGCGCACGGATCGACGAAGTTGGCCATACCGACCGACACGCAGGTAGCGCCAGCCAGGATAAACTCGGCCGCGTCTTCACCGGTCATGACGCCGCCGACGCCGTTGATGGGGATATCGACGGCCTGGGCAACCTCCCAGACCATGCGCACGGCGATGTGGTGGCACAGCGGGCCCGAAAGGCCGCCCTTGGGCTTGGCCACGCGGGACTTGCGGGTGTGGACGTCGATGGCCATACCCTGGATGGAGTTGATGACCGAAAGGCCATCGGCACCGGCGGCCTCGAGAGCCTTGGCAATCTCGGCAACGTTGACCGGAGCCATCTTTACGAACAGCGGCTTGTCGGTCACCTTGCGGCAGGCGGCCATGACGCCAGAAGCGCCCTCGGGCGTGGAGCCCATGGCGGCACCGCCAGCGGCAATGTTGGGGCAGCTCACGTTGATCTCATAGCCGGCAGCCCAGGGGCACAGCTCAACATACATCTCAAGCGCACGGACAAACTCGTCAACGGAATGACCGGCAACCTGGCAGATGACCTGGCAGCCGTCCTTGGAGAGCTGCTCGAGCCACGGACCGGACTCGCGGGCGAAAGCGGCCACACCGGGGTTCTGCAGGCCCACGGAATTGATCATGCCGCCGGGGATCTCGGCCATGCGGGGTGCGGGATTGCCGGGCCAGGGCTCGGCAGCGCAGCCCTTGGTGGTGATGGCGCCCAACTGGGAGACATCGAAGAAGTTCTGGAACTGCCAACCGTAGCCAAAGGTACCGGCTGCGGTGTTGATGGGGTTCTGCATCATGACGCCGCCGAAATCGACGGCCATGTTCACGGTACCCACTAGAAGACCACCACCTTGGAAGCATCGAACACGGGGCCGCACATGCAGGCGCCCTTCATACCGTCGACCGTCTCGACATTGCAGGTGTTGCAGGCGCCAAAGCCACAGCTCATCATGCGCTCGAGCGACACCTCGCAGTACGCGCCGGCCTTCGCGGCAGCGGCGGCGACCTTCTTCATCATGACGGCGGGGCCGCAGCTGGCGACGTAGTCGTAGCCGCCCTCGCCAAGCAGCTCGGCGGCAGGATCGGTGCAGAAGCCATGTGTGCCCAACGAGCCGTCGTCGGTGCACACGTTGACCGTGGCACCCAGCGCGCGGAACTCATCGATGCCCACGGCCTTGGACGCGGTGCCAAAGCCCAGGCACACGTCAACATCCACACCCTGCTCGGCAAGCATGTCAGCCAGGCAGAGCACGGGCGGAACACCAATGCCGCCCGCCACGAGCAGGGCCTTCCTGGTGCCCTCGGGCACAAGCCAGCCGCGGCCGCCGGGGCCCAGCAAGTTGGAGGTGGAGCCAGGGGCCATCTGCGACAGACGACGGGTATCGTCGCCCACGACGGCGTACCACAGCTCGACGGTGCCGGCCTCGGCGTCGGCGCGATAGAAGCTCAGGGGCACGCGAAGCAGCGAGGACGCATCGCCGGGCACGGCGATATTCACGAACTGACCGGGCTTGAGCGCACTTGCAAGCTTGGGGGCCGAGATTACGAGCGAGAAGATGCCGTCGGCGATCTCCTTGTTCGAGACGACCTCGAAGTCGTGCATGCGTGCAGTGGAAGGTGTGGGCATAGACGCTCCAATCCCCCATGCGATTGCATGGTTCAGGCGAACAGAAAGCGCGGCACCGCAAGGGCGCCGCGCACAAAAGCGATAAGGCTATGCTAGCAGATGCAGCCGTCGGCAAGCGTCTGCTTGCCGCCGACAAACACATCGGTGGCACGGCCGGTGAGCGTGCGGCCGGCAAAACCGGAGTTCTCGGCGCGCGACTCGTAGCCGTCCTCGCCGACCGTCCAGGTGACGGTGGGATCGAAGACGGTCAGGTCGGCAACGGAGCCCGCCTTGACCTGAACCTGGTCCAGACCCAAGATCTCACGCGGCTTGATGGCCATGAGCTCGACCATGCGGCCCATACCCATCTTACCGGTGTTGACCAGCTCGGTGAGCACGAGCGCCAGCGAGGTCTCGAGGCCGATCATGCCGAAGGGCGCAAGCTCGAACTCGCGGGCCTTCTCCCACGGGGTGTGGGGAGCGTGGTCGGTGACGATAGCGTCGACGGTGCCGTCGATGACGCCCTGGCGGATAGCCTCGGCGTCCTCGTCGGTACGCAGCGGCGGGTTGACCTTGAGCGAGGTGTTGTAGGTCTCGTCCAGGTCGTTCTCGGTCAGGAACATGTGGTGCGGGGTGGCCTCGCAGGTGACCTGCACGCCAGCTGCCTTACCGGCACGCACGAGCTCCAGGCCATGGGCGGTGGAGATGTGCTGGATGTGCAGCTTGGCACCGGTCAGCTTGGCGATCTCGATATCGCGAGCGATCTGCAGCTCCTCGCCTGCCGCCGGCCAGCCCTCGAGGGCCAGACGGGTAGAGACCTTGCCCTCGTTGATCTGGCCGTGACCGACCAGGTCCTCGTCCTGGCAATGGCTCATAAAGACCTTGCCGAACATCTTGCCGTAGTCCATGCAACGACGGAGCATGCCTGCACCCTGCACGCCGCGACCGTCGTCGGTGAAGGCGACGGCGCCATGGGCGACCATATCGCCCATCTCGGACATGGCCTCGCCCTTAAGACCGCGGGTCATGGCGCCCGACGGATAGACGCGGCAGTGACCGACCTCGGCAGCGCGGGACTTGACGAACTCCACGACGGCGCCGTTATCGGTGACGGGGACGGTGTTGGGCATGGAGCACACACCGGTGAAGCCGCCCTTGGCAGCAGCGCGGGTACCGCTCTCGATGTCCTCTTTGACCTCGTAGCCGGGCTCACGCAGATGGACGTGCATGTCCACCAGGCCGGGGACGAGGTACTTGCCGGAAAGGTCGCGGACCTCGGCTCCCTCGACGGCGAGGCTCTCGCCGACCTCGACGATTTTGTCGCCGTCGATCAGGACGTCAACGACACCGTCAAGCTCGACAGACGGGTCGACGACGTGGGCATTCTTAAGAAGCAAGGCCATTATCGGCACCTCCAAGCAGCAGATACAGGATAGCCATACGCACGCAAATACCGGCGTAGACCTGCTCCAGGATGACGGAGCGTTGCGGGTGGTCGGCCATATAGGAGTCGAACTCGACGCCGCGGTTGATGGGACCCGGGTGGCAGATGATCGCGTCGGGCTTCATGAGCTTCTCGCGGTCCTTGGTCAGGCCGAAGAGCTTGTGGTACTCGCGAATGGTCGGGAACGGAGCACCCTCGAGGCGCTCCTGCTGCACGCGCAGCATATAGACGACGTCCAGCTCGGGAAGGACGGAATCGAGGTCGCTCGTCACGTGGTCGCAGCCCAGGACCTCGGGCGCCGGCGGCAGCAGCGTGCCGGGGGCGACGGCGTAGGTCTCGCAGCCCATGATCTTAAGGGCGGGGATCAGAGAACCGCAGACGCGGGAGTGGGCGATATCGCCGACGACAGCGACCTTCAGTCCGTGGAAGTCACCCTTGTGCTCCCAGATGGTGTACAGGTCGAGCAGGGCCTGCGTGGGATGGTTGTGCTTACCGTCGCCGGCGCAGATGACGCTCGCGGGCGAGTTCTGCGTGACGATGTAGGGGGCGCCGGCATGCTTGTCGCGCACGACGATGCAGTCGATCTTGTAGGCGTTGAGGGTCTCGACGGTGTCGACGAGGCTTTCGCCCTTGACCGTGGAGGTCGAGGAACCGCCGAAGTTGAGGCTGTCGGCCGAAAGACGCTTCTCGGCGAGCTCGAAGGAGCTGCGGGTGCGCGTCGAGGGCTCGTTGAACATGTTGACGATGGTCTTGCCCTTGAGCGTGGGAACCTTCTTGATGGCACGCTCGTTGACCTCGGAGAACGCCTTGGCGGTCTCGAGGATGAGCTTGATGTCCTCTTCGGAGTACTCGGTAATGTCGATCAGGTGCTTATGGTTGAACGCCACGGTACTACTCACCTCCCAGCGGCGCGGAGCCCACGTGGGAACCCGGCGCGACGTCGTTGATCTCGACAGCGGTGCGGCCGTCGACTTCCTTCATATATAGGTGCACGTTCTCCTCGTGAGACGAGGGAACGTTCTTGCCGACAAAGTCCGGCGAGATGGGGAGCTCGCGGTGACCGCGGTCAACGAGAACTGCCAGCTCGATGCGGCTCGGACGGCCCAGGTCCATGACGGCATCGAGAGCGGCGCGGATGGTGCGACCCGTGTACAGGATGTCGTCCACCAGCACGACGCGCTTGCCGTCGACGCTGAAGGGAATGTTGGTAGCGTGGATCGCGGGAGCGAAATTGGTCGCATAGTCATCGCGATAGAAGCTGATATCCAGGCTGCCGAGCGGAACGTCGACACCCTCGATCTCCTTGATCGCCTCGGCGAGCTTCTTTGCCAGAAGGTCGCCGCGCGTGACGATGCCGACCAGAGCGAGGTCTTCACAGCCCTCGTTGCGCTCGAGGATCTCGTGCGCGATGCGGGTCATCGCTCGGTTGACGGCGGTCTCGTCCATGATGACCGCCTTGGGGGAAGTCGTGCCCATCGATCTCCTTCCTCACATGTCTTGACTGCTGACACAGTCAAAAAAATAGATGCCCGACCGCTCAAAGCGGACCAGACACCCACAGGAAGGGCTGCTCGATTGGCAGCTATGTAATTCCATGTGGGTATCTCGTACCCCTTTAATGGTCAAGGGATAGTGTAGCCAACCTCGAGCTCAATTGCGAGCATAAATAGCGGGCAATCCGTAAACGGGCCCAATCACTCCATAAACCTATATATATTTGTGGGACGAGCTTGAAAACCTCGGTTCGAGCTGGCATAATCCCCTCTGCTACACGCAAATCGGATCTACGTCCAGGGCCGTGGCGTGGGCACTATCGCCAAAAGAGGAATATCTCTGTGTAGATTACGCACAGGGAGCTGCTTCTGTGCTATAGTTCAGGCTTGTTTGTTAACGCGACATGTTCGTTTGTCGCCCAAGGAGGGTCAGTTATGTCCAAAGTTTGCGAAGTTTGCGGTAAGCACCCCGTTGCCGGTCGCTCCATCAGCCACTCTCACCGCGTCACCAACCGTAAGTTCCGCCCCAACATCCAGCGCGTCTACGTCGTCGTCGATGGTCACCGTCGCAAGATGAACGTTTGCTCCACCTGCCTCAAGTCCGGCAAGGTTGCGCGCTCCTAAATAAGGTCTTAC
>CAKUGH010000044.1 GCA_934654605.1 uncultured Collinsella sp. | reverse complement strand
GGTGCCGTCCCGGGAGCAGCATGGTCGGCAGCCGAGCCGACTCACCCTCCAAATGTCCTATGCCACCACCCTACCCTTGCAGCCGCCTGTCCATGCATACCTTTCGGCACGCGTATGGATACGGGCGGCGAGAGGAGAAATCGGGCATGGAAGGCGATTATTGAGCCCCACCGATGCAAATAAAAACCGCCGCAGACCAAAAGACCTGCGGCGGTTTCGCCTCAATTAATAGCCGAGTAAATACCTGAGCCTATCCCTCGATACGACTCAAGAACTCGCGCGTACGCTGCTCGCGCGGGTGGTCGATGACCTGCTCGGCAGGACCTTCTTCGACAATGCGGCCGCCATCCATAAAGACCACGCGGTCGGCAACATCACGCGCAAACTGCATCGCGTGCGTCACGATTACCATCGTCATATTCTGCGCGGCCAGGTCCTTGATGACACGCAGCACCTCGGCCGTCAGCTCGGGGTCGAGCGCCGAGGTCGGCTCGTCAAAGAACAAGATTTCCGGATCGAGCGCCAGCGCGCGGGCAATACTCACGCGCTGTTGCTGGCCGCCCGAAAGCTCGCAGGGCACCTTGTTCTCGTTGCCCGTAAGCCCCATCTGCGCAATCAGCTCGCGTGCGCGGGCCTCCGCCTGCTCGCGCGGGCGCTTGAGCACGCGGACCGGAGCGTCGGTGATGTTTTTCATTACCGTATAGTGCGGGAACAGATTGTAGTTCTGGAACACCAGGCCAAACCGCGAGCGCGCCTGCTTGGGAACATCGCCCTTCGCGTATACCGCGCCTGAGCCCGCGTCCGTCGCGACCGCAAGATCGCCAAACGAGAGCGAGCCGCCGTCGAGCGTCTCGAGCAGCGTGGCACAGCGCAGCAGCGTAGACTTACCGCCACCCGAAGGTCCGATAATCGCCACAACCTCGCCACGCTTCACCTCGAGCGAGATATCCTTAAGCACCTCATTGCCGCCAAACGCCTTACGCGCGCTTTCGATTTTCATCACTGAATTAGTCATGGTAGTAATCCAATTTTTTCTCGGCAGCGCCCAGCAGCATCTCGACTACGAAGTTAAAGACCCAGTAGATCAGCGCCGCGATCGCAAACGGCACCATGCTCACCTGCGAGGCGACCAGTGCCTTTGCCGTCGAGAACATCTCGCCCACACCGATGGCGAACGCCAGCGACGTGTCCTTGACCAGCGTGATGATCTCGTTGCCCATCGCCGGCAAAATGCGCTTGGCGACCTGCGGCATCACGATATACAGAAACGTCTGCATGCGCGAATAGCCCAGCACCTCAGCGGCCTCGTATTGACCGCGCGGAATGGACTGCAGGCCCGAGCGATAGATCTCGGCAAAATAACCGGCATAGTTGATGATGAACGCCACGACGCACGCCGTCCACTTGGAATCGGGCGTGAGCGAAATGCCAAACACATAGTATGGGGCAAAGTAGATAGCAAACATCTGCAGCATCAGCGGCGTGCCGCGCATGATCGAGATATAGATGCGCGCGATCCAGCGAAGCGGCGCGATCTTACTCATGCGCATAAACGCCACGGGGATTCCCAGCGGAATCGACCCCAGCAGTGTCAGCACAAATAGCTGCAGGCTGACCAGGAACCCCTGGCCAAGCATCTGCATCATGACTTGGATTGACATTATTTAAGCACCCAATTATCAAAAGAGAGTCCATAGCTCTCATACTTGTCGCACAGGTCCTTGACCGTGCCATCTTCGTAGAGCGCCTTGAGCGACTCGGTCACGGCATCGGCGGACTTGGTGTCGCCCTTCTTAAAGCCAACGGCGTAGTGCTCGCTGGACAGCGGCTTGTCGAGCTGCGTATAGGCATCGGGCTTGGCGGCAAGCTGATACTGAGCGATCGAGAGGTCACAGGCAACGGCATCGACTGCACCACTCTCGAGCTGCATAAACGCCGTGTTGTACTCGCCGATGGTGTCGAGCGTGGCAAACGTCGCCGCCAGATCCTTCTGGTCGCCCTCGAGCACGTCCTGTGCGGCGGAATCAGTCTGGGTAATCACGGTCTTGCCGGCAAGATCGTCCCAGCTCTTGATACCCGCGTCCTTCTTGACCACGAGCACCTGCTCGTTGAGCATGTACGGCTCGGAGAACGTGTAGTCGTCCTCGCGGCCCTCCATGGTAAAGCCGTTCCAGATGCAGTTGATGGCACCCGAGTTGAGCAGCGTGTCCTTGGCATCCCAGTCGATAGCCTCGTACTCAACGTCCCAGCCCTGCTTGTCGGCAACGGCCTTGGCAAGGTCGAGGTCAAAGCCGGTGTACTCGCCATCGTCGCCCACAAAACCGTACGGAGGATAGGACTTGTCAAAGCCCACGACGAGCTTCTTGGACTCCGCAGCGCCCTTCACGTCCTTGGCTGCGGCAGAACCGGCAGCGGAGCCCTTATCGGCACCGCCACCGCAGCCGACCAGGCCAAGGCCGAGCACTGTGGCAAGCGAGCCGGCTAGACCAACAAACTGACGACGAGACATATCGGTATTCATGGTATCCCCCTTGATAGCACTTTAGTTAGGTAAAGTGAGTCATGTAACGTTCAGAATCATACACTTTAGCGTGATGGAGCACAAGGGAGGGGTTGCCCGCTGGGCTCCGGGGCGGGGGTTAAGTTTCCTGCTCTACAGTCCTGCTCACGACGGAGGCCACATTAAGTGGCCTCCTGTTCGTGCGGAACTCGCGATAAACTTAACCCCCGCCCCGGAGCCCAGCGGGCAATCGTCGTTGTACTTATCACTGACACCAATAAATCGCTTGCATATCGTCTGTTGGGCTGGCACGGTACAATGCTTGTGGCTTTAAATTTATTAATTAGTGGGGTTAATTCATGGCAGAATCTCGTGCGGAGCGTAAGGCTCGTCGTGCTTTGATCGAGGCGGCTGAGGGGTCGAAGGAGGAGAAATCTTCTAAGAAATCCAAGTCGTCTCAGGACGTGAGGGGTAAGTCGGCTAAGGGCAAGGCTAAGGCCAAGCGTCCCGGCTCTCGTCGGGACGGGGATAAGGCGCCTCGGGCTCGCACCAAGCGCCCGCATAAAGATCCGGTTTCGTCTGCACGTAAGGCTGTGGACCCCAAGTCTCCCTGTTCGATCATGAAATCTTGCGGTGGGTGCACGGCGCTCAATCGTCCTTATAAAAAGCAGTTGGCTGCCAAGCAGGCTGCCATGGAAGAGCTTTTTGCCTCGCTTTGTGAGCGCGAGGGCATCGCCGTTGATCCTATTCGCGGTATGGGTGTTACTCTGGGCGACCCGGGTAAATATCCTGCGCCGCGTGGTTTTCGTCATAAGGCTGCTACCCCCTTTGCTCCCGGTAAGGAGGGCACTGTCCGTTGCGGTTTCTTTGAGCGCGGCACGCACAAAATCGTCGCCGTACCCGAGTGTCCTGTCGAGGCGCCGGGTGCCCGTCAGATTCTCAACGGCATCGCGCGCGAAGCTGAGCGGCTGCATATTCCCGCCTTTAATGAGGACAAACATCTTGGTTTGCTTCGCTATGCCGTCGTCCGCTGCGGTTGGCGTACCGACCAGATCATGGTAACGCTCGTGACCGCTCAGCGTGACTTACCGCACGCGCAGGAGTTCTTTGAGGCCGTCGCGGCGCTCGATTCGCATATCGTCACCGTTGCCCAAAATATCAATGGCCGTCCCGGTAACGCCATCTTGGGTGAGGAGACTCGTATCGTCTATGGCGCCGAGTGCATGCGCGACCAGCTGCTCGGTTGCGAATTCGATATCTCCCCTACCGCGTTCTATCAGACCAATCCGCAGCAGACCGAGCTGCTCTATCAGCTCGCGATTGACGGCATGGACCTGCAGCAGGGTGACGTTCTTATGGACGCTTACTGTGGCAGCGGCACCATCGGTCTGTGCGCCGCGAAAGATGCCCAGGACAGGGGTGTCGGCATTATGCTGCTCGGCGTGGAGCGCAACCCGGCGGGCATTGCCGACGCACGTCGCAATGCCGAGCTCAACGGCCTCACCCGCAGCGCCTGGTTTATGGCCGACGACGCCACCGATTACATCCTGGACGCCGCCGATAACAACGAGCGCGTTGACGTTCTCTCCATCGACCCGCCGCGCGCCGGCTCCACGCCCGAGTTTCTTGAGGCCGCCTGCGCTCTTAAGCCGCGCCGCATCACCTATATCAGCTGCAATCCCACCACCCAGGAGCGCGACCTACACCATCTCCTCGACGGTGGCTACCGACTGCTCAAGATCACGCCGGTCGACATGTTCCCTCATACCGACCACACCGAGACCGTCGCGGTCCTCGAGCGCCGCTAACCCACCCCGGTAGATTTTTGGGACATGCCTTAAAATCTACCGACACAAGAAAAGGGGCGGCCCGTCTGGACCGCCCCTTTTTCGTAACGAATTAGACTTCGCTACATCCTCTTGCGCAGGTCGCATACACCGGCGGCAGCCATCTCGCGCAGCAGCGTGTCACGATCGCGTGTCACAATCAAATCCAACGGGAAGTGGATCTCGTCGAGCATCTTGCGCGCAGAGTCGAGCTTGCCAATTGCCATGCCAATGTGCGCGTCAGTCGAAACGCCAATGCCCACGCCCAGCTCGGCGCAACGCTCGGCGATCTTGCGGCATACGTCCCAATGCTCGGTATCATTGCCATGCTCAAGACTATGGTTATTGATCTCGATGATCTTGTGCTTGGCCTTGGCCGCCAACAGCACCTCGTCGATATCAAACGGCACGCCCGAACGACCCGCATGGCCCAGCATGAACACCTTGGGGTGCTCCAGGGCATTGATGTACATCTCGGTCGTCTGGACAAGCGTCGCACCCTCGGCAAACTGCGGATTATGCACGCTTGCCACCAAATAATCCAAATTACGCGTCACCAAATCGAACAGCGAATGCTGGCGACTGTACGCATCGCCGGCGATATCGAGCGAAACGGGAATGTCTTCGCCAAACAGGCTGCCGTCCAACGAAACGATATCGGCCTCGGCGCCGCGGAGCAACAGCACGCCGCTCCAAATGCGCGGCCAGATATCCTGGTTGATAAAGAACTGGAAACTACGCAGGTCATTGGGGCAAGGTGTAACCATCGAGCTCAGATGATCGGCGGAACCGAGCACCTGAAGGCCGCGCTCTGCCGCCCAATAGATGTTCTCCTCGATGGTTGAGTACGCATGCGCAGAGAACATCGTATGAGTATGAATATCACAAGAAAGAAGGTAGGGCATCGGGTCTCCTTGTCCAGTATGGCCGTCGCGTATATTCATTGTACGCATAGCTTTCGGCAGTCGTAAAACTGCTTCATCCCAATCACACAACGACATAAACAACGGGGTCTGGCCTAGCACCAAACCCCGTTTCACGTAAAACATTGTAAGCAGAGCGCTTTACTTTGGACGGTACTCGTCTGCCAGTTGCTTCCAGGCGGGCAGCGAGTTGACAATGGTCTCGTAGCTCACGCAATAGCCCAAGCGAAACCAGCCCGGCATGCCAAAGCTGTCCGAGGGCACCGCGAGCAGCTCATACTTCTTCGCACGCTCGCAGAAGGCATTCGCATCGGGCTCCAGCGCCTTCACCCATAGGTAGAACGCACCATCCGGCTCAACATACGTGTAGCCATACTCCGCCAACGCGCCGGTAAGCGCCGTGCGGTTGCGTGCATAGGCCTCAACATCGCTCGGCTCGTCGATGCAGTCGATAATCACGCGCTGGAAGAGTGCCGGTGCGCACACAAAGCCCAGCGTACGGGCAGCGCCGGCAACGGCAGGCATCAAGCGGGCGGCCTGTGGATTCGTATTGGGAACCAGGATCCATCCCACGCGCTCGCCCGGTAGCGAAAGCGACTTGGAATACGAGTAGCACACGATGGTGTGTTCGTAGATTGAGGGCACCCAAGGCACCTCGGCGCCATAGACGATCTCGCGATACGGCTCGTCGGAGATGAGCATGATCGGATTCTCGGGATCGCGCTTGGCGTTGACCTCGCGTAAAACATTAGCCAGGCGCGTCAGGGTATCGCGCGTATACACGGCACCGGTCGGGTTATTCGGCGAGTCGATGATGACAGCCGCCGTCTTGTCGGTAATAGCCTTGAGCACGTTGCCCACGCTCAGCTGAAACGTATCCTCGTTGGCGAGCGCCTCAACACACGTGCAGCCGGCCTTCTCGATCCAGACGCGGTACTCCGGAAAATACGGCGCGATAACGATGACCTCATCGCCCGGATTGGTGATGGCGTTGAGCGTGCAGGTGAGCGAAGCCGCCGCACCCACCGTCATAAAGACGTCCTTGCCCTCATAGCTCGTACCAAAGCGACGGTTGAGCGACTCGGCAACAGCCGCGCGGCACTGAGGCAGGCCCGGTGCGGGCGTGTAGCCGTGCAGCTGATCGCTCGGCATCTCAAGCGCCTTTTTGATGGACTCCGCGACGGCAGCGGGAGCAGGAACGCTCGGGTTGCCCAGCGAGAAATCGAACACGTTTTCCGCGCCGATCTGCGCCTTGCGCTCAAGGCCATAGCTAAAGATCTCGCGGATGATGGAACTCTCCGCGCCGCGAGCATACATGGTTTCGTTAATCATCTGTTCCCCTTTCGCATAGGCGGTATTGTACGCTTTAGTTGAGCAAAGTGCCGCAGCAATGTTGATTGGGGACAGACTTAAATGCGTGAAAACACTCATTTAAGTCTGTCCCCAATCAACAAAGAAAAAAGCCTCCGCAGGTTTCCCCGCGGAGGCTTTCGCCACAAAGACTATTTGTCGTCGTCGGTATCGGCACCGGCATTGACGGCACAGGCATCGCCGGCATCGTCGGATGCGTCCTCAGCATCCTCCTGCATAGCCGCCTGCGCAAATGCCGCGGCGTCGGCTGCCAGCTCCTCCTCGCTCATGCGGGGCGCGCGCTTCTTGGTCGGCATACCGGCCGCCTTGGCATTGCGCTCCTCCTTGGCCGCCAGGATATCGCCCTCGCGCTCAAGGTAAGAATCCCACTCATTGTCGAGCAGGGCACTCACGGCATCGCCCTCAACGGTCTCGCGCTCAAGCAGCACCTTGGCCATCAGATCGAGCTGGTCGCGACGGGCATCCAGGATCTCCACCGCACGACGATGGGCTTCACGCATAATGCGCTGGACCTCGATATCAATACGACGAGCCGTCTCCTCGGAGTAATCCTGGTGATCGGCGTAATCGCGACCCAGGAACACCTGGTGCTGTGCCTCGCCGAACACCTGCGTGCCCAGCTCCTCGCTCATGCCAAGGCGCGTGACCATCTCGCGCGCCATCTTGGTCGCACGCTCCAGGTCGTTGCTCGCGCCCGACGTGATGTCGTCGCACATGAGCTCCTCGGCAACGCGACCGCCCAAGAACACCGCAAGCTCGTCGAGCATCTCGTTCTTGGTCTTGAGGAAGTGGTCCTCCTGCGGCAGCTGCAGCGTATAGCCCAGGGCTTGGCCGCGGCTGACGATTGAGATCTTGTGGACCGGATCGGAGTGCTCCAGGATGTGGCCAACCAGGGCGTGGCCGCTCTCGTGGTAGGCAATCGTGGTGCGCTCGGCCTCGGTCATCACACGACCCTTGCGCTGCGGTCCGGCGATCACGCGCTCCATCGATTCCTCGACCTCGTCCATCGAGATTACGGAACGATGACGGCGGGCAGCCAACAATGCGGATTCGTTGAGCAGGTTCGCCAAGTCGGCGCCGGTAAAGCCAACGGTCATCTGGGCGAGCTTCTCAAACTTAACGTCCTCGTCCATCGGCTTGTTCTCGGCGTGCACGCGCAAAATCTGCTCGCGGCCCTTCACATCTGGACGGTCGACCGTCACCTGGCGGTCAAAACGGCCGGGGCGCAGCAGTGCCGGATCCAGAATGTCAGGACGGTTGGTCGCGGCGATCAGGATGACCGACTCGCTCTCCTCAAAACCGTCCATCTCGACCAGCAGCTGGTTGAGCGTCTGCTCGCGCTCGTCGTGGCCGCCGCCCAAGCCGGCTCCGCGCTGACGTCCCACAGCATCGATCTCATCGATAAAGATGATCGACGGGGCCTGGGACTTGGCCTCCTTAAAGAGGTCGCGCACGCGGCTGGCGCCGACGCCCACAAACATCTCGACAAAGTCGGAACCCGAGATGCTAAAGAACGGCACGCCCGCCTCGCCAGCAACAGCCTTGGCCAGCAGCGTCTTACCAGTGCCCGGAGGGCCAACCAGCAACACGCCGCGCGGAATCTTGGCGCCCAGCTTGCGGTAGCGATCCGGGTCGCTCAAGAAGTCACGGATCTCCTCGAGTTCCTCGACTGCCTCGTCCACGCCGGCAACGTCCTCAAACTTGACCTTGGGGCGCGTGGCCTCGTTGGTCTTGGCGTTGGTCTTGCCAAACTGCATGTTCCTGTTGTTGGCGCCCATCATCTGGCGCATAAAGTAGAACATGATGGCGATCAGGGCGATCGTCGGAAGCACGCTCATCGCCAGGTCGCCCCAAAAATCGGGGTCATTGGTGTTGACGATGTACTTGGTATCGGGGTGCTCCGCCATAAGCTCGGCAAGCGAATCGGAGCCGACATAGGTCGAGGAGAAGCTCTTGAGCTCGCTCGTATCGCCCTTGTCCTTGCTCGCCTTCCAGTAATGGCCGGTCACGCTGCCGTCCACCACCGTATACGTCAAGTCGTCGACACGATCCTGCTTAATGGCGTTGACCATCTCGCTCGTCGCGAGCTTTACGGTGTTGCTGGAATTGGCAAAGCCGGAGCCCATGTTAAAGAAGGCGTAGCCCAGAAGCGCGCAAGCCAAAATAAAATACAGCCAGCCCGTACGCGTGGGCTTCTTGCCTCCGGGCATCCCCGGAATCTTAGGCTCCCGGGGAGTCTGGGAATTGTTATCGTTACGGTCGTCGGGCATCTTACGAATAAACCTCCGGTTTCAAAATGCCCAGATACGGAAGGTTACGATAGCGCTCGGCATAGTCGAGGCCGTAGCCCACCACAAAGGCATCGGGGCAATGGGTTCCAACATACTTGGGCGTGACGGCCGAGACGCGGTCCTCAACGTCCTTCCACAGGAAGGCAGCGACCTCCAGCGAAGCGGGCTTGCGGCTCTCGAGGTTCTTCATCAGGTACTTGAGGGTCAGGCCCGAGTCCAGAATGTCCTCGACAATCAGCACGTCGCGACCGCGGATGTCGATATCCAGGTCCTTAATGATACGCACGATACCGGAGGACTTCACTCCGTCGCCGTAGCTCGAAACAGCCATGAAATCGATGTTGGTCGGCAGCTCGATCTTGCGCATCAGGTCGCCCATAAAGACCACGGCGCCACGCAGGACCGCAATCAGCACCAGATCCTTACCCGCGTAGTCGCGAGTAATCTCCTCGCCCAGGCGAGAGACGATACCGTCGATATCCTCCTGCGTAAACAGAACCTTCTCGATATCCGGATGTTGAGAAGCCATGACAACCCTTTCTTGTGCTTATCGTCCACACACCGCCGTATGGACGCGAACTACACATTCTAGCAGCGCACGGGGTAAATTTACCAGCCCGTGCGCCATCAGCGCGGGAATAGCGTCAACGTCGCACAGAATAGCTGGCGCAGGGCGCTATTCCGCATCAACCACGCGGAGCAGATACGCCACACGCGTTGCGGCCGTGCATTTAAAACGCTCGTCCGCGCGAACGCCTGCGACCCATACCACGGAACCTCCCGGAGCCGTTCTTACCACGGGGACGCTCGCACGCTCAGAAACAGGTATACGGGCCTCATTGAGCAGATCGGATACCTTCTTGCTTCGGCCGCTCATACCTAACGGGCACATCACATCCCCCGGCGCGGGACCATCCACCCACAGGCGCGCCGAACGCGCTTCGGCGGGAATCTCCCCACGCGCGCCGGCGAGCATTCGCTCGCTATCACGGTCGGCAAAGCCCAGAGCCGCCGCATCCACCATAGCGGCCACCTCTCCAGCAGCCGCAAGCTCGCGGGCACGGCGCACAATATCGCATCCGGGCTCGACGGCCAACGGCTCTGCCACCAGGATGCGTCCCGCCCCCAGCGGCAAACGACCGGGAATGGTAATCCAATCGGCAAGCAACCCCTCGCGCGCCGCCGGCGCCTTAAACGCCAGCATGCCAAACTCAACGCGCGCGTCAATTCCCGCCGGCAGTGTGACCGAACCCGAGCCTTCGGCGACACAAGCGAGCACGCGCTCCACATGCCGCATCTCGGGACGAGCGTCCGGATCGATGCGTTTGATCACCAGTCGCACGATGCGCCGAGCGATCACCACCTCTGCCGCGGCAAGACGCCGGGCATCAAGCACCAGCGCACCCGCCGCCTCTTTGCGCAGGCAGCTTCGAAAGGCTTGCGCCGAAAGCTGAGACAGAAACGCGTCCTCGTCCCCCAGGATCTCGCAGGCAGCGCCGATCGTCTTGCACACGCTCGCGTTGCGCTGAGCCACCACCGGCATCACGCGATGACGTACGTAATTGCGCAGGTACGAGACGTCCTCGTTGCTCTCGTCCTCTCGCCATGGCTGTCCATGTACCTGCAAATAACTCACGAGCTCGTCATGAGTCAGGTCGAGCAAGGGACGCACTACGATATTCCTCCGGCGGGGGATGCTCGATAGTCCCGCGGGCCCCGACCCTTTAATGGCATTCATCAAAAACGTTTCCGCGCGATCCGAAGACGTGTGCGCGGTGCAGATACGAGCCGCCGTTCGCGGTGCCCCCGTCTGGGCGCAGAGCTCGCGAACATATCTGCGCGCCGCGGCGTAGCGCACCTCGCGCGCCGCAGCCTCGATATTGCCCGACTCGCCGTCAAAATAGGCATGCTCGACACACAGCGGCAAGCCATATTGAGCGCACAGGTCGCGCACGAAGGCCTCATCGCCATCGGATGCCTCGCCGCGCAGATGATGGTTCACATGCAGCACGTGCAGCCGTTCGCGCGCAATGGGGGCTACACCACGCCCGTCCTGGATATCCAGCTTTGATGTGCAAGCCATAAGGAGCAGCGCCGTCGAGTCCGCACCACCTGATACCATGAGCACCACAGGAGCAGCCACCTGCCGTCTTGTCTGAGCATCATCGCCCGTCCTGGGCGCCGCGTGGCGTCCATAATGCTGAGATACCGTTGGCATTCGCTTCCTCCTCTATTCGACCGCACCCATTGTATCCTTTGGAATCTTATGTCTCGTCTGCACCTTCATATCCTCGGCAGCGGCTCAAAAGGCAACTGCGCGCTCATCGAGGGACCGCAAGGTCTCATCATGATCGATGACGGCCTGTCCCGCCGCGAGACGCTCAAACGAATAGCGGAACTTGGCCTGTCGGCTGACGACGTCGCCGCACTCGTAGTCACCCATGAGCACGGCGACCATATCAAGGGACTCGATGTGTGGTGCAAGCATTGGCATGGCCCCCTCTTTGCCAGCAGGGGCACACTTTCGTGCAAAGAAAAACTTTCGCATCTCTCTGTCGAGGAATTCGATCCCGGTGACGCCCTCTCCATAGCCGGCGTCCGCCTGCAAACCTATTCAACATCGCACGATGTCATCAATCCTGTCGGCTATCGATTCGATGCCCTCGATGATTCCATTGGCTTTGCCACCGACACCGGAGAGCTATCGAGCAAAGCCATAGACACCCTCAAAGATTGTCGAGTGCTCGCGCTCGAAAGCAATCACGATGTAGCTATGCTACGCGAAGGAGCGTACCCCCGCTTTCTTCAGGAGCGTATCCTGTCCACAAAAGGACATCTCTCCAACGACCAGGCCGCCGAAGCCGCGCGCGAACTTGTTACCGACCGCACCGAACAGCTTATCGCCATGCATATCAGCCAAGACAACAATCGTCCGAGCCTGACGGTCAAAAGTTACGCCCGAGCGCTCGATGCAGCACTTGACGATGAGATCGGCAGCACTGCGACCAGACATTCTGGCTCGCAGCAGCTCACCATACGCCCCGCAGGACAATATCGCCCCATGAGCATTCAATAGCGCGTCGCAAAAAAAGGGGGCTGGGAATTTCTTCCCAGCCCCCAATTTAAACGCTCGATTGAAGCAGCGTCGCCGTTAGTCGATAGAAATCTTCGTGACGTTCTTCTTCTCAACAATCTTGGGAACCGTAACGGTCAGGATGCCATCAGCGTACTTAGCCGAAAGACCCTCGCTCGAAGCGTCCTTCAGATAGACGCCGCGCGTCGCACTGTACGAACTGAACTCCTTCTGCAGGAAGTTCTTACCCTCGTTCTCCTGGTCCTCCTCGACATTCACGCTAATGGACAGACGACCCTCGTTGAGCTCAACATCGATATCGTCCTTGGCAACACCGGTCAGATAAGCCTTGACCTCATAGCCGTCGCCCTTGTCCTCAACGTCAACGGGAAACGCCTTGGAGGCAATCGAGTTGTTTGCCAGGTCGGTCATATCATCGAACAGATCGAACAGCGAGCTTGCAGAGGGACGAACGCCAAAAACCGAACGATAAGGAACCATGCTTGCCATGTTTACCACTCCTTTTAAGGACTGCCGGGTCATCTTCTAGGTGACTGGGACTTCTTTTGACGCTCTTATATATGCCCACCCGTCTCTTATATATACATAGACTATAAAGTTTTTTGAGTCCCTTACTATAAGCATATCTAAGTGCGTATGACTCATGTTTTAGGAAGGTTAAGGTTCTTTGAACCAGAGCTTAAATAGCGAGTATGTCCCCAGCAACAAAGAACAAGGGGCTTACAATGGGCGCGTACGCGCTGTTGGTAACGAGCTAAAGGGCATCATGGACAACCAAAACCAGAGCAATACGTTTATGCCAATGCAGGGGAAAGAATCTGCCCCGCAGCCAACGCGGTTCCATCGCCCCCACATCTCACAAGAGCCCATTAATGATCCTGAGCCCGAGTATGTAACGAGAAATCGATACCAAACACTCGAGGATGCCCAAACAGGACGCAAGCATATGGGTGTCGCCTCAGGAGATCCCGTATATCTTAAAGATGCACCGTTATCAAAAAACAGCGCAATCAATGACGAGCCAACGAATGCGCCCGCAGCTCGAGAGCATAGAGGTCCTCGACCTAAGCAAACTTTGACGCATTCGGCTCGTTATCTCGAGACGCCAAAACAAGGAAAATCGATTTTCGTTTCATCAAGTAAACGACGCAAGCAGCATCGACTGACAATCCTGCTATTGATTATTGCGATCATAGCGGTTGCCCTTGTAATTCGATTCGTTGTCTTTAAGTAAAGGCCCAATAGCTAAATAGCAAATAGAGCGACTGGAGTAATTGAGTCATTAAGCTCAATCAACGCAAAAAGGGGGAGGCCGCGAGGCCTCCCCCTTCTTCAAATCAAGCGACGGCTCGGTGCCGTCCACCGGTCAGCGGCGCCCTGGCCTCCCACGGGCTGGCCCCGCAGTACTCTCGGCGCGATG
>CAKUGH010000043.1 GCA_934654605.1 uncultured Collinsella sp. | reverse complement strand
AACCACGCCAAGTCACTGGGTTTCCCCACCGTCATCGACGGCAGCAACGCGAGCGACCGCGGCGACTACCGCCCCGGCATGCGTGCCGCCGAGGAGCTCGGCGTGCGCTCGCCTCTTATGGAGGTCGGCTTTACCAAGGAAGAGGAGCGCGAGCTGCTGCGCGCATGGGGCTATCCCGTCTGGAATCTGCCAGCCGGTGCCTGTCTCGCCACGCGAATCCCCACAGGCGAGGAGCTTACGCGCGAGAAGGTCGACCTGATTCGCGCCTGCGAGGATTACCTACACGACCTTGACCTTTCGCAGGTCCGCGCGCGCCTGGTCGGCGGCTGCATGCATATCGAGGCAGTCCCGTCCGACGTCGACAAGATTGCCGCCCTCGGTGGCACCCCAGTCGACGCCGAAGGCAAAACCCCGCTGCCCGCCGCCATCGAATCCGCCCTACGCAACCTAGGCTGCGGCCACATCTCCCCCGAGGTAACCCCCTACATCCACGGAGCCATGAATCAATAAGCAACGCCCAATAAGTTGCGGTGAAATAGTTCCTGTTTAACGGCTTTTTGCGCCCAAACAGGAACTATTCCACCGCAACTTCCAAATGATCATTCGAAGCCGGTTGCCTTGAACCGTGAATCGGACTGCTCGCCACGAAATGGGCCTATTTACTACGTTTCGCTGGCCACCCTCGACCATGCCGAAAAACACGAAATTAAAACCGCAGGTAGACGGCTTACCGATTTTCAGAAAACACGGCCATGGTCGACCGGTGCGGGTCAAACGTAGTAGATAGGCCGTTTTTGTGGCGCGACACCAGATCGGTCTTTTTGGACGGGACTTTTTGACTATTTGCGCCAGCCTAGTTGCCCAACTAGTCAAAAAAGCCCCGTCCTAAATTAACTAATTCAGGTTGAGCATAAGTGAGCGAGCGAGTTCCGGGTGCGGCAAGGTGACGTGAAACAAGCGGGCGCTGACCTTTTGGTCGCGCCCGCGAAGTTGAACGTCAGATTGCCGCGCCCGGGGCCTGCACAGCGCCAAGCAGTTACGCCGTTTGTAAAACGTCGTAACCTATAGGTTAATTTTGGTCGGTTTTATCTGGGCAAACGCAAGCAGGGCCGCGGCGCTTATGGCGTCGCGGCCCTTTTCCTTGGAGAAGGATCGATTGATTGAACGGAAAGACCGTTCTAGCCCTCGAGGCCGGCGTTGATAAGCTCGGCAATCTCTACGGGGTCGGTGCCTTCGCGCACCTTGTCGCGGAAGCCGGCGTCCATCAGCATCACGGCTGCCTTGGAAAGCAGACGCAGATGCGTGGTTCCAGCCTCGCCCGCAGGAACATACAGCGCGAGCGCCACATCGACGGGCACGCCATCAAAGCTTGGCCACTCAACAGGCTCGGTCAGCTTGAGCACGGCCACGCCCGGCGTATGAATCGCATCGCTCTTGGCATGCGGAACGGCAAAGCCAGCGACAAGACCGGTCTCGGCCTCATTTTCGCGAGCAATAAAGGCGGCCTCTACGGCAGACGCGTCATCGGCAAAGCCAAGTTCGACAGCCTGCTCGGACAAATAATGCAGAGCATCCTCACGCGAGGCGGCGGCGTGTCCGATTGTCACCTGATTGGCAGATACAAATCCCATGAAAAACCCTCCTTACAGCACGGACCTGACCGCGGCTTCGATGCCGTCGGCATCCAAACCGTACTTGTGCAGCAAATCGACCGCGGGGCCAGACTCGCCATACACATCGCGCACTCCAACGCGACGCATCGGCACCGGATGCTGCTCGGCAAGCACCGAGGCAACCGCCTCGCCAAGACCGCCGATAATCGAATGCTCCTCGGCGGTGACCACGCGACCGGTCTTCTTTGCGCTGGCGACAACCAGGCGCTCGTCGAGCGGCTTGATCGTGTGCATGTTGATAACCTCGGCATCGATGCCATCGGCGGCGAGCGCCTCGGCAGCGGCAAGCGCCTCGGCGACCATAAGGCCGCAGGCGACGATCGTCACATCGGACCCCTCGCGCACGACCACGCCGCGACCGATCTTGAACTCATAGTCCTCGCGATCGTTGATGACCGGCGTCGCCAGGCGGCCGAAGCGCATGTAGACCGGTCCCTCAAACTCGCAGGCGGCGCGCACGCAGGCGCGAGCCTCGACATCGTCGGCGGGAACGATCACCGTCATGCCCGGAATCGTGCGCATGAGCGCGATGTCCTCGCAGCACTGGTGCGTGGCACCATCCTCACCCACCGAAATGCCCGCGTGGGTAGCGCCGATCTTGACGTTGAGATGCGGGTAGCCGATGGAGTTGCGGACCTGTTCGTAGGCGCGACCGGCGGCAAACATGGCAAAGGTGCTCGCGAAGGCGACGCGGCCCGTGGTCGCGATGCCGGCGGCAAGGCCCATCAGGTTGCTCTCGGCGATGCCGGCATCATAAAAGCGCTCGGGATGGGCGGCCTTAAACTTGCCGGTCTGCGTGGCGGCCGCCAGGTCGGCATCGAGAACCACGAAGTCATCGCGCTCGTTGCCCAGCTCGACAAGCGCCTCGCCGTAGCTTACGCGCGTGGCGACTTTTTTGACCTCTGCCATTAGAGCTCCTCCCCTGCTGCCGTGAGCTCGGCCATAGCCTGCTCGAACTGCTCGTCGTTGGGCGCCTTGCCATGCCAGCCCACCTGGTTCTCCATAAAGGAGACGCCCTTGCCCTTCACCGTCTCGGCGATGATGGCCACAGGCGCGCCGCTCACCTTGCGAGCCTCGGCGAAAGCAGCTGCGATCTGCTCCATGTCGTTGCCGTCGGCTAGCTCGATCACATGCCACTTGAAGGCGCGGAACTTATCTGCGAGCGGCATCGCCGAGTTGACCTCGTCGATCGTTCCGTCAATCTGCAAGCCGTTGTGGTCGACGACCGCCACAAGGTTGTCGAGCGCATGGTTACCGGCGAACATGGCCGCTTCCCACACCTGTCCCTCCTCGCACTCGCCATCGCCCAGCAGCGTGTAGACACGGTAGCTGTCGCCCCAGTGCTTGGCGGCAAGCGCCATTCCAACCGCAGCGGAAATGCCCTGGCCGAGCGAGCCGGTGGACATGTCAACGCCCGGGGTGTCGTTCATATTGGGGTGGCCCTGCAGACGGCTGCCAATATGACGGAGCGTCTCGAGCTCCTCCTTGCCGAAGAACCCGCGCTCGGCAAGCACGGCGTAGAGGGCGGGGGCGCAGTGGCCCTTGGAAAGCACGAAGCGGTCGCGGTCGGCGCGACGCGGATCCGCCGGGTCGACATCCATCTCTGCAAAGTAGAGATAGGTCATGATGTCGGCAGCGCCAAGCGATCCGCCCGGATGTCCCGACTTGGCAGCATGAACCGCCGTCACGACACCCTTCCTGACCTCGTTGGCAACCTTCGCCAGCTCCTGATTGGTCATTGGGATTTCCTCTCTTGAGCGCGCCTGCCCGGCATGGACAAATGCCAGGCAGGCGAAGCCATCGTTACTGGGCGCTGACAACCTTCTGCCAGTCGGCCTCAAAGCTCGCGAGGCCCTGATCGGTCAGCGGATGGTGCAGACACTTCTTAAGGGCCGCCATGGGCACGGTCGCGATGTCGGCGCCGAGCAGCGCGGCCTGGGTCACGTGGTTGGGCGTGCGGACCGAGGCGGTGATGATCTCGACGGTGTCGTCGACGTTCTTGCCCGTCCAGTCGTAGTTCTTAATGCAGGTCACGACGTTGTCGAGCTGCGAGATACCGTCCTCGGCGATGTCGTCGAAACGACCGACGAACGGGCTGATGTAGCGAGCGCCGGCGTTGGCGGCCATAAGGGCCTGCGTCGGCGAGAAGACGAGCGTCATGTTGACGCGCACGCCTGCATCGGCCAGCGCGCGACAGGCGGCGAGGCCGGCCTCACACACGGGGAGCTTGACCACGATGTTGGGGGCGAGGGCGGCAAGGCGCTTGCCCTCCTCGATCATGCCCTCGGCCGTGGTGGCGGTAGACTCGGCGGAGACGGGCAGGCCCTCGCAGAGCTCGGCGATCTTGAGCATATGCGGCTCGAAGTCGGCGAGCTTGCCGCCGGTCTTGGCGTACAGGGACGGGTTGGTGGTGACGCCGGCCAGGCAGCCCCAGCTCTTGGCCTCGGCGATCTCGTCCAGGTTGGCGGTATCGATAAAGAACTTCATGTCGAACTCCTTCGAAGGAATCTAAAACTCAAAAGAATGGGACAAAGGAACGGTCCCTTTGCCCTATATGCCGGGCCCGCAGTTGGGACATACCGCGGGCCCGGCGTCGCGTAGGAAAAGCTACTTACTCGGCAAGAGCCTTCTCGATGCGGGTCGTGACGCCCTTAAGGTTCAGGCCCACGACATACTGCTTGATCGGGCGCTTGATATGCTCGACCACAAAGCGCTTGCCGTCGATGTCCTGAGTGGCGAGGTTGCGATAGAGCTTCTCGACCTGTTCCTTGACCTCGGGGTCGTTGAATGCATAGTGACCGGAAACATCCAGGATCTTCAGGCTGAGCTCATCGTCGGCAAGGATGTCGTCGACCTGCAGGTTGACGTCGTCGCCGGTCATCCACTTGCGCCAACGCTCGGTCTTGATGGCCTTGACCAGCAGGGTGTGATACAGGTCGGAGGGGTCATCGCACAGACCGTTGTCGACCAGGATCTGCTCGGTGGCGCAGAGCTTGAGGTAGGCACGGGTCTCCTCGGTGCCATACTGCGGAGCAACATTGGAGGCGGTCACGTGTGCCGGAATGTGCTCGAGCAGCGTCGCGTCATCCAGGTAGTCGGCGTTGTGCTCCTTCAGGCCCACGCCGTAGCGCTTGGCCATATCGGCAAGCTCGCGAGCGTTCTTGAAGTTGTAGTGGCCGACCTGCTCCGTCCAGCGAGTAAGGGTACCGGTCTGGCCGACGATGAAGGTGGGCATGGGGCATCCGCGCTTCTCGAGCTCGGGCTGCAGCTGGGAGATAAACTCCTCGTACTTGTCGGTGGAGGTCAGGCCGCCGTTGGTCTCCTCGGTGCCGACCTCATATGCGACCTCGGGCAGATTGTGCTCGCGGCGATACTGCTCAAGATAGTCGATGAGGTCGATTGTGCGGCGAAGCACCACGTCGAGCGGGATGACCTTACCGATCTGATAGGGATCCTTGGTCGGATCCACCATCAGCAGGTCGAAACCGGCCTCCATGTCGGCGACAAAGGACTTGCGAGCGAGATCCATGGCCTCATCCTCGGGCAGGTGGGCGTTGCGCTCCTCGTCGCGCTGCCACGGGCCGCCGTGGTCGCGGCACAGGTAGTACGGACCGGTGTAGCCAACCTCGTCGGCGACCTTCTTGATGTCGGCGGCAAAGCGCGTCTGGTCCCAACCGTTCACGTAGCCGGCGCCCATCTCGTCCATATCGACCTGGTTGCGGCTGGCGATGAACATGGGCGGAAAGTCCTCATCGCGGGCAAGCTCGAACACGGCCTGGATCAGATTGGGGCTCATGGGGCCAATGCCGACCATGGTTGCGTGGTCGCCGCTATCCTGCAGCTTGAGCATGCCCTGAACGGCCTGGCGGATGGTGAGATTGGACATTTTGCTCTCCTTATCCTAAGGATTTTTGACAAAAGTTCCCTGGGGCCCGGGTTCGAGCCCTTTCAGTGCGGATGGATTTTGTTGTTTAGGGGCGGTTGCGCGGAGTCAAATCCAGCCCTCCGCGCAACCGGAGTCCTTTAAGGTTTACTTGGCCTGCTTGTCGAGCTTGGGCTTCATGGCGATCAGGATCGCGGCGGCGACCACGGAGCCGATCACGATGTCCAGGCAGAACAGCGCGACATTGTTCGTGGCCAGGGCGACGATAAAGCCACCGTGCGGAACGTAGCAGTCGATGCCCTGGAAGGCGGCGAGAGCGGCGCCCACGGCAGAGCCGATGCAGATGCCGGGCAGGGTGTGGCCAAGATCCTTGACCGCGAAGGGAATAGCGCCCTCGGTAATACCGATGCAGCCCATGAACAGTGCGGAGATGCCCATCTGGCGGTCGGCGTCATCGAACTTGTTCTTGGCGATGAGCGCAGCAAGACCGCAGGCGATCGGGGGAATGGCGACGGCGACGCGGAACATGCCGTTGGGCCCATAGATGCCGGAGGCCATGATGGCCATGGTAAAGGTCGAGGCGGTCTTGTTGATGGGGCCACCCATATCGAAGGCGGTCATAACGCCGATGACCAGGCCCAGGACGACGGCGGAGCCGCCCTGCAGGCTACCGAGCACGCTGGTGAGCCAGTCCATCACAAAGCCAAGCGGCGTGGCCAAGATGTAGATGTAGGCCATGCCCAGGACGAGCGAGGTCAGAATCGGGATGATCAGGATGGGCATGATCGTCTGGATGGTGTTGTTGACCTTCCAGGTCTTCATCCAGCGGACAAAGTAGCCGCAGATGACAGCCATGATCATGGCGCCCAAGAAACCGGTCGAGACGCTGTTGCCGCTGGGAGTGACGACGGCGTTGTTGACCAGATAGCCCAGGACAAAGCCGGGGGCCAGCGCAGGCTTGCCGGCCATCGAGTAGGCGATGTATGCCGCAAGCACCGGGATCATCATGGAGATGCCGGCCATGCCGATGGTGTTAAGGCTCACCATCAGCGGGTTGGTGACCTCCATGCCGCTGGCGCCGGCGGTGCCGGATGCCAACGAGAATGCAAGGAACACGCCACCGATAACGACGATGGGGATAAAATAGGAAACGCCGGTATTGAATGCATTGAGCAGCGTCTTACCAGGATCGGCAAAGATGGACTGCTTGGACGCCGGTGTCGGGGCCTGCGGGGCAGCGGAGACGGCCTTCTTCTCTGCCTTGGCCTCGGCCTTGGGCGCGTCAACGGCGCCACCCGTCGCCTTGATGATCTCGACAGCCTGGTCGATGATCTTGACCGGATCGGCAATCACGTCGGAAGTGCCGACCTTCAGGAACTTGCCCTCGGCCATCTTCTGCTCAAAGCGATCTTCGTTCTCGACGCCCACATCGACGGACTCAAGGACCAGGTCGGCGGAGTCCACGTCTTCCTGCGTGAGCTCATTCTCGATGCCCAGACCACCCTGAGCCTCGACCTTGCACTCGATGCCACGAGCGGCGCATTCATCCTGAATCGCCTTCTGGGCCATATACGTGTGGGCGATTCCCACGGTACAGGCGGCAACGCCTACGATCTTCATTGCTTCCCTCTTTTCATAGAGTTGCGTGCGCAAGACACCGTTTGCGGAGGCCTCCGGAGCATCCCCTGCCGTTTGGACTTGCTGTCTTTTCGACAAGACCAATATAGGTGCCCGCTTTTCTTAATGCCACCTCATTTCGGTAAACGCGCAGGTCAAAGCGTTGGTTATGCTTTTTGGTTATGCGTTTAACCAAAAATGAATCCTGCGATTTTACCCTTGATTTAAAAAGTCAAGAAGTATTTGATTTTCTCGGTAGACGGCAGAAGCGCATGCCGGTCACATATTTCGACCCCACCCGTACGCCGCATTTGTTGCATACTCATATGGAAGGAAAAGGTCGCTCACCGAAGCGCACCCCTCACCAAGGCTCAAAGTCATTATGTTGGAAAATGCTCATCTGTCGGAAGGAGTCGCTGTGGCAAAACAGCGCGTCACGATCGCAGACGTCGCTCGCGAGGCGGGAACCTCAACGGCAAGCGTCTCGTACTACCTCAACGACAAACGAGAAAAGCTTAGCGAAAAGACGCAGGCAAAGATTGCGCGCGTCATCAAGGAGCTCGGATACGTTCCCAACGCCCAGGCGCAGACACTCACCGGCAAGCAAACCCACGTCATCGCCATCATCATTTTGGATAACACCAACAAGTGGGCAGGACTTGTCCTCAACGGCATGGAACAGGTCATGCTCCCTGCGGGCTATCAGACGGTCGTCTGCACGAGCAACTTCGATCCCGACACCGAGCTCATGTACGTCGAAAAGATGCTCTCGCTGGGCGTCGATGGCTTTATCATCCAACCCACGGCAAACTTCAAAGCCGTCCACGACCGCATTAGGCGCGCCGGCAAACCAGTCGTCTTCTTCGACGCGGCCATCTATAGCCCGGGCACCAGTTGGATCAAAACCAACCTCTACGACGGCGTGTACAACGCCACGCAGGCGCTTCTCGATGCCGGCTACGAAGATTTCTTTTCCATCGCCGCCAATATGACCGAAATGCGCACCCGCATGGAGCGTTTCCAGGGCTATGCCGAGGCGCTGGCCGCAAACGGGCAGCTCTACAAAGCCATCCCCATCGACCACAACAAGCCGTCAATCAGCGAACTCACCGAGTACTTTAAGTACAAGTTCAATCCCGCCAAGCGCACGCTTATCTTTGTACAAAACCAATGGGCACTTCCCCGTGTCTACAAGGCGCTTCAACCTATGGCCCATCTGATTCCACAGCAAATCGGCCTTTTGGGACTCAACTGCGAGGATTGGACCAATCTCACCACGCCCACCGTCTCCACCATCATCGAGCCCGTCGACCAGGAAGGCCGCGAGGCGGCCGAGATGCTGCTCGCCCTGCTTGACGGCAGCAGCGAACCCGGCGAGCAGCGCATCCTCGAGTGCAAGCTCAACTGGCTCGACTCCACCTCGATCTAGACCGCGGGACAAAGTAATCAGGAGTGTTTGTCCCAAATCTTAAGTATTTGTTCGATCGAATGACCTGCGATGGCACCTGCTAGACTGGTAGATTCCCAACCGACTATCCAGGAGCCGCAATGTCGCGCAAGTCCGCCTACAAGCAAGTACTTTCCATCGGCACCGCCGTGGTGCTGGGGTTTGCGCTGTTTACGGGATCGCTCGACGGCGCGCCCAAGCTGCTGTCACCGCAAAGCGATGAACAGGCGGCGGCTCTAGCCGAGAAGCAAAATGAAAGCCCTAGCCGCACCGAAGACGAGGCCGATCTGGTCGCCCGACTCGAATCGGGAACGGCAAGCTCCGCGGACTCCGAAGGCAGCCCGGACGCCGACGATGGCTCCGAGGCCACCTCGACCGACACCAGCGACACTGCCTCGGATAGCTCCGTCACCCCCATCGACGAGGTAGAGAACCCCGACCTCGACCGCGCCCGCGGTGTATACCTCAGCAGCATTCCCGATTACGCCGGCAACCCCTATGTCGCCTTGCGCGCCGACAGCACGCACCCGTTGGGCACGCCGTCGTTCACGCTCGACGAGTACGAACGAGCCGCCGAAGAAGGTTGCTTTAAGAAATTCTCCAAGCTCGACAGCCTAGGCCGCACTCGCAAGGCGCTCGCCTGCGTAGGCCCCGAGTCGCTCGGACAGGGAAAGCGCGGCGATATCTCACGTATCCATCCTGCCGGCTGGCATCAGCAGCGATATGACTTCATCCCCGGCCAGAGCCTCTACAACCGCTGCCACCTCATCGCCTGGTCGCTCTGCGGCGAAAACGCCAACCGCAAAAACTTGCTCACCGGCACACGCTACCTCAACGAGACCGGCATGCTGCCTTTTGAGGAACGGATTCTCAACTATATCCGTGACACAGGCAACCACGTGCTCTACCGCGTCACGCCCATGTACAACGAAGAAGAGCTCGTCTGCCGCGGCGTGCGCCTAGAGGCGCAATCGGTCGAGGATCACGGCAAGACGCTCTGCTTCCATGTGTACTGCTACAACCTTCAGCCGCACGTGCAGATTGACTACGCGACCGGCCGCAATCAGGCTTCGGGGGATTAACGTCGACCACGCCGCCGCATCACCCCAAAGCAAAAATGATCCGCAATCCTTCCGTCGCATGCGATCAAAAGACCGCCCCGGCACATAGCCGGGGCGGTCTATCTACCAGCGGACATGTTGCAGACAAAATCACACGCTACTTAGCGCGGCCCTCCTCATAGCGCTCGACCAGCTTGGCCTGAACGTCGTAGGGCACCTGCTCGTAGCCAGCGGGCTTCATGGTAAAGTCGCCCGTACCGCGCGTTATGGAGCGCAGACGCGTCGAGTAATCCGTCAGCTCGGCGAGCGGAGCCTGGGCGATGACCACCGTGTCGCCGCGTTCATCGGTCTCCATGCCCGTCACGCGACCGCGCGAGGCCGAGATGTCGCCCATCACGGCGCCGGCGTAGCTTTCGGGAATGGTCACGGTGATCTCCTCGATGGGCTCCAGCACCACCGGATCGGCATCGGCGCACGCCTTGCGCAGACCGATACGAGCCGCCGCGCGGAACGCCATCTCGTTGGAGTCGACGCTGTGATACGAGCCGTCGTACACCGCGACGCGAATGCCCGTGAGCGGATAACCGGCGATAATGCCGTCCCTCATGGTCTCCTGCACGCCCTTGTCCACAGCAGGGATGAGCGAACGCGGAATGCGGCCGCCCACGACCTCGTCCACAAACTCGTAGCCGTCGCTCGTACCGTCGGGCCCAATGAGCGGCTCCACGCGCAGCCAGCAGTCGCCGTACTGGCCGGCGCCACCGGTCTGCTTCTTGTGGCGGCCCTGGGCACTCGCCGTGCGACGAATGGTCTCGCGATACGGAATGCGGATCGGCACACTCTTGGCCGCAACCTTGGTGCGGTCCTCCAGACGGTTGAGCAGCACCGAAACCTGCGCCTCGCCCACGGCGGAGATGATGGTCTGGCCCGTCTCCTCGTCGCGGTCGATGCTCATGGTCGGATCGGCCTTGCATGCCTTCTCGATAAACGTGTAGAGCTTCTCCTCGTCGCCGCGGTTCTCGGCCTCGATGGCGATGCGGTACTGCGAGTTGGGGAACTTAAACGCCGCCGCCTCGACCTTACCGGTAATGGAGAGCGTGTCGCCCGTCTCGGCAGCCAGCTTGGGCGCCACGATGATATCGCCGGCGTAGGCGTGACCGACCTCGGTCATGTCGCGGCCGCACATCACATACAGGTGAGCCAGACGGTCGCTCTTGCGCGTGCGAGCGTTAATCAGTTCAAGGCCCGGCTCAAGCGTGCCCGTCAGCACCTTGATAAAGCTGATGCGGCCCTGCTGCGGATCGGCCAGCGTCTTAAACACAAACGCCACCGGACGGTCATCGTCGCTCGAAATCTTAAGCGAATCACCGTCGATGAGCGGCATCTCGCCGTAGTCGGTCGGCGCCGGGAAGTACGTGGCGATGTCGTCCATCAGCGAGTTGACGCCCTGCTCCTTAATGCAATCGCCCGCAAAGACCGGCACAAAGATGCGCTCGGCGATCGCCTTGGACAACAAGCCCTCAAGCTCCTCCTGCGTCAGCGTCTCCTCGCCTTCCAAGTACTTCATCATCAGCTCGTCGTCGGCCTCGGCCACCAGCTCGCACAGATGGTCGTGAGCCTCCTCGGCCTGGGCACGATACTCCTCGGGGATCTCCGACTCAACGGCCTCGGCGCCGTTGCAGTGGCGCGCCTTCATGCGCACCAGGTCGATGATGCCGTCAAAGTCCTCGCCCTCGCCCCAGGGAAGGGTTACGGCGCCCAAACGCGTGCCGAAGCGCTCCTGCAGCAGCTCCATGGTGGTCGCAAAACTGGCCTCAGGACGCGACAGGCGGTTCACGAACACCGCGCGCGCCAGGCGCAGGTCCTCGGCCGCATACCAAAGCTTGACGGTCGTCGGCTGCGGGCCGGCCTCGGCGTCGACCACGAACAGAGCCGTCTCGCAGACGCTCATCGCGGCAAAGGCGTCGCCGATAAAATCGGGGTAGCACGGGGCATCGAGCACGTTGATGCGGGCGCCCTTCCAGTCAATCGGCGCAATGGTCGTCGAGATGGAGAACGAGCGCTTGACCTCTTCGGGGTCATAGTCGAGCGTGGGCTTGGTGCCGTCGTAGCCGCCCAGGCGGGCGGTCTTGCCGGAAAGGTGGAGCATGGCCTCGGCGAGTGAAGTCTTGCCCACCCCGCCTTGGCCTACGAGCACCACGTTCCTTACGTTGCCGGTCTTGGGAGCACCCATGATGACCTCCTTGCAGGGTCGCGCGCGATGCGCGACGCCAACGGGGAGAGTTCGCAGTCGGTGCCGTCCCGGGAGCAGCATGGTCGGCAGCCGAGCCGACTCACCCTCCAAATGTCCTATGCCACCACCCTACCCTCACGGGCGGCTGTCCATGCATACCTTTCGGCACACGTATGAATACAGGCGGCGAGAGGAGGGAGCAGACATGGAAGGCGATTGTTGGGCCCCACCGATGCGAATAAAAACCGCCGCAGACCATAAGACCTGCAGCGGTTTCGCCTCAATTAATAGTTGAGTAAATACCTGAGCCTATCCCTCGATACGGCTCAAGAACTCACGCGTGCGCCGCTCGCGCGGATGGTCGATGACCTGCTCGGCAGGACCCTCCTCGACAATACGACCGCCATCCATAAAGACCACGCGGTCGGCAACATCGCGCGCAAACTGCATTGCGTGGGTCACGATCACCATCGTCATGTTCTGCGCAGCGAGGTCCTTAATGACACGCAGCACCTCGGCCGTCAGCTCGGGATCGAGCGCCGAGGTCGGCTCGTCAAAGAACAGGATCTCCGGGTCGAGCGCTAGGGCGCGGGCGATACTCACGCGCTGCTGCTGACCGCCCGAAAGCTCACACGGAACCTTATTCTCGTTGCCCACAAGCCCCATCTGAGCAATCAATTCATACGCACGAGCTTCCGCCTGCTCGCGCGGGCGTTTAAGCACGCGGATCGGCGCGTCGATGATGTTTTTCATCACGGTATAGTGCGGGAACAGGTTGTAATTTTGGAACACCAGGCCGAATCGCGAGCGCGCCTGCTTGGGAACATCTCCCTTCGCATAGACCGCGCCCGATCCCACATCCGTCGCAACCGCAAGGTCGCCAAACGAAAGCGAGCCGCCGTCGAGCGTCTCGAGCAGCGTGGCACAGCGCAGCAGCGTGGACTTACCGCCGCCCGAAGGCCCGATAATCGCCACAACCTCACCGCGCTTGACTTCGAGTGAGATATCCTTGAGCACCTCATTGCCGCCAAACGCCTTACGCGCGTTCGCTATATTCATTACCGTTCCGGACACGGGAACCTCCATGTGTTGAAAAAGTCAGCGAGCGTGTGACTGGCGAGACAATATGCTTCGAAAGAGAAGCGCCGCGTACTTCTGTACGCAAGCGACGGTTTGAGGAGCAGATTGGCCGTCAGGCACGCGCGCAGCGTCGAGCAGTCCGCCGTTCGCTAGAACGGCGGAACGATCTAGTCATGATAATAGTCCAGCTTCTTTTCGGCAGCGCCCAGCAGCATCTCGACGACGAAGTTAAAGACCCAGTAAATCAGCGCCGCAATTGCAAACGGCACCATGCTCACCTGCGAGGCGACCAGCGCCTTGGCCGTCGAGAACATCTCGCCCACCCCGATGGCAAACGCCAGCGACGTGTCCTTGACCAGTGTGATGATCTCGTTGCCCATCGCCGGCAAAATGCGCTTGGCGACCTGCGGCATCACGATATACAGAAACGTCTGCATGCGCGAATAGCCCAGCACCTCGGCAGCCTCGTATTGACCGCGCGGAATGGACTGCAGGCCCGAACGATAGATCTCTGCAAAGTAACCGGCGTAGTTGATGATGAATGCCACTACACACGCCGTCCACTTGGAATCGGGCGTGAGCGAGATGCCAAACACGTAGTACGGGGCAAAGTAGATCGCAAACATCTGCAGCATAAGCGGCGTGCCGCGCATCACCGAAATGTAGATGCGCGCAATCCAACGCAGCGGCGCAATTTTGCTCATGCGCATGAACGCCACGGGGATTCCCAGCGGAATCGACCCGAGCAGCGTCAGCACAAA
>CAKUGH010000042.1 GCA_934654605.1 uncultured Collinsella sp. | reverse complement strand
TCGAACCCCGAGGCCGCGCGCGGCATCACCTTCTGGTGCTGCGGCGACCAAATCCGTAAGGGCGCGGCAACCAACGCCGTCCAGATTGCTAAGCTGCTCTGCGAGTAGTGTGACCTGTCCGGCGGGGGCCGGGCTTAGTTTTCAGAACGTCCTCGACCATGTGTGGCGCCTTGTCCTGCTCCTTCGGAGCCGCGGACAAGGTGCCACACTGGTCTGCGGAGTGTTCTGAAAACTAAGCCCGGCCCCCGCCTGCGGTGACGCTGCTGCGAGCGGCCTGCGATGGGGCCGTTGTTGGTTGGGGCCGCTGGGCTGATGTGGGGGCACGTGGCCGTTGCGGGCCCTGGTCCCGGCGGCGGCCTCGGCGCTTCGCGCCTGCCGCCTTGGGGGACTGTGGGGCGCGGCCGGCAGCTGCGGCGCTTCGCGCCTGCTGCCTGCGGGGACTTTGGGCTTGGGGCGAAGTGAGGTCTAATACTTTTCACGAGAAGTGAACGACCTTATTTGAACCCTCGAAGCATTGGCATATTTTGACCGTTATTTCCTGCGGTTTTATCGCATGAATCCTGCGATTTTGCGGTCTAAAGGTGTGGATGCTCCGGGGCTTCGATTTCGCTCGTTCACTTCTCAGGAAAAGTATTAGAGATCAACTGGTAGGGGTACCGCTCTGGCGTCGAAACCCTGCGCCTTCTTCGCTTGGTTGGGGAAAGTGGCATCGCTTGAGCAACGCTCGGACGTATCCGCGGGGGTTGTCTGCACAATTCGCGGTATCATGTTACGGAGTTTTGAAAGGAGCCGCTGGTGGTCACGACGACGTTTGCTTCGCCTTTGGGCGAAATCCTGCTTGCCGCTGATGGCCGCGGCTTGACGGGGCTTTGGTTTGAGGGGCAGGAGCACTTTGGCTCTACGCTGCTCAAAGAGAATGCAGAGCATGTCGAGGGTGCCGATGCGGTTTCCGGTACCGGTGGCATGTCGTCGGCGAACCCGGCAAATGGCGCGGCTTCTTCGGTACTTGAGCGTTCTTGGGCTTGGCTGAATGCTTATTTTGCGGGGCAGGAACCTCGGTTTACGCCGCCGTTACATATGATTGGCACGGCGTTTCAGCGTGAAGTTTGGTTTGAGTTGCTTTCAATTCCGCGTGGCGAGGTCGCTACGTATGGTGAGATCGCCCAGCGTGTTGCGGCTCGACATCGTGTGCCGGGAAATGAGGCTCCCGTTGTGTCCCCGCGTGCCGTGGGGGCTGCGGTTGCGCGTAATCCCATTTCGATTATCGTGCCGTGCCATCGCGTGGTTGCCGCTGACGGGTCGCTCAACGGATATGCCGGTGGCCTCGACCGCAAGGAGTGGCTGCTTCGGCTTGAGGGCGCGTACGAGGAGTAACGCCAAGGCACTTTGCATAGCCAAGGCGCCATGAAAGAATGGGACGCGCTTTCCGAATGGAGGCTCGGGCGGAAACCACGTCCCGGAATTCCGTTTTAAAGCGGGATGCGCTTTCCGAATGGCGTCCCAAGCGGAAACCGTGTCCCGGAATATAGCCTCAGAGTGGGACGCCGTTTCCGGTTGAGACCGCCTGCCTGGACATCTTTCTACGCCCGCTCCTGCAGGGCATAGATCGATTTGTCCATGTTGAACAGATAAGCCACGACGCAGACGACAAAGAACGCCGGCAGGTTGCCGAAGCCGAAGACCTCGCAGCCAATAAGGATCGGCGCAAGCAGCGTGTTGGTGGCACTGCCGAAGACAGCGGCGTATCCCAGCGCGGCGCAGAGCTCGGCGGGCATGCCGAGAACACTGGCGAGTACGACGCCCAGGCTGGCTCCGATGGAGAACAGCGGCGTCACCTCGCCACCCTGATATCCTGCGGCAAGCGTGGCAATGGTGAGTGCGAATTTGAGCGCCCAGTCCCAAGGCATGATGGCGGCCTTGCCGTCGCCATTCAACGCTGCCGATATCAAGTTGGTGCCAAGTCCGCAGTATCGCCCCTGCCATAGCGCAAACAGGATCGCCGACAGCATGAGGCCCATAACCGCGATGCGCGTATAAGGGTTGGGGAACAACCGCGCTGCAAGGGTCTTGGCATGGGCAAGGCACCAGGCAAAAGCACCACCCGCCATGCCAAACGCGACGCCCAGTGCCGCAAGCCGTCCAAGACCGGGAAGGTCAAGCATGTATGGGGCAGCAATGGCGACCTCGAACTTCTCGAGTCCCAGGGCGCCGGAGGTCATACTTGCGGCGAGCGAGGCGGTAAACGCGGGAAACAGTGCGCGGTACTCCATACGTCCGGCGACCAGTGCCTCGATAGCAAAGACCGTGGCAGCGAGCGGCGTTCGAAAGAGCCCGGCAAAGCCGGCGGCCATGCCAATGAGCAAAAACGTGTTGCCAGGATCGCGGAAGGGCAAGCGGCGGCCGATCCAATGCGAGACGGTCGCGCCGATTTGCACTGCCACGCCCTCGCGTCCCGCGCTGCCGCCAAAGAGGTGTGTCCCCCACGTGCTCAGCATGATGAGCGGTACCAAGCGCGGGGAGATGGCGTCCTCGCGCCCGTGGCCTACTTCGAACACCAGGCTCATGCCGCGGTCGGTGCCTTTGCCCCAGGTGCGGTAGGCAAATACGATGGCTAGGCCCATCAGGGCGAGGAAGGGAAGGAGCAGCGCAACATGCTCGTCGCGAAAGGCGCCGATCGCTAGGAGCACGCGGCCAAAGAGCGCGCAGATGGTGCCAACGATGATGCCGACGGGGATTCCGACGGCACCCATAAGCACAAGGCCGCTATAGGTATTGAACAGGCGCTTGACTCTGCTTGACGCAGCATTTTCCGACACTTTTCCTCCAAAACAAAAAAGACTCCTGCCGTGGCATGATGCCCAAAGGGCACCACGAAACAGCAGAAGTCATCAGCAACAAGGCGGTTTTGGGTCGCGGCAACTTGGTTGACGAACCCAACGGAGACATTCATTCCGCAGCGGCATCATAGCGGCGGTGGCAGTCTGGGTCAACTTGCCCGCGGAGAGTCGATCGATCGGGTGTGTTGAATGTGAGGCATCTTTACAGCGATTTTCAACTTACTATTAGCTTGACGGGATGACGAACCACGGTCTTGAGCTTTTCCGGCGCGCATTTGCGTGGGTCGGAGAGGTAAATCTCGTGATGCAGACGGGCATTGGAAAAGTCGAGGGCATAGCCCTGCTCTGTCGCAAATTCATGCATGGTGTCTACGGTTGCCGGCTCGCTGTCGTAAGGTCCGGTATGCATGCACTGCACGCACAGGCCCTCGTCAACCTTAAGCAGCTCGACTGCGGAAAAGTCCAGCTTCTTTTTGGCAGTAGCTTCCGCGACGGCCCAGTCAAAGTCTGCCTGGGTGACGAAATCGGGCAAGCGGATGCACGAGATGAAGTTGAAGTCGTCCTTGCGCACATAGTCGATGTCGCTGCTGGGGGAGTCTTGCCACCAGAAGCCCTCGAGCGGCGGCACCACAAAGTCGAAATAGCCTTCGATGCTCCTCGACCCCTTTTTCGACATCTTGATGGTGTAAGCGATGCCGTAAAGCAGCGGAAGGGCGCTTTGATACTCGCCGTCTGCGGTGTTTGGGTCGCCCTTTCCGCGCACAGCGACATAGCTCATGGGCGGGACGGTTACGATGTTCGGTTTGCTGGCAGGCTTGTAGAACTCCTTGCATTCCTTTTTAAAGTCGAACGCCATGGCGGCCGCCTTTCTGCGTAGGGACCCGTATAACTGTCAGCATCATATCATAGAAACGAACACCAGTTCGACTAATATGGCTGACGGTCGAGATAAATCCTCTGCATTTGACGGGTGGCTTGACTCCGTGGGTGGCCCCTCTGTCGCCTCGTCGCTCTACCAACACCCGCCATTTCCCCATATAAAACCTGCCAAAATAAACCTGTCCCTTTTTGGTAGGTGGGAATTGGGTAATACTAAGGATTATCCGACCAGATGGGAAACGATCGATGGCCTATATCGAATTCAAAGACGTCATCAAAGCATACGGCGAGGGCGATGCCCGCATTCACGCGCTCGACGGCGCGAGCTTTACCGTTGAGCGTGGCGAGCTTGCCATTATCCTGGGCGCTTCGGGCGCCGGCAAGACCACGGCGCTCAACATTCTGGGCGGCATGGACACGGCGACCTCTGGTACCGTGACGGTGGACGGGCGCGACGTGAGCGCCGCCAACGAGGCGCGGCTTGTTGAGTACCGTCGCGCCGACGTGGGCTTTGTCTTTCAGTTCTACAATCTGGTTCCCAACCTGACGGCTCTCGAAAACGTGGAGCTCGCAGCTCAGATCTGCCCCGATTCGCTCGATGCCGAACAAACGCTTCGCCAGGTTGGCCTGGGCGAGCGCCTGGGCAACTTTCCGGCACAGCTTTCGGGCGGCGAGCAGCAGCGCGTGTCCATTGCCCGCGCGCTGGCCAAGAACCCCAAGCTGCTCCTGTGCGATGAGCCCACCGGCGCACTCGACTACAAAACCGGCAAGCAGATCCTGCAGCTGCTGCAGGATACCTGCCGCAAGCAGGGCATTACAGTCATTATCATCACGCATAACTCCGCGCTCGCACCTATGGCCGATCGCCTGATCCGCTTTAAGAGCGGTCGCGTGGAAAGCGAGACGGTCCAGCAAAATCCCGTGCCGATCGAGACGATCGAGTGGTAGCGCCCATGGATCAGGATCGCCAAAACAGCCAACGCCGCGACGCGCAGAACACGGAGCGCGAGCAGGATTTTACGACCTACCGCACTGCCCAAAGCTCAAACGACATGGTGCCGACGGTGTTTCGCCGTGGCATCTACCGTACGATTCGCGGCAGCCTTAAACGCTTCTTGTCCATCGTGGTCATCACGGCGCTCGGCGTGAGTGTGATGTGCGGCCTCAAGGCGGGTTGCGAGGACCTGTGCGATTCGGTTGACGCTTACTTTGACCAGCAAAATGTCTATGACATCAACGTGCAGTCGACCTACGGCCTGACCGATGATGACCTTGCTGCGATCCAAGAGGTCGATGGCGTCGAGACGGCCGAGGGCATCTATACCGAGACCGCCTACACCGCCGTGGGCACGGCGCGCGAGCGCGTGGTCGTGCAGAGCCTCTCCAAGGAGAATATCGACCAACCGGTGCTGGTGCGCGGCGATTTGCCCGAGACTTCGGGCGAAGTGGCAGTGACCTCGCGCTTTTTGAAGGCGTCGGGCAAAAAGCTCGGCGATACGGTGAGTTTTGCCGCCAACGATGCGAACTCGTCGAATCAGAGCGCCAAGGATCAGTTTGCCGCGGGCGATTACACCATCACGGCTGAGGTCCTCGATCCCACCGACGTGAGCTCCGACTCGACGGTTAACGCTTTCCGCGCCGCCTCGGCAGCGGACTACAAGTTCTACGTAAGCGAGGATGCCGCGACGTCGTCGTCCTATTCCGCAATCCATGTGGTCGTCGAGGGAGCCAAGGACCTCAACTCCTATTCCGATGCCTATACGGCAAAGATTGACGAGGTCAAAGGCAATATCGAGAAGATTCGCGACGAGCGCGAGAAGGCGCGCGCTCAGGAGCTGACGGTCGACACACCGGCAAGCTTGGACGCGGCTGAGCGTCAGGCGAATATGGTCTTTGGGATCGAGCAGGACAACATCAATCGCATGGCCGAGGGCAGCGACGAGCGTGCGCAGGCTCAAGCCGACCTGGACCAGCGCCGTGCCGCCGCCGACCAGCAGTTTGCCGATGCCCGCGCCGAGCTTTCTGACCTGGGCGAATGCACCTGGTACATCCAGGACCGCGGCAATATCGCAAGCTACTCGAGCGTCGAGAGCGATAGTTCTTCGATCGAGGCCATTGCCACCGTATTCCCGTTCATCTTCTTTATCGTCGCCGTGCTCATCAGTCTCACTACCGCCACACGCATGGTCGAGGAGGAGCGCACGCTTATTGGCCTGTACAAAGCACTCGGCTATTCGCGCGGACGCATCCTGTCCAAATACGTGGACTATGCACTGTGGGCGTGCCTGATTGGCGGCGTGCTCGGCAACGTCATCGGATTCGTGGGCCTGCCGCTGTTCCTGTTTACGGTGTTCGACGACATGTACTCACTGCCCCAGATGCTGCTTTCGTACGACATTGTGTCATCGCTCGTATCGGTGGCGTTGTTTACCGTGGGCGTGGTGGGCGCCACGATTATCGCCTGCCGCCACGAGATGGCCGAGACTCCTGCCTCGCTCATGCGTCCCAAGGCCCCGCGCGCCGGCTCGCGCATCTTGCTTGAGCGAATCGGCTTTATCTGGCACCGCATGGGCTTTTTGAACAAGGTTGCCGCGCGTAACCTGTTCCGCTACAAAAAGCGTGCCTTTATGACCATCTTTGGCATTGCGGGATGCACGGCGCTCGTGATCTGCGGTATGGGTATCCGCGATACGTCGGTGGCGCTTTCGCCCAAACAGTACGGGCACATCACGCGCTACGACTTGCTTGCGGTCGCCAATTCTGACGATTTTTCGCAGACGTGCGCAGCACTGGATGAACGCAGTGCAGTCAAAGATTCCAATGTGACCGTGACTTCGACGCTGCCGATCATGACCGACAACGTCACCTTTACATTTGGCGGCAAGAGCGAGACCGTGCAGCTCATCGTGATTCCCGACGACCGCACGGGTGACTTGGGCGATTACGTGCGCCTGGAGGATGAGTCCAAAGAACCGCTCGCCCTGCGTGACGGGGATGTGTATTTGAGCAAGAGCTCTCAGCTGGTGCTGGGGATCAAGCCGGGTGACACGGCGCAGGTTCAGGATTCATCGCTCAATGTCGCCGATGTTGAGGTGAGTGATATTTCGCTCAACTACCTGGGCAACACGCTCTATATGACGCAGAGCACCTACGAGCGTGCGTTTGGCCGAAGCGTCCGTCTTAATGGCATCTTTGCGCTGCTCAAGGGGTCGTCAGCCGATCAAATTGCGTTTAGCAAGCAACTTAAAAACGACGGCTGGCTCACGATTTCGAGTACTGCCGAGCATTGGGAGAACTATGAGGCCAACTTCACCATCATCAACTCGGTCGTGGTGCTCGTGACCTTTATGGCGGCGTGTCTGTCGTTTGTGGTGGTGTTTACGCTGTCCAATACGAATATCTCGGAGCGCGAGCGCGAGCTAGCGACCATCAAGGTGCTGGGCTTCCGCCGCGGTGAGGTACACCACTACGTCAACAAGGAGACGCTGATTCTCACAGCAATCGGTGCCGCGCTGGGCGTGCCGTTGGGCGGCGCGCTGGCCGAGAGCTTTACGTACATCCTGCAGATGCCGTCGCTGTACTTTGACGTTGAGGTCGAACCGTTGAGCTACGTGCTGTCTGTGGTGCTGGCCTTTGGGTTCACGATTATCGTCAACCTCGCCACCAACCGAACGCTCAACAAGATCGACATGGTCGGCGCCCTCAAGAGCGCCGAGTAACCTACCAAAAAGGGATGTTAATTTTGGCAGGTTTTATCTGCGCAAACGCCGAGCAACCTACGGACTACCCGGCGTTTATTACTTCGACAGCTTTTGCTCGCAGGCGTGGATGAGGTCGTCGTAGTGGGCGATTTTGTAGTTGAGACGATCGAGACCGGCCTGCATTTCGGCAATACGCTCGGTGACCTGGTCGCGCTGTTCTTCGAGAATGGCTCTGCGCGCCGCCATGGTTTCGTCACCCTGTTCCAAGAGCTGCATATATTCGATGAGCGCTTCGATTGAGACGCTTGCGCCGCGCATACACTTGACGAACTTGATGCGCGCGCAGTCTTGTTCATCGTAGTCGCGAATGCCATTTTCGTTGCGGTGTACACGAGGCAGCAAGCCAATACGCTCGTAATAGCGCAGCGTATCGGCGGAAATACCATACTCCTTTGAAACCTCGGCGATCCTCATGCCAACTCCTTGGATGTCTTGCTAAGTTGCGGTGGAATAGTTCCTAGATTCGGTCATTTGGGCCTTAAATAGGAACTATATCACCGCAACTTAGGGGAGGGCGTCGGCTGGGGCTTGCTGGTGGGACGGGGCGGACTAGGCTTGCTTGCGGTGCTTCCATTGTTTGCGGCACCAGCGCATGAGTGCTTTTACGACCGGGATGGTGATGAGGATTACCCAGGCGGGATGGGGTTGTCCCAGGCAGAGCCACATGTAGAGGAACCAAGCGATGGTGGCTGCCGGGTAGACGGCGTCGACAAGCTTAGATAGATGGCGTCGGTCGATAAAGTCGCCAATTGCGTAGTAGACGGGAATCAAAAAGACGAGGAAGAGCCCCATGCCCCATGTGCCGTAGACAATGCCGAGCGCCAGATAGGCGAGGGCGACAAGCGCGGGGAAGGGAAACTTGTTCCACGCACGTCCGAGCTTGGTGTGGAAGTGCTTGCCATGATGGTCGAGCTTGTCGTGTGCCTCTTTCCAGCTGGAAAACGTCTCTCCGTCGATAACCACGGTGCCGTCGGCATTGGTATGCACGCTGTGCCCATCGTCCTCAAGCGTATCGACATGCACGCCACCCGGCCCCACATGGACTTCTTCGCCCTTGCGCTCGTTGGTTACGTGGATGCCATTCCAGCCAACGTGAACCTCTTCGCCTTTACCGGGGTCGATAACGTGGATGCCGCGCGTGAGGGAAATATCGACAAGTGGCTTATCGCCGCAATCAGCGTGCTCAGCAGAAGCCTCGGCTTCTTCAACCTCATCAGAAGCCTCAGTTCCGGCGTCGCCGCCCTCCGGGTCATCAGCGCTATCTACCGCCTCCCCATACAGCAGCTCATCCAGCGACACGCCATACAACGCGGCGAGCGCAATAAGGTTATCGGTATCGGGTGAGGATTCGCTGCGTTCCCATTTACTAACAGCCTGGCGGCTCACACCCAGCTGGGCAGCAAGTGCTTCCTGAGAGAGGCCGGCAGCCTTGCGGCGATCGACGAGCCGCTGTGCCATCGCAAGATCCATGGCAGTTCCTTTCATATGATGATCGAACCGAATGGCTCGAGTATGTCGAGAACAACCGGTAGCGACCACCATTTCTAGTTAGAATCTGCCCCAACCCTACCGCAACTACCAGTAGCAACCCCCAACGACCAGCCATTTTGTGACAAATGTCAGTGCAAGTAACAGCCAAGAGCTCCCATCATTCCAAATCCTCCAGACCAAGCACCCGCAGCAAGAAAACGAATAGCCTCGACGAGTATGTAAACGCAGGGCCCTCCGGCCTCCGCCCGACGATTTCGATTGGCGACCTTTGACGGAGTCAAGGGAGGAGCCAAATCGAAATACGTCGGGCGGCGGTCGGAGGGCCCGATGGGAGCAATTCCAGCCGAGGCTATTCGTCGCCGAAGCTGATGCCCAACGCCTTGGCCTCGCGCACCAGATCGCTCTGGGGGTCGACATACTTGAGCTTGCCGGCGACCTCCTCGAGCGGCATGTGGCACATCTTGCCGTCGCGCAGGGCGATCATGTAGCCAAACTCACCGCGCAGGCAGCCGAGTGCCGCCTCGACGCCGCACTGGGTCGCAAAGATGCGGTCCTGGGCATCGGGCTGACCGCCGCGCTGCGTGTGGCCGGGGATGGCGACGCGGGTCTCGCGACCGGTCTTGGCCTCGATTTCCTTAGCGATGTCGTAGACAATCGACGGGCTCGTGCGCTCGGCGAGCTTCTTCTTGTACTCCTTCTTGGACAGCGCCGCGTCCTCCTTGGAGATGGCGCCCTCGGCGACGGCCACGATGGTAAAGCGGCTGCCGGTCTCCATGCGATGCTCGATGGTCTTGATGACGTTGTCCATGTCGTAGGGGATCTCGGGAATCAGGATGACGTCCGCGCCGCCCGCGACGCCGGCGTACAGCGGAATCCAGCCAACCTTGTGGCCCATGATCTCGATGACGAACACGCGGCCGTGGCTCGAGGCGGTGGTGTGGATGTCGTCGATGCACTTGGTGGCGACGTCGATGGCGCTCGTAAAGCCAAAGGTCATCTCGGTGCCCCAGGTGTCGTTATCGATGGTCTTGGGCAGGGCGATAACGTTGAGGCCCTCCTGGCGCAGGCGGTTGGCGGTCTTGGTGGAGCCGTTACCGCCCAGCATAAACAGGCAGTCGAGCTGCAGCTTGTGATAGGTGTGGACCATCGCAGGCACCTTCTCGACGCCATCGGCCTCGGGAATGTCCAGACGCTTGAACGGCGTGCGGCTCGTGCCCAGAATGGTGCCGCCGCGGGTGAGGATACCGCTAAAATCGGCAGGCGTCATGACGCGGAACCTGCTGTAGATAAGGCCCTGGTAGCCGTCCTCGAAACCGTAGATCTCGATAGGCTCCGCACTATTGGTCATGAGCGTTTTGACGATGCCGCGCATGGTGGCGTTGAGCGCTTGGCAGTCGCCGCCACTGGTAAGAAGACCGATCCTAAGCATGATGAATCCTTCCGGGCAAGTTATAACATGCGCATAAGTTTACCCCCGCACACTACTGATACGGGGGTAAAACGTGTTAGCTCAGATGTATAGAAATGTAAGCAACGTCAGGCGAGCGTAAGGCGGGCGGGCGTCTGTCCTTACAGGGCGAAGGCGTCGACATCGCCCCAATGTCGGCGCAGCGTAATGGCGGCGGCGGGCTCGGTGTTATCAAAGACGACCGACCACTGCGTGTTGCTCGTGATATCTTCCGGATTGGGATCTTGCGCCGCAGCGCGTAGGGCTTTCCAAGCTGCCGTTTCATCTTGGGCGCCGGCATGGGCGTCAAGGACATCGGCGATGACGAGTGCACGCTCCTTGCCGTGACCCAGCTCACCATTCTTTTGATTGGGAAGCACCTCGTCGCCGTAGCAGGCGTAGAAGTTTGTGACTTGCCGCACGGGCGTTGCCTTGAAAGCGCGGTCGGGATCGCGCGGGTCCCATTCCACCACGCGCGCGTCACCGGTGGCGTCGTTGATAAAGAAGTGGTAATCGCGCCCGGCCATGGCGTGCATGTCATAGGCGGAAAGTAGGTCGACGGCCTCTTGCGTAGTGGCGGCGCGGTCGAGTACCAGGCGGATGGCGAGCGAGGTATTGATGACGGGGCGCTGTGTATCCTGGTCGCAGGGTTTGGAATCCAGGGTGAGCACGGCAATGGAAACGCCGCATTCGTTAACACCGTCGAGCTGGGCGAAGGGGCCCATGAGCGCGGCGGCGCGTCCGGCAATGGAGTCAAGCGGGGCGTTGTTGCCCAGGTTGTTGAGAGCGGCAAATCCAATGGAGGCATAGCCGTCGCGCGGGTGGTTGCGCACCAACAGCGCCGAGGTGTCGTCTTTAAAGTCGTAATTGCGACCGGTTCGCACACGTCCTTCGGCATCCACGGCGGCAAAGGCACTGCAGGCAAACTGCGGCGCCTGAACATGTGCCGGCACGCCGGGCAGCACCTGCGCCAGCACGGCGTCGATGTAGGCCTGGTCGTCACGTACGCCGGCGGCAATGATGCGGTCGAGGTCATAGTCGTAGGCGATATCGATCGCGTACAGGTCGTATCCATCTGCATAATCGGTCAAGCGCTTAAGCGACGCGGCGGATTTGATTTGCTTGTGGTAAACGATGCCGGTGGCAGCGGCAAGGCCGACGGCGACGCCTGCAACACCGCAGGCGATGGCAATGTAACGTGGCTTCATGACGGCTCCTCTCGTCCTGTTAGCGTAATTGTCGCAAAAGGTGCACGGGTACGATGGCTCAACTTGGTGAGCGGCGCGGGATTAAACATGGATTGAAAGGCGCGGCACTGGCGCGGCGGGGTATGCTGGAGGGGACCAGCAGCCCAGCGAAAGGGGAGAGCATGACGGATCAGGAAGCGCCCGAGCGCGTGCACGTGACAGCCGACGATATCGAGGCCGCCAACGACCTCATCGACTTTATCGAGGCATGCCCCAGCATGTTCCATACGGCGGCGACCATCATGGCCGAACTCGACGAGGCGGGCTTTACCTACCTGCCCGAGAACGCGGCGTGGGATATCGAGCCGGGCGGTCGCTACTACACGCAACGCAATACCTCGAGTGTCATCGCCTTTAAGGTGGGCGAGGACCTGGCCGCAACGTGGGGCGAGGACGGCGTTGCCGGTGACTATCATTTCCAGCTGACGGCGTCGCACAGTGATTCGCCCACGTTTAAGGTCAAGGCTGTGCCCGAGCTCGATGGTGCGGGCGAGACGCTGCGCCTGAACACCGAAGCCTACGGCGGCATGATCGACTACACCTGGTTCGACCGTCCACTAGCGCTGGCCGGCCGCGTGCTGGTGCGCGAGGGCGACCGTATCGAGAGCCGCCTGCTCACTACCGAGCGCGAGGTCGCCATTATCCCGAGCCTCGCCATCCACATGAACCGTGGCGTCAACGAGAGCTTTGCGCCCAACCGCGCCGTCGACCTGTGCCCGCTCATCAGCGCGGGCGACCTTAAACAGGGAGATTTTGATGCTCTGATTGCCGACGAACTTGATGTGGAGCCCGAGCAAATCTTGGGCCGTGACCTGTTCCTGGTCAATCGCCAGGATGCGCGCATTTGGGGCTGGGCCGACGAGTTTATCTCGACGCCCAAGCTCGACGACCTTGCCTGCGCCTACACCTCGCTGCAGGCGTTTTTGGGCGCCGAGAACGCGCACGATGTCTCGGTCTTCTGCTGCTTTGATAACGAGGAGGTTGGCTCCGAGACCAAGCAGGGCGCCATGTCGACGTTCTTGGCCGACGCGCTGCGCCGCATTAACGGGTCGCTCGGATTTGATGACGAGTCGTACCATCGCGCGCTTGCCGCTTCGATGCTCGTGAGCTGTGACAACGCGCATGCCGTGCACCCCAACCATGCCGAGAAGTGCGACGCCCGCAACCAGGTGGTGCTCAACGGCGGCATCGTCATCAAGGAGGCTGCCAACCAGCACTACTGCACCGATGCCTTTAGCCGCGCGGTGTTCCAGGCTATTTGCGATGACGCCGATGTGCCCACGCAGGCCTTCGCCAACAAGAGCGACATGGCCGGCGGCTCTACCCTCGGCAACCTGTCCAACATGCAGGCGAGCATGCACGCCGTGGACGTGGGCCTGCCGCAGCTGGCCATGCACTCAAGCTACGAGACCGGCGGCGTACGCGACGTGATGTACGCCATCCGCGCCCTCACCGCCTTCTACGAGCGAAACCTAACCATCAACGGCGCCGAAAGCGTGGAGCTCTAAAACTCGCCAAAGAGGGATGTTAATTTTGGCAGGTTCTATCTGGGCAAATGTCACAGCGCCAACGGTAAGACGGAGCTGCTAAGGCTTGCAGATGAAGTCGACGCCAGCGAAACTCCGCAGGTAGAGCAAAAGTCAGCGAGAGCCCGCCAGAGCGAGCAAGGTGCCTTGAAAGAGGAGGGCATTGACCTTCTGGTCATGCCCGACGATTGAAAGGCAGATTGCCGCTCTGGCGGGCTCGCAGCGTCGAGGGGTTCCGGCGTTCGGTAGAACGCCGGAACTAAACTAGTGCTCAATCCAGCAGCGGAGCGTCTCTCCGGCTTGCAGGTGGCGCAGGTTCTCGGCGGCGATGTCGACCACGTTGTTGAGCGTAGCCTCTAGGTGGAACCAGCCCGAAATATGCGGCGTGATGAGCATGTTAGGCGCATCCCACAGCGGGCTTGTCTCGGGCAGCGGCTCGGGATCGGTGACGTCGACCGCGGCGCCGGCAAGGTGCCCGGACTCAAGGGCGGCAACCAGATCGTCGGCAACCACGAGGTCGCCGCGGCCGCCGTTGGCAAAGAAGGCACCCGGCTTCATCGCGGCGAAGAACTCGGCATTCGCCAGGCCGCGGGTCTCGGGCGTGCTGGGCATAAAGGACGCAACGACGTCGGCCTCGGCCAGGCGCTCGGGCAGGGCGTCCATGCCGTCCATGTCCTCAAACACGATGGGGTAGACGAGCGGATGGCGCTTGATGCCGCGGACGTGCGCGCCCATGCTGCGGCAGAGCGTGGCAAAGTGTCCGCCGATGTCCCCCGCGCCCAGCACCAGCACATTGGCATTTTT
>CAKUGH010000041.1 GCA_934654605.1 uncultured Collinsella sp. | reverse complement strand
TAGAAAACGACAGCGATTGAGTATTCTACAATACGCATGCACGTATCGTAATATCTTCGTAATGGCTCCACAACTTGGTGGAACTTGTTACATTGAAATGTAAAACAAAGCCGTTCCCTGATGCCCAAGATCGCCTTGAAATGAGAAGGCATAGACCTTAGGGTCATGCCTTCGAAATTGAAAGGCGAGGTTGGGCGTCAGGGGGCGGCGACTTTTACATTTCACCGCCCTGCAAAGAGCACCAAGCGCCCTGGGCGTCGGTGGTGAGAATCACCGGACCGTCATCGGTGATGGCGACGGTGTTCTCGTAGTGCGCGGCGGGCAGGTGGTCGTTGGTCGTGACGATCCAACCGTCGGAGCCCGTGCTCACATGATTGGAACCCATCGTAACCATCGGCTCGATGGCAATGACCATACCGGCCTGAAGGCGAACGCCCCTCCCCTTCTTTCCGTAATTCGGAACGTTGGGGTCCTCGTGCATCACGCGACCGATGCCGTGCCCCACATAATCGCGAAGCACGCCATAGCCGTGAGACTCGGCGAGGGACTGGACGGCATAACCGATGTCCCCGATATGGTTACCGGGAACAGCCTGCTCGATTGCAGCCTTAAGGCAATCGCGCGTGACCTCGCACAGCGCCTTGGCCTCGGGCGTGGGGGTACCGACGAAAAACGTCCAGGCGTTATCGCCCACCCAACCGTCGACAACGGCTCCCGTATCGATGGAGATGATATCGCCATCGCGCAGGATCATGTCGGGGTTGGGAATACCGTGAACCACGGCATCGTTGATCGATGCGCAAATGGTTCCGGGGAACCCGCCATAACCCTTAAAGGCCGGGGTGCCACCATGCATGCGGATAATCTGCTCCGCAAGCTGGTCGAGCTCAAAAGTCGAAACACCAGGACGAACCATGGCTCCAACGTGGCGGAGCGCCATCTTAGATAGCGCTCCTGCCTTCTTCATCTGCTCGATTTGCGTTGCAGACTTAATCTTGATCATAGACCGAGAGCCTCTTTGACATCCCCGTACACGGTCTCGCGAGCCTGGTCACCGTTGACCGACTTGAGCAGACCCTGGCCACGATAGTAGTCAACGAGCGGGCTCGTGGACTTCTCGTAGACGTCGAGACGGTTCTTGATGGTCTCGGGCTTGTCGTCGTCGCGCTGATACATCTCGCCGCCACACTTGGGGCAGGTAGCATCGGCAGCAGTGCCGGTGTAACCGCAGGCGCGGCAGGTGCGACGCGAAGACAGACGGTCGATGATGACCTCGGGGGCCACGTCGACCAGAAGGGCGCAATCAATCTCGCGGCCCATGGCGGAGAGCTCGGAATCGAGCGTTACAGCCTGGGCGGTGTTGCGCGGGAAGCCATCGAGGATGAAACCCTGCTGGGCGTCATCGGCGGCAAGGCGCTCCTTGACAAGGTCAATCACGAGCTGGTCGGGAACGAGCTCGCCAGCGTCCATGTACTTCTTAGCCTGAATACCAAGCTCGGTGCCACCCTTGACGGCAGCACGCAGCAGGTCGCCCGTGGAAATGTGAGCGACGCCGAACTCGGCGACGAGCTCCTGTGCAACGGTGCCTTTACCGGCACCCGGAGCTCCGAGCAATACGAGGTTCATGAGCAATCCTCCTCTAGCCTATTTAAAGAATCCATCGTAATCATACATCTTGATCTGGCCTTCGAGCTTGTCGACCGTGTCGAGCACGACGCCGACCATGATGAGGATGGACGTGCCGCCAAATGCCTGGATCAGCTGGTTACCCGTGAAGGAGAAGATAATCGAAGGCACGATGGCGATGAGCGCCAAGAAGACAGCGCTGGGAAGCGTGATCTTGTTGAGCGCGTTCTTGATGTAGGCCGCGGTAGCCCTACCCGGACGGACGCCCGGAATAAAGCCGCCCTGCTTCTTAAGATTGTCGGCCGTGTCGTCGGGATTGAACACCATGGAGGTGTAGAAGTACGCGAAGAACACGATGAGGACAACGTTAAGCACCCAGTTGAGCCAACCGGTCGAAAGCGCAGAGGCAACTGCCTGGATCCAGCCGATGCCGGGGAAGAACACGGCGATCTGGGCCGGGAAGTACAGCAGTGCCGAAGCAAAGATGATCGGCACGACGCCCGCAGTGTTGACCTTGATGGGCAGGTAGGTGGTCTGACCACCCATCATGCGACGGCCCACGACGCGCTTGGCGTAGGAGACCGGAATGCGGCGCTGGCCGCGCTCAAGGAAAACAATCAGCGGGATGACCAGCAGGATGATGGCGCAGATGATCACCATGGTGATGATGCCACCGGCGTTGCCCTCGGTGCTGGAGAAGATCGCCTGCGGAAGACCGGCCATGATGTTCGCGAAGATGATCAGCGACATGCCATTGCCGATACCGCGCTGGGTGATGAGCTCACCAATCCACATGATCAGCATGGCGCCCGCGGTGAGCGTGCCGACGATCATGAGGTCAAAGATGATCTCGGGAGCACCGGCACCGTTGAAGCTGATACCGAAGCTCTTAAAGAGGAAGAGGTAACCCACGGAGTTGAGGATTGCCAGGGCCAAGGTGAGGTAACGCGAATACTGCGTGATCTTGGTCTGACCGACCTCGCCCTCGCGGGCAAGCTCATGCAGGGAAGGCACGACGGCCTGGAGCATCTGGAGGATAATCGAGCTCGTGATGTAGGGCATGATACCCAGGGAGAACACCGAAACATAGCTCAACGCGCCACCAGAGAAAAGATTCAGGAGGGCCATAGCACCTGCGGCGACCGAGTTGTTCTCGGTCGAGAAAAGGCCCAGCATCCCCTGGAAGGGAATGCCGGGCACAGGAACGTGCGCACCAATGCGGTACACGACGAGCATAGCTATGGTAAAAAGAATCTTTTCGCGCAGTTCTTTGATGCGGAAAGCATTCTTAAGACCATTTAGCACGGCAGCTCGACCTTTCCGCCGGCGGCCTCGATCTTGGCCTGCGCGGAAGCGCTGACCTTGTCGACCTTGACCGTGAACTTCTTGGTGAGCTCACCATTGCCGAGCACCTTGACGGGCTCGAACTCGCTCTTGGTGATGCGAGCGGCCTTAAGAGCGGCACCGTCGATCACAGCGCCATCCTCGAACTTACGCTCGAGACGCTCGACGTTAACCGCGGTGTACTCGATACGACGGGGGTTGCGGAAGCCCGGAAGCTTGGGCAGGCGCATAGCCAGCGGAGTCTGGCCACCCTCGAAGCCGGCACCCTTGGTGCCGCCAGAGCGAGAGCCCTGGCCCTTCTGGCCGCGGCCAGAAGTGGTGCCGTGACCCGAAGAATTGCCACGGCCGACGCGCTTGCGGTTCTTGGTGGAACCGGGCGCGGGAGTAAGATCGTGAAGCTGCATTTGCTACTCCTCTACAATCTCGACAAGGTGCTTGACCTTGAAGATCATGCCGCGGACGGACTCGTTGTCAGCAATCTCGCGAACCTCGCGGATCCTGTGGAGACCGAGGGCACGGACAGTACGGACCTGGTCCTGCTTGCAACCGTTGGTGCTGCGGACCTGCTTGATCTTGATGGTGTCAGCCATGCTTAGTTCTCCTTACCGACGAACATCTCGGAGACCGTCAGGCCACGGCGAGCCGCGACGTCCTCAGGGCTGGAGAGCTCCTTGAGGCCCTCGACGGCAGCCTTGATGATGTTGAGGCCGTTGTCGGTACCGAGGGACTTGGACAGGACGTTCTTGATGCCAGCAAGCTCGAAGAGGGGACGCACAGCGCCGCCGGCGATAACGCCGGTACCCTCGACAGCGGGCTTGATGATGATGCGGCCGGCACCAAAGTGGCCGAGAACCTCGTGCGGGATGGTGCCCTCTTCGGTCACCGGCACGTGGAACATGTTCTTCTTGGCATCGAGAGACGCCTTGGAGATGGCCAGGGGCACCTCAGCGGACTTGCCCATGCCAACGCCGACGTTGCCCTTGCCGTCGCCAACGACGACGAGAGCGACGAGGCTCATGCGACGACCACCCTTGACGGTCTTCGACACGCGGTTGATGTAAACGACGCGCTCCTCGAACTCGGAGGCCTCGCGCTGCTGCTTCTGATTACGAGCCATGTGCTACATACCTCCTAGAACTCGAGACCGGCGGCACGAGCACCGTCGGCGAGGGCCTTGACGCGGCCATGGTAGATACGGCCACCGCGATCGAAGGCGACCTTGGTGATGCCGGCCTCGATGGCACGCTTGCCAACGAGCTGACCGACCTTCTCCGCAGCCTCCTTGTTCGAGGTGTGGGTGCCCTTGAACTCGGCCTCGAGGGTCGAGGCGGAGACGAGCGTCAGGCTGGAGCCCTTGCTGTCGTCGATGATCTGGGCATAGATGTTGGCGTTAGTACGGGTCACGCGAAGACGCGGACGCTCGGCGGTACCCGAGACCTTGCCGCGAACACGACGCTGACGACGCTTGAGGCCTTCCAGCTTCGCCTTATGCTTGTTCATACGTAAACTCCTAAAAAGGTTGATCTTGCCAGCACCTGACGGGGTGCTGGTCTTATGCGAGTGAGTCGGTTACGACTACTTGGCGGCCTTACCCAGCTTGCGGCGGATGTGCTCGCCAACGTAGTGGATACCCTTGCCCTTGTAAGGCTCGGGAGGACGATGGCCGCGGATCTCAGCGGCGATCTGACCGACCTGCTGCTTGTTGATACCCTTGACGTTCACGTGGGTGTTGTCGGGAACCTCGAAGGTGATGCCCTCGGGAGCCTCGACGATCACGGGGTGCGAGAAGCCCAGGGAGAACTCGAGGTTCTTGCCCTTCTGCTGCACGCGGTAACCGACGCCGGCGAGCTCGAGCTTCTTCTCGAAGCCCTCGGAAACGCCAACAACCATGTTGTGGATGAGGGCGCGGGTGAGGCCGTGGCGGGCACGGGTCTCACGCTCGTCGTCGGGACGGGAAACGGTGAGGACGTTGTCCTCGACGTTGATAGCGAGCTTCTCAAAGACATCGAGCTCGAGCTGGCCCTTGGGGCCCTTGACGACAACGTTGTTGCCGTTGACTGCCACTTCGACTCCGGCGGGAATCTGGACAGGCTTATTACCGATACGAGACACGGTGATCTCCTTTCCTTCTACCTACCGAGCGAATTACCAGACGTAAGCGATGATCTCGCCGCCGACGTTGTGCTTGCGAGCATCGCGGTCGGTCATGACGCCATGGCTGGTGGAAATAATGGCGGTACCAAGGCCACCGCGGACGCGGGGCATGTCGGCAACGCCGGTGTACTTACGCAGGCCCGGCTTGGAAATGCGGCGGATGCCGTTGATGACCTTAGCCTTCTTGGGACCATACTTAAGCGTGATGTGCAGAGTCTTCTGGGGAACGGTGTCCTCGACATCGTAGCCCTCGATGTAGCCCTCCTCGTGCAGAACACGAGCGATCTCGACGAGCTTCTTGCTGCTCGGCATGGAGACCGTGGCCTTGTTCACAGAGTTAGCGTTACGGATGCGCGTAAGCATATCTGCGATCGGGTCTGTAAGGTTCATACAGATTCTCCTTCGTTCTTGATGAACACGTGCTCTTGGTTCTTCGCCGCCCTTAACGGCAAAGCCTAACTAGCGCGTTTTCCCTGTTCCAAACGGATGCTTGAAACGCTGGTAGTGACTTACCAGCTGGCCTTCTTAACGCCGGGAAGCTCGCCCTTGAGTGCAAGCTCACGGAAGCAGACACGGCACAGGCCGAACTTGCGGTACACAGAGTGCGGACGGCCGCAGCGCTGGCAGCGCGTGTACTCACGAGTAGAGAACTTCTGCTTGCGATTGCACTTGACGATCATCGATGTCTTAGCCACTTATATCCTCCTCACATAGAGTATTGTTCGCCCCAAGCGCCGCCCCCTTGTGGGAACGGCGCTTATAGGGCAGGTGAACCTATTTCTTGAACGGGAAACCGAAGGCGTCCAGAAGGGCCTTGGCCTCCTCATCGGTGTTGGCGGTGGTCACGAAAGTGATGTCCATACCACGCTGGTGATCGACGGAATCGAAGTCGATCTCGGGGAAGATGAGCTGCTCGGTGACGCCCATGGAGAAGTTACCACGGCCGTCGAAGCTCTTGGCGGAGATGCCGCGGAAGTCGCGGATACGGGGGATCGCGACGGAGGTCAGACGATCGAAGAACTCCCACATACGGTCGCCACGCAGGGTAACCTTGCAGCCGATCGGCATACCAGCGCGCAGGCGGAAGGTAGCGATGGACTTGCGGGCACGGGTGATCATCGGCTGCTGGCCGGTGATGGCGCGCAGGTCGCGCACGGCACCGTCGATGGCCTTGGAATCGGTAGCGGCCTCGCCGACACCCATGTTCACGACGATCTTCTCAAACTTGGGGATCATCATGACGTTCTCGTACTGGAACTTGTCCTGAAGCTGCTGCTTGACCTCGTTGTTGTACTTGGTCTTCAGACGCGGCACATACTTCTCTTCTGCCATTGTTCACTCCTTCTTGGGGTTTTAAGCACGGGGCGTGGCCACGATGGGTTGTCCTCGTGCCTCCTGGCTGCATCCGCGCCGCTCATGGCATTTCGCGGTTTGGACTCGACGCAGCAGGAGCCGACAAAACAATCGGTACTATACGCGCATTGGGTGCGTATTTCCAGAAAAACCTCGTCTGCCTGCACAACTCCACAACTCCCCCGCACAAATGGGTCCCAAAAAGCAGTTGCGGTGAAATAGGGACTGTTTGACGGCTTAACAGGCATAAACAGTCCCTATTCCACCGCAACTCATATATGGGGATGCGATTAGCGTTTGCGGGGGACGAGTTTGGTGCGGCGCAGGTGGATCATCTCGGCGGCGATGGAGATGGCGATCTCCTCGGGGTCCTCGGCCTCGATGGCGACACCGATCGGCAGGTGCAGCTCGCCGATTTGCTCCTGCGTAAAGCCCTCCTGCTCCAGGCGGGCGCGCACAAAGGCCGTCTTGCGGCGCGAGCCCAAGCAGCCCAGATAGGCGGGTTTGGCGCGCATGGCCTGAATCACCACGTCGATATCGGACTTGTGACCCGCCGTGGCGACGACCACCAAGTCGCGCGGACCGATGGGACACAGCTCGCTCAGGTTCTTGTAATCGACCAGACGACGGTCGTAAACACCGGGCACCCATTCGGGGGTCAGCGTGCCGGGGCGGTCATCGCACGCCACAACGGCAAAGCCCGCCGCCGTGAGCACCCGCGCCGTCGCGGCGCCCACGTGTCCACAGCCAAAGATGTAGGTCAGGCCCTCGGGGCAGAGCGTCTCGATGTGCGCCGGGGGAATCTCGGAAGCAGCGTTGGTGTAGGTGACCTTACTCCCCTCCTCCACCAGCGAAAGCCCGGGGCAGCCCGCAATGGTGCGGCGCGATTCCTCGCCATGGTACTCAGCCACATCGCCCTCGAGCGCGCTCGCGACAAACGGCTCAAAGTCGATGACGAAGTCGCCGATGCGCCGATAGGCCAAGACGTCGGCGATTTCCTGGAACAACGGTGCCTGGGTCGCATCCAGATGCAGGTAGCACAGGCAGATGGCTCCGCCGCAGATCATGCCGGTATCGGAGTTCTCGCCGCCCATGGTGTAGCGGACCAGACGCGATTGCCCTGCGGCCAGCAGCTCGCGCGCCTCATCCAGCGCAAAGAGCTCAATCTTGCCGCCGCCGATAGTGCCCGCCTGGCTTCCATCGGCAAAGACAGTCATCCATGCGCCCACACCGCGCGGTGACGACCCCGCCGTACCGGCCACGACCACGAGCTCGCACGTCTCGCCAGCACGCAGTGCGCCAAGAGCCGCATTCACAACATCGAGCTTTTCCATTGCCGCCTTCTATCCTCTAAAGACATCGGTGAGCATGGCGAGCGCCTCGAGCACGCCGCCGCCAACCGACGTCGCTTTGTCCGAAATGTAGTTGATATAGCTGGCATCGCCACGCGGGTCGACATCGGCGCATTTAAAGCCCTCAGTCACCTGCACACCGTTCGCCAAAAGCCCGCGCAGACAGCCATCGATCTGCGTGCACATGGGCGTATCGCCCGCATAGCCAATCACGTCTCCGGCGCTCACGATCTCGCCGATTGCGCGGTCGGACCGAAACATGCCGGCGGCGGGGCTGTGGATAACGCGCTCCTTGCCATAGCCGGCGATAATGCCCGGCACGCCCGTGTTGGGCTGGGGCGAACCTTGGGTAATGACACGGCCGAGAAAATGCCCGCGCATGGTCTCGACCACGGCGTCGCAGTCAACCGGCGCGGTAAAGCCCGGCCCCACGGCGATGACGGCAGGCGCCATGTCGCGCGTGGTGCCCAAGTTGCGCTTAGCCAAAATCGCGTCGACCACAGCCGCGGGTTTCAGCTCGCCGAGCATCTTGGCCTGGGGGTCCACCACAACGGCGACGTCTCCAGCCTCGGTAATCGCAAGCGCCTCAGCCGGCGTCTGTGCCAAGCGAGCGCGAATGCCTTCGACCTCGACCTCGCCCAGGCGAATGGCCTCGCAAAAACAGATTGTGCGGCGGATGCACGTGGGAACCGCGATATCGGCCATAACGACCGACACGCCGGAGCGCACCAAGCGAGCGGCGACGCCCGTGGCGATATCGCCGGCGCCGCGAACATAAACGAGCATTCCCGGGGCACCTCCCTGTGCTACGGTTTGAGCAGAGCAAAAGCGGTTCGACCGCTACTCTGATGATTATTTATTATCACAGTATTATACGGCGGTGAACAGATGGAAACGACGAGCGGAAACCTTGCCTCCGCGCTCAAGATCGAGCCGGGCATTACCGCAATTATCGGCAGTGGCGGCAAGTCGACGCTGCTGAAGACGCTGGGTCTCGAGCTCATGCGCGCTGGCGGCCGCGTGCTCCTCTGCACCACCACGCATATGTTTCCCGTCGCCGGCGTGCCATGGGACGGGTCGAGCCGTCGCCTGGACGCCGCACCTTGGAAGCCAGGGACCCTGCATGTTCCCGGCTGCACCTGCGAGGCATGCGCGGGACTTGTCCGCGGAAGCATCTGCCAGGCGGGTGTTTTGGACCCGGAGACAGGCAAGCTCTCCGCCCCCGCTGAGCCGCTCGACCAGCTGGCGCAGCGCTTTGACTATGTGTTGGCCGAGGCAGATGGCAGCAAGCGACTCCCGCTCAAGGCCCACGCCGCCTGGGAGCCGGTGATTCCCTCCGGCACGGCAAACGTTGTCTGGGTCGTCGGCGCCTCGGGGCTGGGCAAGCCCGTCGCCGAGGTTGTCCACCGCCCCGAGATCTTCTGCGAGCGCTGCGGCTGCGAGCCCACCGACACCGCCACCCCAGAGCGCGTCGCCATGGCGCTCAATGCCGAGGTGCAGGCGCTGGGACTCGGCACCGCACGCGTCATGCTCAACCAAGTCGACACGCTTGCCGACCCAACGATGGCAGATCGCTTCGAGGCCGCCCTCGGCCGCCTCATCGTCGCTAGCAGCCTCAAATAGCCGGCGCTGCCCCACCAGACATATAAGTTGCGGTGGAATAGTTCCTGAAACGGCCTATTTGGCGGCTAAACAGGAACTATTTCACCGCAACTGCGGAGGGGGTCCGGCGGCCTTCCTATTAGCGGGGGAGGTAGCGACCGGGTTGGGCTCCGGTGGGCTCGCCGTCGCGCGCTGCCAGCACGCCGTTCACGAACACGGCCTTGGCGCGGCCGTGCGCCTCAAAGCCCTCGAGCGGCGTGTAGTCCACAGCCTGGTGCTGTGTCGCGGCACTGATTGTCCAACGTGCCTTGGGATCCCACACGCACACGTCGGCATCGGAGCCCTCGGCAAGACAGCCCTTGCGTGGATACATGCCAAAGACGCGCGCCGGGTTCTCGCTCATCAAGCGGCACAGATCCTCGGGACCCAGCTGTCCCTCAAAGCTCGTGGCGATCGCGACGGGGCGATGCTCCACACCGGGCCCGCCGTTGGGAATCGCGCGGAAGTCGTCGCGCCCGCGGTCCTTTTGCCCGCGCAGGTTAAAACTGCAGTGGTCGGTCGCAATCGTATCGATCTCGCCGGACACAAGCGCCTCGCGCAGAGCCGCACGGTCACCCGCATGGCGCAGCGGCGGACTCATCACATACTTGGCACCCGCAAAGCCGTCCTCTCCCTGCTCCAGATAGCAGGTGTCGTCGAGCATCAGATACTGAGGGCAGGTCTCGACATAGATGTTCTTCTGCCCGCGCGCCTTGGCAGCGCGAATGGCCTCGAGCCCCAGCTTGGTCGAAAGGTGTACCACGTTGACCGGTGCGTCGCCGGCCAGGTGCGCCAGATACAGCAGACGGCTCACTGCCTCGGCCTCGCACACGTCCGGACGGCTGAGCGCATGGCCCTCGGGGCCATGAATCCCCTGCTCAAACACGCGCTTCTGCAGCGCTTTCACCAGCGTGCCGTTCTCGCAGTGTACGCACAGTATGCCGCCCAGACGTTTGAGCTCCTCGAGCACCTCCAGCGTCTCGGCGTCGTCCAGGCGCAGATGGTCGTAGGCAAAGTAGGTCTTGAACGACGACACGCCCGCCTCGCGCATGACCGAAAGGTCGGCGCGGTTGCGGTCGTTCCACTCGGCAAGCGCCATGTGAAAAGCGTAGTTTGCCGTGCAGGTTCCGTCGGCGCGGTGATGCCACTCGGCCAAGGCGTCGGGCATGGTCACGCCGCGATCGGCCGTCGCATAATCCACAATGGTCGTGGTACCGCCGCAAGCAGCCGCGCGCGTGCCAGTCTCAAAGCTGTCGGCCGTCCAGTCCATGCCGGTCCAGCACTGCATGTGCGTGTGGCCATCGATAAAGCCGGGGAACACCCAGCAGCCCGCGGCATCCTCGACGGTATCGCCCTCGCCCGGCTCAATCGTCGCGGCAATCCGCACGATCTTATCGCCATCCATGGCAAGATCGGCGCGGCGAAGTCCCTGTGGCGTCACGAGCGCGCCGTTTTTAATGATGATCATTATTGCTCCTTATTGATTGATGCAGTTGGCCACGCGATCAAAATACGAGCAGGCGGCGATATGCTCCGTTATGCGTTGCTGTCCCTTGGCGGTATCGACGTCCCACAGCTCGTAGGCACGCGCCTCGACCGGCACCACGTCGGTACGACCCTTGAGGATCGAACCGCCGCCGTCCTTGCCCTCAAGACACATGAGTGCATCGAACAGTTCCGCCGGAAAGAGCACCGGGCTCGAAGGCTCACCGTTGCACGCAAGACGCACCGGATGCTTGCGGCCACGCTCATCAAATGCACGAACCATAGCCTCAAAAGAATCCGCGCTCACAAGCGGCTGGTCGCCCGGCAAAAAGAGGCAACCCTTCCAGCCGCGACTCGCCCCCCACGATAGGCCCGCACGGACGCTTTCGCTGCGCAACTCGCCATCGTGCAGCACGCACGGGCAATGCTTGTCCTCGCAAATCTGGGCGACCTCGGGCCAACGCGTCGAAACCACAACGTCAAAGCCCCGGGGAACCGAATCGATGGTCCGGGCTATCAGCGGCTTGCCATATATGTCGGCGAGCATCTTATTGGAGCCAAACCGCTTGCCCTCCCCCGAGGCCATAATCACGCAACCGAGTTTCATCTCCGCAACCCTCCCCTGACTGCGTTGGACACCATAGTTGCTATACCCACCATACCAAGCTCACACTCCGTCGGAACAGGCACGCGCTCGTTTTTTCCAGCGAGCGCTCCTTGGCTCTCCATAGCACAAAGGAGGGCATCCCGCGGCGCAGGACACCCTCCTCAGTATCAGTGCGATATGCCTACTCGGCGTCGCCGGTAAACGTGGTACCGGTCTTGCCGGCAAGACCGTCACGCGCCTTCTCGAGCAGCGTAATGAGCGCCGTGCGGCCCGGCTTGCTCTCGGCAAACGTCGAGGCGGCCTGAACCTTGGGCAGCATGGAGCCGCGACCAAACTCGTTGGCCTCGGACAGACGCTTTACGTCAGCCGCGGTCAGCGTGTCGAGCCACTGCTCGTGGTCGGTGCCAAAGCCAATGGCAACCTTCTCCACAGCCGTCAGGATAATCAGGGCATCGGCATCGAGCTGCTCGGCGAGCTTCTCGGCCGCAAAGTCCTTATCGATGACGGCGGCAGCGCCCTTAAGGTGGTTGCCCTGGGCCTTGGTGACGGGGATGCCGCCACCGCCGCAGGAGATCACCACGTGGTTGGTCTCGACGAGCGACTTGATGGTGTCGAGCTCGACGATGCTCACGGGCTTGGGCGAAGCCACCACGCGACGGAAGCCCTGCTTCTCGTCGTGGATGAACTGGTAGCCGCGGTCGGCTTCCAGCTCCTTGGCCTCGGCCTCGCTCATCCACGGGCCGATCGGCTTAACGGGATCGGCAAAAGCCGGATCGTCCGCCGCAACCTCGACCTGGGTCAACACGGTGGCGACACCCTTGTCGATATTGCGGTCGAGCATTTCCTCGCGCAGGGCGTTCTGCAGGTCATAGCCAATGTAGCCTTGGCTCATGGCACCGCAGACGGACAGCGGGCAGGGAATGTACTTCTCGGGGTTAGAGCGCGTGAGCTCGGCCATCGCGTTGGCGATCATGCCCACCTGGGGACCGTTGCCATGCACGATGACGACCTCGTTGCCCTCCTCGATCAGGTCAACGATAGCCTTGGAAGTCGTCTTGACGGCCTCCATCTGCTCGGGAAGGTTGGCGCCGAGGGCGTTTCCGCCCAGGGCGACAACGATACGCTTGGCCATTTCTCAGCCCAGCTTTAGGCCTGGAACCAACGGGCGGTGCTGCGCTCGTCGAGGGCCTTGAGGGTAGCGGCCGGATCGGCAACCTTCTGCAGGAACATCATGGCTGCGATGGCGTACGGCTTGTAGCTGGCCTCCTTGTACATGCCCACGCGGTGCATGTCGAAGACGTCGGCGTTAACCTCGCCGTGCTCGCAGGAGACACCGGAGATGTCGGCGGGCAGCGGGTGCATAAAGATGGTGTCCTGGCCGTTGGCGGTCTTCTCCATGAGCTCGGTCGTGGAGCACCAATCCTGATGCGTGGCGTTCTGAGCGAGCAGCTCCTTCTCGAGCGCAGCGATGCCGGCGTCGTCGCCCTCGGCGTACAGATTGGTGCGCTTCTCCATGGCGGCAAACGGAGCCCAGCTCTTGGGGATCACGATGTCGGCGCCCTCGAAGGCCTCGGCCATGGTGTTGACCTGCTTAAAGGTGGTGCCGGACTCGGCGGCGTAGCCCTTGGCACGCTCAACGACCTCGGGCATGAGGTCGTAGCCCTCGGGATGAGCCAGGGTGACGTCCATGCCAAAGCGGGGCAGCAGGCTGATCAGCGACTGCGGGCAGGACAGCGGCTTGCCGTAAGAGGGCGAATAGGCCCAGGTAACGGCAACCTTCTTGCCCTTGAGGTTCTCAAGGCCGCCAAACTCGTTGATGAGGTAGAGCATGTCGGCAGAGGACTGCGTGGGGTGATCGGAGTCGGACTGCAGGGAGATGAGCGTGGGACGGTGATCCAGAACGCCGTCCTCGTAGGCCTGCTGGACGGACTCGGAGACCTCGGCCATGTAGGCGTCGCCCTTGCCGATGTACATGTCGTCGCGGATGCCGATGACGTCGGCCATGAAGGAGATCATGGTAGCGGTCTCGCGGACGGTCTCGCCGTGAGCGATCTGGGACTTCTTCTCGTCCAGGTCCTGCAGCTCAAGGCCGAGCAGGTTGGCGGCCTTAGAGAAGGAGAAGCGCGTACGGGTGGAGTTGTCACGGAACAGGGAGACGGCCAGACCCGAGTCGAAGATCTTGGACGAAACGTTGTTCTCGCGCAGCTGGCGCAGAGCGTCGGCGACGATGTAGAGAGCCTTGAGCTCATCGGTGGTCTTGTCCCAGGTGTGCAGGAAGTCGCTGCCGTACATACCCTTAAAATCGAGGCCGTTCAGCTGCTCGACGAGCTCGGTAAACTTAGCGTCCATGTAAATGTCCTTTCTAAAAATGCGAACGATCGTAATGGATAGATGCGCTCCGGCATGCGCGTGTGGCTAGAACATGCAGAGCGCTATGACGAGGACCCGCCACCGTCGAGGAAGCATGGGAGATAACGACCGCGGGCCCCAAGTCAACAGAGGGTGCCGGGGACACGAGTGGCCCCTGGCCCAACAAAATCGAAGAATGGGACTAATCGATCTTGTTGTTGGTCAGACCGGCACGGAACACGGTGGCGTCGCCATCGGCCTGGCTCGGATCGTAGAGGTTCAGGGCAGCCACGTACATGGCAGCAGCGGTGACCAGGTCGTCCTTGTAGGTGACCTCGTTGGGAGCGTGAGCCTGAGACTCGGCACCCGGGCCAAAGCC
>CAKUGH010000040.1 GCA_934654605.1 uncultured Collinsella sp. | reverse complement strand
CGTTCCACGAGCAAACGCCCCAGACCGTGATGCTGAGCCGCCTGGCCCTGATCGCCCACGCGCGCCGCCATACCATACACGTGCACCTCGCGAATCATCGCCTCGTCCGGCAACGTCGGCAGCTCGTCCGCATGAGCGGAAACAAACGCGCGATCGGGCAGCGACAGGCGCAAAAAGCCGGCGATCTTGCCCTCGGGCGTCACCCACTGCAAAAAACGTTCGCTCGTCACCGGCGTCTCGTAAACAACCTCATCAAGAGAGAGCTCATCCAAATCGGCGCCCGCGGTACTGATCTCGCGATAGCGGATCTCACGCACCTTTGCGCCCTCGCCACGAGCCGCCAAGCGATTCTCGACGAGCTGACGCAGGTTGGGCTTCTTATTGCCCACCATAATGTCGTCGGAGCTAAAGTCTCGAATCATGCGGCTGATACGGCAGAACGACGGCGTCACCACGATGTCATCGACCAGCACGTCGAGCAGCTCTTCCTCGGTATAGGGGCGCCACTCGCCACGCTCGTAACAGCCCACCAGACGCGAGCCCTCGATGAGCGCGCACGGGTAGACCTTGACCTCGTCGGGCATAAAGGCGCCCTCGGTCATAAAGCGCTCGTAGTCACGCTTGTCCCCCTCGGGCGTGGCGCCCAGCAAGTTGAGCATAAAGTGCGCGTGGATCTTAAAGCCAAATAGGCGCGCGAGCGAAAACGCTCGCTCGATCTGAGCCACCGTGATACGACGCTCGTTAATGTCGAGCAGATGCTGGTCGAGGCTCTGGATGCCCATCTGGATCTTGGTGCAGCCCAGGCGGCGAATGAGCGTAAGCGCCTGCGGCGTCACGGCATCGGGGCGGGTCTCGATAACGAGCCCCACCACGCGATGCTTCGCCGTCTCGTTAATGCGCTGCTGACGTTCGAGCTCTTCCATCGTGGCTGTCTGCCACTCGGCGACCTCGCCCCACGGCGTGCCGGGACCGTACAGGCGACGCACCGCACGGTTGTAGCCGCCCACGGCAGCATCCACGCGCTCCTGTTCGCCGGCAACGCCCACCGCAAGCTCGCACTCGTCGGTCGCAATGCCTGCCGCCCGATAGCGCTCGCGACGCTCCGCCACCACCGGCGGCAGGGCATCGGCGGGAGCGTCATCGAGCAGGCGCCCCGCCTCGGCACGACTGATGCCCGGACGCGCCAACATGGGGTTGGCCGCCACGCCGGCCACGGCGTCGTCATTGAGCGCACAGAAAAGCTCCGACATAAACCACGTCTGATACCCTTGCGGATAGTCGCTCCAGGTGCCACCGAGCACGATAAGCTCGATCTTGTCGGTCGCATGTCCCATCTGCGAAAGTGCAGTCAGGCGAGCGCTCACCTGCAAATACGGGTCGAAGCAGTTTTGTTCCGCACGGGCGCATGCCGGCTCGGCATGCAGATAGCTTTTGGGCATGCGCAGATCGTTGGGGCAAAACAGGCAATCGCCCGAACAGGACCACGGCTTGGTGATGACGGTAATGGTCGCCACGCCCGAAGCCGTGCGACGAGGCTTCATGCGCAACACCTGCAGCAGTTGACGCTCCAACTCGGCATCGACATTCCAGGCAGCCCACCGAGTCGGCTCCTCACGTTTTACCCGCTGGTAGAACGGCAGCAGACGGCGCTTGGCCAAATCGCGTTTGTCGGCACCCTCACGGCGTGCCTCGGCATGTATCAGTTTGACGAGCACTTTGTCGTCCACGGTCTCGCCGCGACGCAGAGCCTCGAGTATGTTCAAGATAATCTGTTCCATGCCCCCATTGTAAAGGCAAAGGCGCCGGAGCCCATCACGGCTCCGGCGCCTCCATCAAAGAGCGTGCCTATATGTACCGATCTCCGAAAACCGCATGTCACTCCGGATCAAACGACATGTCGCCCGAACCGACCTTAAAACGATACGTGGCTGACTTATCACCGTTGTCGAATTCAAGATTCAATATGGTCTCGCCATCGTAGCCAAGCGGAAGGAAATCGCTCTCGAAGTCACCGCTGCCCACGGTGAGGCTCGCCTTAAAGCCCGTAGAGTTCGGAACCGTTATCTCCACATCGCCCGAGTCCACGCATACGTCCATCGACTTCGCGGGGGCCTGGTAGAGCTCGAACGTCACATCGCCAGAACCGACCTTGGCATTCAGGGTGTCGGTTACAGCGCCCGCGAACTCGACGTCTCCCGAGCCCAACGTCAAATCGAAGTCGTGGCACGCAATGTCCGTGATCGTCAGATCTCCCGACTCCACATTCGCCGAAATGTCCATCATGTTATCGGCAAGCTCGCGCGGCAGCTCGATGGTGACCGTACGGTCAAGCGCACGCTCGTCATCGCAGTCGAACTGGTTAATCTTGAGCGTAGAGCCCCTAATCTCGGCCAGATTTTGAGTGGCAGCATCGTAAGCAGTTACTCCTTTTGCAACGCGACCACTCTCGATGACACGCACCGGTCCATCGGAAACGCACTTGATATCGACCGTGCCCGACGTCACATCCAGGTCAAGGGACTGGAATGAGTCGGCATCGAAGGTTTCACTCGAAAGCTTTTGAGACTGAACGGAGTAAATACCGTCATCCAAAACATCGTCCTCGTCAACCACATCGGCCATACCAAACAAGCCGGATACGACATCGTCGAAATCCCACGGTCCATCAAAATGAATCAAAGTCCGCGAAATGCCAAAGACAAGCCCGATGATGAGCACAAACGCTCCGATGCCAACGCCCAAGCGTACCTTGGATTCATGCGAAAGCTTCATCATTCATCACCCTCTTTGGCACTCGGCTCAGCGGTGGCCGCGGCAGCCATGCCAGCGTCAACCGCAGTGGAAACGTCCTCCCCCTTAGTCCTAGCGACCGCCGGCACCGGACCAACCTGGATATCCCCACGTGCCCAATCGCCATCAAGCGCACGTGCCACCCAGTGATAGATAGGAATCGTAAAGAAGATCAGTGCGGGAAAGGGGCTGGCACCAACCAGGAACATCAGTAAAAAGAACAGCAGCCAGCACACGGCCCAATACGGGAATGACTGGAACGGGCCTTTCACTGGAGTCGGGCTGGCCGCGCCACCGCCCGTCACCTGCGCCGTCGCGGCATTGGCGGCCTGCGCACTCCAGCTTGCCGCCTGCGCCGCCTTGGCTGCCGCGTCACTTGCCTGCGTTGCCGCCTCGGTGGCGCGTGCCGCCGCCTCATGGGTGCGGGCGCGCTCTGCCGCCTCGGCCTCGCGCTGACGGGCGCGGTCCTCGTTCTCAAACTCGATATCGTCCTCAATCTCGTCGCTCGGATTGAGGAGCTCGTCCAAACTCACGCCATAGAGTTTAGCGAGCGAGATCAGGTTCTCGGTATCGGGCGAGCTCTCCGCGCGCTCCCATTTACTGACCGCCTGGCGCGACAGTCCCAGCTTTCGTGCCAGCCCTTCTTGGCTAAAACCCTTGCTGCGACGAAGGTCGGCGAGCCGCTGCGCAGTTTCTACATTCATGGTTCCTCCTATGTGATGCCAGCCGTGCCGCCGGACCGTTTTTGTTCTTAAGGCGCCTTGCACAGTTAAAAATCTATCCGCCACCGCCAAAAGCATGCCACCTATTCTAGTGAGATTTTTGACAACCGGCGGTTGCGGGCACATATGAGCTGCGGAAATGTGTCCAAACAAAGCAATAACCCACGGCTCGGTTGTCCCCGTTGCGGCGCTAACGGTAGTATGGTCGTGTTGTTTATTCCGCACCGCCAACGGAGGGAGTCCCGCGCCGTGAACCGCGATTTCGCCTCATCGCTCATCCAGCTCAACAATACGTTCTATCGCGAGCACTCCGCCTCCTTTTCCGATACGCGCCAGGCCCCGTGGCCCGGCTGGGTACGCACCATGGATATCGCGCTCGAGCAGCTCGACGTCGCCGCAATCGAGCATCCCGTCCGCGTCTTCGACCTTGCCTGCGGCAATATGCGATTCGAGAACTTTGCCGCCGGCGGCGCACTTGCCGCCAAGGGCGTCGACGGTGCAAATCCCTCGGCAGATGCCAGCTGCCCGTTTGAGTTCTATGGCGTCGACTCGTGCCAAGACCTGGCCATCGATGCACATGGTCACGCCCTGCGCATTCCCAACCTGCACTTCCAGGAACTCGACGTGCTCGATGCCCTTATGAAGCTCAACCCCGCCGAGACACCCGACGTGCTTTTCGACGCCCCTCTCGCCGACATCTCGGTCTGCTTTGGATTTATGCACCACGTGCCGTCGTGCGAGTACCGCGTACGCGTGCTCGACGCTCTGGTGCGCCAGACGCGCCCAGGCGGCATCATCGCCATCAGCTTTTGGGAGTTTATGAACGACGAGCGCATGGCGCGCAAAGCCGTTCGCGCCGAGGCCCGCGCCGAGCTCACCCCGCCGTTTGAGGGTTACGATTCCGCGCAGTTTGAAGTCGGCGACCACCTCATTGGCTGGCAAAACGACCGCCACGCCTACCGCTATTGTCATCACTTTGACGATCAGCAGATCACCGACCTGGTGCGCGGCGTCCGTACGTTCTACAAGAGCGGCGAGGTCCCCGCGCGCGAGCTCGAGCGCTTCCATGCCGACGGTCGCAGCGGCGATCTCAACCGTTATGTGATTCTCAAGCGCCTGTAGGCATCGACGACTCGCCGCTGAGCCGCTTCGAAAATTTCGGGCAAGTTATGCCCACCCTTTTTCAACCCATTGACGGAACGCGCAGCTATGCGTTCCATACTTATGACCTAGGAGCCCCATGGGAGCCGTCCACGTTCGTACGCCTAAGAACTTTGTGCTCGAGGAGCGCCTGGAGCGCTACGCCGATGCGCTTGAGACGAAACCCGAGGCCTATGCCGGAGATTGGCGCAAGGTCTGTGCACCCGCAGGCAGCAAGCCCTTCGAGCGCCTTCACCTGGATCTTGGCTGCGGCAAGGGAACGTACCTTGTAGAGCGCGCGGCCCACGAGCCAAACACGCTCTTTATCGGCATGGACCAGGAGCCCATCTGCATCGCCTATGCCGCCCAGAAGATTTGCGAGCAGGAGCTGCCCAATGCGCTTGTGCTGCCCCGAGGCGCCGCCTCGCTGCCGCAGCTGTTTGCCGCAGGCGAGCTCGATGCCATCTCCATCAACTTTCCCACGCCGCAGCCCAAGGCCAAGTACGCCAAAAAACGACTCGTCCATGTCGACCATCTAATGCTCTATCGCCCGCTCTTTTCAGCCGGCGCCACCGTCACACTGCGAACCGACAGTAAGCCATTGCGCGACTACGCCCTGGGGCAGTTCGCCGCGGCAGGCTACGACACGCTTTGGGTAAGCGACGACGTCCGCCGCGACCATCCCGAGCATCCCGAGACCGAATATGAACGCCGCACGCGCGAGATGGGTGCCGTCGTCTATGGCATTTGCGCCACACCCGGCGAGCAGCCTACCGAAGAGCAGCTCGCAGCAGGCCGAGCGCAGGAGCAAAGCCTTGCGTGCTACCTGCCCGAAAACCTCGATGAGCTCACCTATGTACCTCTGGGTATGGAAGAGGCCGTCGAGAACTTTAAGAACCGCGCCCGCAAGGGCAAGAAGCGCCTGCCGCAGGAGTCATAGGGGCTTTTGGCGGTCGCTACGCCGGCAACCAAGCGGCAAATAGGCGCCGACGGACGGTCCTCAAATCTAAGTGAGTAGACTTTTTGGCAATAGCCGAGCACAGTCTGCATAGGAAGAAATAAAACCGCAGGTAAAGCCCTTGCGCAAAAGTCATGTGCTCGCGATATTGCAAAAAGTCTACTCACTTAGCTGACAACTGCACCAAACGGCCGGGCAGAACGCCCATTTCCTGCATTTTCTCGCGCGCTGGCACCCCGCGCCGCCGCTACGCCATAATAGTTGGCGGACAATCGCGAGAGAAAGCAAACACATGGCACAGACCACGACAGATACCGCCGCCAGCACCGTCTCCGGCGCCGGCGCTGCCAGCTCATTCTCGGGCGGCACGGGAACCGAAGCCGAGTTCGGCTCGCTCGGCGCGCTCTCCCCCACCTGGTGGGAGCCCGAGGACGGCAGCGAGCCCGAACCGTGGCTCACGCCCGACCAGGCCTTCGAGCGCTTCTTTGAATGGACGAGCGATCGCGGTATTGAGCTGTGGGACCACCAAGAAGAGGCCCTCATGGACCTGGCTGCCGGCGATCACGTCATTTTGGGAACACCGACCGGATCGGGCAAGTCGCTTGTCGCGCTGGGCATGCTCTTTATGGGCATGGCACAAGGCAAGCGCTGTTATTACACGGCCCCCATCAAGGCTCTGGTCAGCGAAAAGTTTTTCGACCTTGTGCAGGTGCTCGGCCGCGATAACGTCGGCATGATCACCGGCGACACGCATATCAACACCAAGGCGCCCGTCATCTGCTGCACGGCAGAGATCCTTGCCAACGACGCACTGCGCGAGGGCGAGGATGCCGATGTTGGCTGCGTCGCCATGGACGAGTTCCACTACTTTGCCGACCCCGATCGCGGTTGGGCCTGGCAGGTGCCGCTGCTCACCCTGCCTCACACGCAATTCATGCTCATGAGCGCCACGCTCGGCGATGTCACCGCGATCGCTGCCTCGCTCAAGGAACACACCGGTGCCACCTGCGACCTGGTCGTCGACGCCCCGCGTCCTGTTCCGCTGAGTTACGACTACGTGACGACCTCCCTTGAGGGCACGGTCGAGCTCGCCATGCGCCGCGGAGAGGCCCCGCTCTATATCGTGCACTTCAGCCAGGATGCCGCCCTTGCGACGGCACAGTCGCTCGCCAATTTTGGCATCGCCAGTAAGGAGCAGCGCGAGGCTATTAAGGAAGCCGCCAAGGGTACGAGCTTCTCCACGGCCTTTGGCAAGATTCTCAAGCGCCTGCTCGGATGCGGCGTCGGCGTGCACCACGCCGGCATGTTGCCGCGCTACCGTCTGCTGGTCGAGCGCTTGGCGCAGCAGGGCCTGCTGCCCGTCATCTGCGGCACCGATACGCTCGGTGTCGGCATCAATGTTCCCATCCACACCGTGGTGCTCACCGCGCTCACCAAGTTCGACGGCTACAAGATGCGTCGCCTGCGCGCCCGTGAGTTCCATCAGATTGCCGGTCGCGCCGGTCGCTCGGGCTTCGACACCGAGGGCATGGTCATCGCCGAGGCGCCGGAGCACGAGATTGAGAACGCTAAGCTCATGGCCAAGGCGGGCGACGACCCCAAGAAGCTCCGCAAGATTAAAAAGAAGAAGGCCCCCGAGGGCTTTGTCACCTGGAACAAGCAGACCTTTGAGCGCCTGATCGAGACGCAGCCCGAAACGCTCAAGCCGCGCCTTCGCATCACACACTCCATGGTGATTAGCGTGGTCGAGCAGGGCGGCGACGCCCGCGCCCGCGTGCACGACCTCATCGAGACAAGCCTGCAAACCCCCGAGGAAAAGGCCAAGCTCGAGGTTCGTGCCGACGAGATCTTCGCCACGCTCATCGACTCCGGCGTCGTCGTGCGCACCGAGGTGCCACCCGCACCCGACGCTCCGGCTGACGCCGCGCCGGACATCGACTACGCGCTGACGGTCGACCTGCCCGAGGACTTTGCGCTCGACCAGCCGCTCTCGCCGTTTTTGCTCGCCGCGCTGGAGCTGCTCGACCCCGAGAGCGAGACCTACACCATGGACCTCATCTCGATGGTTGAGGCTACACTCGAGGACCCCAAGCAGGTGCTGCGCGCACAGGAGCGTGCTGCGCGCGACCGTGCCATGGCTGAGATGAAGGCTGACGGCATCGAGTACGAGGAGCGCCTGGAGCGCATCCAAGATGTCACCTACGAAAAGCCGCTTGAAGAACTGCTCGATGCCGCCTTTGATAAGTACTGCCAAGAAGTGCCCTGGGCCAACGACTACCAGCTCTCGCCCAAGAGCGTCCTGCGCGACATGCTGGAGAGCGCGAGCGACTTTAAGGGCTATATTCAAAAGCTCGGCATCGCCCGCTCCGAGGGTATTCTGCTGCGCTACCTGGCCGAAGCCTACCGCTCGCTCGATCGCACCGTGCCCATCGAGAAGCGCGACGAGCGCTTGCGCGACATCATCTCGTGGCTGGGCTTTGTGGTGCGCTCGGTCGACTCGAGTTTGGTGGACGAATGGGAGAACGCCGGCAACCCGGCCGCACTCGACGCCGCGCCACCGCAGGGCGTCGACGAGGTCGTGGCCGATCGCCGCGGCTGCACGCTGCTGGTACGCAACGCGCTGTTCCGCCGCGTGACCCTTGCAGCCCGCGAGCACGTCCGCGATCTGGGCGAGCTCGACGAGGACTGGGGCATGAGCGAGGTTCGCTGGCAAAAGGCACTCGACGCCTATCACGAGCAGCACGAGGAAATCCTCACCAACGGCGACGCCCGCAGTGCCGCGATGTTTACCATCGATGAGAGCGATGAGAAGACCGATCACGTGTGGCACGTGCACCAAATCTTTGCCGACGAGGATGGCGACCACGACTTTGGCATCATGGGCGATGTCGATCTGGACGCCACGCAAGACGGCGGCGAGGTCATCTTCACCCACTACCGCGTCGGCTTTATCGAGGATTTGCTCGAGGACTAGCCGGGCACGATGGACAAAACGAAGCGGGGCCGCTGGCAACATCGCCAGCGGCCCCGCTTTTTGCACTATATGCTATCCCCTAATCAGCATCCTCGACCTCATACGAGTCGGCCTCGGCGGGCTCATCGCCCGTGCCCGTTGCCGTCTCGCGCGCCTCGTCAAACGCCGCCTTCATGGTCTTGTTGCCCCACGTGAGCTTGCGAATGGTAAGCTCATCGGCCTTGTTGTGGGCCAGGCGCAGGTTCTCGGTGCTGCAGCGCAAATCGTCCTTGGTCTTCTCGAGCTGCTTGATGGCGGCATCGATTTCCTTGATTGCCGACTCGAATTGCTTACTCGCCAGGTTGTAGTTGCGCGAGAAGCCGTCCTTGAACTTCTCCATCTTGGCTTCGAAGTTCGTCACATCGATGTTCTGCTGTTTGTACTCCGCCAGTTCCTGCTTATAGCGCAGCGAGCCCATAGCGGCGTTGCGCAGCAGCGTGATAATCGGGATGAAGAATTGCGGGCGGATCACATACATCTTCTCGTAGCGATAGCTCACGTCCACGATGCCGGCGTTATAGAGCTCGCTCTCGGGCTCGAGCAGGGTGCAGAGCACCGCATACTCGCAGCCTTTCTGGCGGCGATCGTGGTCGAGTTTCTTAAAGAAGTCCTCGTTCTTGTGCTTGGTCGCGGTTTCGTCATTCTCGTTTTTCATCTCGAACATAATCGAGATGATCTCGTTGCCGCTCGCGTCGCACTCACGGAAGATGAAGTCACCCTTGGTGCCCTCGGATGCATCGTTGTCTTTCTCAAAATACGCGTTGGGAAACGCCGTCATGCGCAGGCGATTAAACTCGGTCTCACAGTGCTGCTCGAGCGACTCGCCCACCATCTTGGTAGACAGGCGAACCTTCATGTCCTTTAGGCGCTCAATCTCTTCGTCCTTATAGCGAATCAGCTCATCGCTCGCACGCTTGGCTTGTGCAAGCTCGAGCTCGTGGGCAGCCTTGGCTTGCTCCTCGCGAGAATCGCGCACCGCAAGCTCGCTCGTGAGTTTCGCGCGTGCCTCATCGCGCTCACGCTCCGCCGCGGCAACCGCCTCCGACAGGTTCATTTTTGCCGTCAGCTCCTGTTCACGCAGCTGGGCGCGCAGACCCTCTGCCTCCTGCGCAGACTGAGCCTTTGCAGCGGAGAATTTCTCCTGCACCTTCGCCTGATAGTCGGCAAGCGTACGCTCGGCTTCGCTGCGAGCCGCAGCGAGCTCGCGCTGCGACTCGGCGGCCGCAGCGGCGAGCGCCATCTCCTGGGCTTTGTCTGCCGCGGAGAGCTTCGCCTGCAGCTCGGCAATCTGGGCGTCGCGGGCGGACAGATCGTTTTGAGCAGCATTGCGCACCGCGGCCTCGGCGAGCTTGGCCTCGTCATCCTTGCGACCCAACTGCGCACGTAAGCTATCAATCTCGCGCTGCAGCTCGGCGTTTTCCTTTTGAGCATCGGCACGGGCCTCAACAGCCGCACGCTGACTTGCGCTCTCACGCTCTGCGGCAGCACCCTCGAGCTTGGCACGCAGCTCGGCAAGCTCGGCGTCGCGCTTGGCAACTTCCTGCGCCAGCTCCTGAGCCGCAGCGTTTTTCTGCTCAGCGAGCTGAGCGTCGCGCTGAGACTCCGCCTCCTGCAAGGCGGCAGTCGAGCGCGAGCGCTCAAGCTCCAACGCCTGCTCACCCTCGCGCTGGACGGCCTTCACGCACTCATCCAGGTCGCGCGAGAACTCCGCATCGCGCACCTGTTTGACGATGTCCGCATAGCCAGACGCATCGACCTTAAAGACTTCGCCGCAATGCGGGCACTTGATCTCGTTCATAGCAGCTCCTCGATGGACGCAAATTTCAACCGCCTACACTCTACCGCGCCATGCGGACAAAAAAGGCGCCGCTGCCAGAATGGCAACGGCGCCAGAACCACCACAAAGGTGCCTGTCCCCATTGTGGTGGTTTTGATCTTTACAGGTCGCGATAGTCGATCAGACGCAGGTCGTCCTGAGCCTCGAGCCACGCCCGCAGCTCGGGGTCGATCAGCGCATCGACCTCCTTGGTACGATCGGTCGTAAGCGAGCTGTTCTCTAGGATAAAGCGATCGAGATAACCCGGATGGCACACGAAGACGACCGTCTCGCCATCGGCCATCTCGCGAACCGTCTGCATAATCGAGTCCTTAGGCTCGTAGCCCGGCTCCATCGAATGCATCACCATTCGCAGATCGGTGTCTCCGCAGTGCACCACGGCCGTGGGGTCGAAGCTCGCCTTTTGCTCCTTAAGGCCCAGCTCCTGTGCCACCGCCGAAATCGCTCGATTGAGGTTTTTGCTCATAACGGCGTGGGCCTCAAAGTAATCGGGCTCGCGACCCGCGATCTCGACAAAGCGGTCATGCTGCGTACGAATCTCAATGCAGGCCTCGTCAAAATCGATGAGCTCCTCGCCGCGCTTAAAATGATCACGGAACGTGCGGCTGCTATGGAACTGACCGTTCTCGTCGAGCAGGCTCGGAATAAGCGCGGGATCGGCGCACGGTTTGCCCAGACACACGTTGGTATGCTGGCCCACCGCAATGCCGGCATCCGCCACGAGCGACCAGCCGCGCTCAGCCTCGGGCATATTGGGCATCAAGCCCGCCGAGCGCACCAGGCCCTCGTTGACACTGCGGGCAATCCCCAGGTCAACGGCGTACGAATAACCGATATCGTCGGCACGAATCAGCAGTTGCTTCATCAACAGCTCCAATCTATGGAAAAACCACCACAAAGGTGCCTGTCCCCTTCGTGGTGGTTTGAGGGCTACAGTCCAAAGAAGCTCAAGATCTGGTCTCGGCTTACGGGCTTGTAGTTGTTGGCGTCGAGGCCGACATCGTAGCGGTAAACGGGGCGCTCGCGATCACGGTTGCGTGCGTTGGTGCGGTCTCCCCTGCTATGAATATGCCCGTGCAACATAATGGCGCCACGCGCCTTGCCGTTCCAGCTGAGCATGGGGTAGTGGCTCAGAACCAGGCGATGTCCCTTGGCATAGCCGGGGACAATCTCCAGGTAATCGCGCACGTCATCCCAAATTTGCGGTGCGTCCGGATCTTCCCAATCGCCGTCATGGTTGCCCCGTATGAGCGTCACGTTTTGGCAGGCAATACGATCGCGCAGGCGCACGGCCTCCGCCATGGGCAGGCGATACGTAAAGTCTCCCAGGATATAGAGACGGTCGTCCGCAGCCACGCACTCGTTAATGGCATCGATAACCTTACGGTTCATTTCCTCGACCGAGGCAAACGGTCGATCCATGTCGTGCAGGATATTCGTATCGCCCAGGTGCAGGTCGGCGGTAAACCACATCATCGTCTGTGTCCTCATTTCGCAACGCGTCTAACACGTGCCTAGTATACAGACGCTTTGGCACGGCGGTTACCCAAAGAGCCCGCCAAACAATCCGCGGCGGCGCTTGTCATTCTTTTTCGATACGTCGACTTGCGCGTTCTTGTCCTTCCGCTTCTTACGGTCCTGCTCCAGCTCATCGTCATCAAGCAGCAAGTCCCACTCAAACGGATCATCCGTCAGATCGAACAGGTCGTCGTCATCAAACATGGCAAGCCCTCCTAGATGCCGGAATGTCCGGCGTTTGACCTTACCGAGAAGTCTAAAGGCACGTGCGGACACAAATTCACTTGTCTCGGGTCTCGTGTCTTTTCGACCGTTTGTCGCAACGCTTGCGGATAAGATAGGAGTACGGATGGCACCCGTTGCAGCGGGTCTTGCCAACTCCGATACACGTTTACATCGTGAGAAGTGGCCGTCTTCGCTTACACGGGGGCGGCCACTCTGTTTGTCCCCTATCTGCTGTCTTTTTCTAATGCACAAACATGCGCACGAATTTGTGCTTCCAGCTTGCGTAGGGGGCGTAGCGGAACGGTACATCCAGCCATGTTGCCTTGTTCACGATGCTCTTCTTGTGACTAAACGTATCAAAGCTCTCGCGGCCATGGTACTGCCCCATGCCGCTTGCGCCCATGCCGCCAAAGCCCATATGGCTCGTAGCCAGATGCATGATCGTATCGTTGACGCAGCCGCCACCAAAGGGCACGTAGCGCACAAAGCGCTGCTGCACCGCGCGATCCCGACTAAAGATATACAGGGCCAGCGGCGTCGGACGATCCGTGATAAACGTCTCGACCTCGTCCAGACTCTCAAACGTCAGCACCGGCAAGATGGGACCGAAAATCTCCTCCTGCATTACGGCGTCCTCGGGCGTCACGCCGTCCAGGATCGTCGGCTCAATCTTGAGCGAGGCCTCGCGCGCCGCACCTCCCAGCACAACTTTATCGGGGTCGATCAGCCCGCGCACGCGCGCGAAATGCTTGGCGTTGACGATATGGCCGTAGTCCTCGTTGTCGAGCGGATGCTCGCCAAACATGCGGCGGACCTCTTCCTTGATGAGGCCCAACAGCTCATCGTGCACGCGCGCGTCAACCAGCAGGTAGTCGGGCGCCACACAGGTCTGGCCCACGTTGAGCCACTTACCAAAGGCGATTCGGCGTGCTGCCACGCGCAAGTTTGCCGTGGCATCCACGATGCAGGGGCTCTTGCCGCCCAGCTCGAGCGTCACGGGCGTGAGGTTTTTGCTCGCGCGCTCCATGACAAGCTTGCCGACCGGAACGCTGCCGGTAAAGAAGATCTTGTCCCAGCACTCGTCGAGCAGCGCTTCGTTTTCGGCGCGCCCGCCCTCGACAACCGTCACCAGGCGCGGATCAAATGCCTCTTCACAGATTTGCCTGAGCACTGCGCTGGATGCCGGAGCATAGGCACTCGGCTTGATGACCACAGTGTTGCCCGCGGCAAGGGCGCCAGCGAGCGGCTCGAGCGTCAGCAAAAACGGATAGTTCCAGGGCGCCATGATGAGCGTGACACCATAGGGCACGGCTTGCGTTTTGCACACGCTTACGGCGTTGGCGAGGTCACACGGACGCAGGCGCGGACGACTCCATCGAGCCACATGTGCAATCTGATGACGAATCTCGGAAAGCGAGGTGCCGATCTCACACATATAGGCCTCGTCATGCGACTTTCCCAAATCGGTCTTGAGCGCATGGGCAATATCAGTCTCGTGTGCCCGCACCGCCTCGCGCAGGCGCACGAGGGCGCGACGTCGAGCATCGACATCAAACGTGGCGTGCGTCTTAAAGTAGGCGCGCTGTTCGCCGACAATGCGCGCGATTTCCTCGGTGTTCATGGGCCCTCCTAGTTCTCGCCCTCAAACATACCACCCGCGACGACCTCGTACATACGCTCGAGCTCCAAACGATCCATCAAAAGTGGAACGGGGTACAGCGGATTGGCCTCGGCATCGGCATGGGCCGCCATTTGCGGAATATCGGAGCGGCGAATGCCCGTCACATATTTGGGAATGCCCAAGGCGGCATTCATGCGGTCGACCCAATCGATAAAGGCCTCGGCCGCAACACTGTCCTGTGCGTTAGCCGGCGCAATGCCCGCCATGCGAGCAAGATCGGCAAGCTTGGGAGCGGCAGCGTCACCATAGGCGCGAAGCATATGCGGCAGGATGATGGCATTGGCCAAACCGTGCGGAATGCCGTATCGGCCGCCCAGACTGTGCGCGATGGCATGCACATATCCGACATAGGAGCGCGTAAATGCGACGCCCGCCTTATACGCCGCCGAAAGCATATTGCGGCGCGCACGCATGTT
>CAKUGH010000039.1 GCA_934654605.1 uncultured Collinsella sp. | reverse complement strand
CCGTGCTGCTGTGCCTCAACCCGGTGCGCGGCATTGCCTTTTTGCTGAGCCCCAACAACCACGCGGGCATCATGATCTTGGGCAGCTGCTTCCTCGCCACCACCGGCGCCGAGGCGCTCTACTCCGACATGGGCCACGTCGGCCGCGGCAACATCTACGCCACCTGGCCGTTCGTTAAGTGCTGTCTGCTGCTTTCCTATATGGGCCAGGGCGCTTGGCTTATCAACAACGCTGCCAACCCCGAGCTCATGGGCATTGCCGACCTCAACCCGTTCTATCAGATGCTCGCCCCGGGCCTGCGTCCGTTTGCCGTCGGCCTTTCAGCCATCGCGGCCATCATTGCCTCGCAGGCGCTCATTACCGGCGCGTTTTCGCTGGTGTCCGAGGCCAGCCGTCTGGACCTCATGCCGCACATGCAGGTCTTCTATCCGGCCGAGACCAAGGGCCAGCTCTACATTCCCATGGTCAACAACGTCATGCTCGTGGGCTGCGTCATCGTGGTGCTGCTGTTCCAGAACTCCGCGCACATGGAAGCCGCTTACGGCCTGGCCATTACGCTCACCATGATGTGCACCACGCTGCTGCTCTTCTTCTACCTGCACGAGGAGCGCAAGCTCAAGGTCGCACCGTGGGTCTTCGCCGCTTTCTTCCTTTTGCTTGAGGGCTTCTTCTTTGTGAGTTCGCTCACCAAGTTCTTCCACGGCGGCTACTTCACCATCCTCATGGCCGCGCTCATCATGGGCGTCATGGTGTGCTGGTACAACGGCACGGCGGTCGAGCAGCGCCAGTTTACGCTGCTGCCGCTGCGCAGCTATCTGCCGCAGCTCAAGCGCCTGCGCGACGACGACCGCTACGAGCGCATGAGCGACAACATCGTGTACCTCACCAAGGACACCCATACCGACTACATCGACCGCGACATTGTCTACTCGATTCTGGACAAGCATCCCAAGCGCGCCCGCGCCTGGTGGTTCGTCAACGTCGAGACCATGGACGAGCCATACACGTTTGCCTATTCGGTCGAGACGTTCGACACCGACTACGTCTTCCGCGTGCACCTGTACCTGGGCTATAAGGTCAACCAGCGCGTTAACGCCTACCTGCGTCAGGTCGTTCAGGACCTTGCCGCTACCGGCGAGCTTCCCGCGCAAAAGCACGACTACTCGGTCTACAAGGACCCGGGCAACATCGGTACGTTCAAGTTCGTCATGATCCGCAAGCTGCTGGCGCCCGAGAGCGATGTGGAGCCCAGCGAGCGCACGGCCATCACGCTCAAGTACATCATCCGCCGCGCCGCCGGCACGCCCGCGCGCTGGTACGGCCTGGAGAACTCCAACGTGAGCTTTGAGTACGTGCCGCTGTTCACCAAGTTCAAGGCCGTGAACAAGATGCAGCGCCTGGCGCCCGGCGAGCGTCCGTAGCGCCTGTTGAGTTTTGGCTGCGAAAGATAAGTTGGAATGACAGGGCTTAAGGCCCGGGAGGAAACCATGGACGCAAAAGCGCTCGACGGCCGCGAGATTGCGACGGAGCTTATGCACGAGGTGGGTATCGACGCCGCCGAGGACCAGTTCTTCACGAACCGAGCCAACATGGACATGGCCGATCGCGTGATCTCGGTCGTGGCGCTGGTATTTGCCGCGGCGTGCGTTTGCGCCTTGCTCGCGCACGTGCTGTTTGTCTAGCGACTGCCGGTAGTAAAGGCTTTACACTTAGAACCACCACAAGGGAAACCACCACAAAGGTGCCTGGCCCCTTCGTGGTGGTTTTTGTTCTTGAGGGAGGGGTACGGTGCCGATGGACGCCCGCGCGGACGGCGATCTTGCCGAGAACTTTTGGTGGCGACGCACGACGCTGACGCGGCGCGGTCCCCTGTACGATCTTGGCGTCTCGGCGGGGTTGTTGCTGGCGGCGACGGTTATCGGCGCGCTGCTCGACTACCCCGGAATTGCCCCTAGCATTATGATCGTCTACGTGCTTGCCGTGCAGCTGTGCGCGTTTTTTACCTGGAGCCGCCTGTACTGCTTGCTCACGTCTGCCGCCGCCGTGGCGCTCTACAACTTTTTGTTTATCGACCCCCGGTATTCGCTGACGTTTATCGACCGCATCTATCCCGGCATGTTCGTAATCATGTTTTTGGTCTCGCTCGTGTCGAGCTCCATCTCCCTGGCGCTGCGCCGTGCGCTGGCGCAGGCCGCGGCCAGCGACCGTCGCACGCAGATGGTGCTCGAGACCAATCGCATGCTGCAGCGCTGTGCCGATCAACAGCAGATCGTGCACGCCATGGCCACGCAGCTGGCGCGCCTTTCGGGCTGCCCGGTCGTGTGGTACAGCGCCGATACCGAGGATGATGACCTGCTGCCGCGCGCGACCTATACGGCGGTGGGCGATGCCGCGCCGGTGCACCATCTGGCGCCCCAGATGCCGCCGCTGCTCTCGGCTTCGGCCTACGTGGGAACGCCGCTCGACGCCACGTTTGGCGGTTCGGCGTTCTATGGCATCTACCTGACGGTGCGCTCGGGCGACAGCATCGTGCGCTCGAGTGACCCCGCCTCGGTGGTGGGCGTGCTGGCTGTCGTTGCCGAGCCCGATGTGCTGACGCACGAGGAACGGATGCTGGCCGACGCCATCGTGAGCGAAGGCGAGCTCGCGCTCGATCGCGCCCGCGCCATGGAGGCACGCGAGGAGGCAGCGGTGCTCGCCAAAAACGAGCAGCTGCGTGCCAACCTGCTGCGCTCCATCTCGCACGATTTGCGCACGCCGCTCACGAGCATCTCGGGCAATGCTGACGTGCTGCTCGACCAGGGCTCAACCGGCACGGCGGTGCTTGACGCCCAGACGCGTCGCAACATGCTGCTGTCCATTCGCTCGGATGCGCTGTGGCTCAACGCCACCGTCGAGAACTTGCTTGCCATTACCAAGCTCGAGGGCGGCGGCATGCATCTGTCGACCACGCTGGAGCTCATGGACGATATCGTGGAGGAGGCGCTACGCCACGTGAGCCCGTCCGTGCGCGAGCACGACCTTAAGGTGGTGGCGGGCGACGAGCCGGCGCTCGTCAACGTCGATGCGCGCCTGATGGTGCAGCTTGTGGTGAACCTGGTGAACAACGCCATCACGTATACGCCGGCGGGCTCGCATATCGTGATTTCGATTGGTGTCGACGAGGGGCGCGTGACGTGCTCGGTCGCCGATGACGGCCCTGGCATTGCGCCCGAGGACCGCGGCCGCATCTTTGAGTCGTTCTACACCGCCAACCATGGCTTGGCCGACAGCCATCGCAGCGTGGGCCTGGGACTTTCGCTCTGCCGCTCCATTGCGCTGGCGCATGGCGGTAGCATAGAGGTTGCCGCGGCGGACCCGCACGGCTCGGTCTTTGCGATTGAACTTCCTGCCGCCGATGTTTCGTTTGATAAGGAGTAGCGCTGTGCCGAACTCTGCCGTGAAACCGCTGATCTTGGTCGTTGAGGACGACCCCGCCGTCCGCAACTTAATCGTAGCCGCACTCGAGGCGCACGGCCTGCGTCATATGGCCGTGGAGACCGGACACGCCGCCATTGCCGCTGCGTCGTCGCAGGCGCCGAGCATTGTACTGCTCGACCTGGGCCTGCCCGATATGGATGGCGTCAAGGTGGTGGAGTCGGTGCGTTCGTGGTCGGGCATGCCGATCATCGTGGTTTCGGCACGCAGCGAGGACGCGGACAAGATCCGCGCGCTCGATGCCGGTGCCGACGACTACCTGACCAAGCCGTTTTCGGTCGAGGAGTTGTTGGCGCGCATCCGCACGACGCTCAGGCGCCTTTCGTATACGCAGACCGGCGGTGTGAGCTCCAAGGGCACATTCGATACCGGTGAGCTGCATATCGACTTTGACGCCGGCATCGCCACGATGGACGGCGAGGAGCTGCACCTGACGCCGATCGAGTACAAGCTCCTGTGCCTGCTGGCGCATAACGCCGACAAGGTACTGACGCACCAGTTTATCCTGCACGAGATTTGGGGCACGGCGACCAAGAGTGACCTGGCGAGCCTGCGTGTCTTTATGGGCACGTTGCGTAAGAAGATCGAGTCCGACCCCGCGCACCCGCGCTACATCCAAACCCACGTAGGCATCGGCTACCGCCTAGTGACGCAGCCGTAACGGGGCGGGAGTAAGGGGTATAAGGGCATGAAGCTCGAGCTTGAAGTAAACGGACTGACGTACGATGCGTCCTTTCGCGATTGCGATGTTGAGGACGTTTTCAAGCCGTTGTTGACTGAATGGGCGAGGCTGCGTGAGTCGAACTCGCAGGGGCGCATCGTCATACTGCTTGCCGCGCCGCCCGGTACGGGAAAGACGACGCTTGCCCTTTTCTTGGAAAGGCTCGCCTCGACGATGTCCGATATGCCCAGGGTTCAAGCAATTGGAATGGATGGGTTCCATTACTCCAATGCCTATCTCGACAGCCATGTTGTTGTTGAAGATGGAGAGCGCAAAACGCTGCGATCTCGTAAGGGTGCGCCGTTCACGTTTGATGTCGAGGCGTTATCCCATTCAATTTCCGACCTCCGCCATGTGGTGCCTTCTCCGTGGCCGGCCTATTCGCGAGAGCTCCACGACGTGGTTCCAGGTGTGATCAATATCACGGGTGAAATCGTCCTCATCGAGGGCAATTATCTTCTCCTCGACGAGCCCCGATGGCGGGATCTCGCCGCAATGGCGGATCAGACGGTCTTTCTTTCCGCGGATGAGCAGATGCTCCGTAACCGCCTCATCCACCGCAAGGTGATTGGTGGCGCGACGCGTTTGGAGGCGGAGGCTTGGTACGAGATGAGTGACGGAAGGAATGTTCGGCTGGTTCTCGACTCCCATGTTCCCGCAGACATCGAGCTCGCGCTCGATGCGCGTGGTTCGGTGAGTCGCGTGCAATAGCGCACCGTGAACGACCGTCTGTCGACTCTGTTGGGCTGTTACAGATTAAATTGTGTCGACAAGCCGCCGCCTTGGCTACAATCGTGGACATCCGAACGGCTCACGGAGGTTTGGCATGATTTCATACGACACCAAGGCGGAAGTGCTCGAGAGGCTTGACAGGCTTACGCGGGATCTCGATGCGGACAACATCCGTACCTTTACGACGGCGAACATCGCCTCCGAATGCCATGTGAGCCGTAGCCTTGCCAGTCAGTATCTCAATGAGCTGGTGCGGCAGGGGCTGGCCATCAAGGTGAACGCGCGCCCCGTAATCTTTCTCCATCGCCATGCGGCGGAGCGCTTTTTTCGGCGCAAGTTCGATAAGTTCGAGTTCGCCACGATGCAAGAGCTGCTCGAGACTGTCGGAATGGACGAGGCCCACGATTTCGACAAGGCGATCGGGTTCGAGTTGAGCTATGGGACGTGCATCGACCATCTCAAAAGCGCGATCCGCTACCCGCCACATGGGCTTCCGGCGCTGTTGGTCGGTGAGCACGGTACCGGAAAGCGACTTATGAGCGAGCTGACGTTCGAATACGGCGTCAACAGCGGTGCCCTGCCCCAAGGCGCCCGCTATGTCCACGTCGATTGCGCGTGCTATGAGGGGCGCGATGCCGATCTCGAACGCGCCGTCTTCGGTGATGGCGGTCACGGTGGTGCTGTGGCGGAGGCTCGGAGCGGCGTGATCTATCTCAGCTGCTTCGACCATGTGAGCCCGGCGGTCCGCGAGCAGATTCTCCAGCGTATCGGGAGCGGGGATGACGGCGACCGGGCCGATGTCCAACCGCCGCGCTTTCTCCTGTCCACCAATCGTCCGTCCGATAGCGAGGTCGTGCGCGCCATCGCGCGATACGTGCCGATCCTGGTGAACCTTCCTCGCCTCGCGGAGCGCGGCATCGAGGAGCGGACGTCGCTCGTCATGCATTATCTTCGCGTCGAGGGTCGCCGGGTGGGCGCCGATATCGCGATGAGCCGCGGTGCCCTGAGGGCGCTCGTCAACGCCGATTTCAAGGACAACATCGACGGCCTTCGCGCGTGCATTACCAACTGTTGCGCCAGCGCCTATCTCAACCGCGACAGCGAGATTCTCACCATCCAGACATACAATCTGCCGTCGAGCGTGATTGGCCATGCGGAGCCCGAGCCCGATGATGACCAGATCATCAGCGGCGACAAGGACGTCAACGATCCCTCGGCTCGCGTAATCAGGCTCTTCCAGAAGATCATCGACCCGGTCGATGCACTCGATGCGGTGGATATCAGCTTCACGGAGTTCTTCACCGGTGCGACTATATCGGTGCACGCCTACGATGACTACATGAACTTTGAGAATCAGAGCGCCAATCCCCGTATCGGCTCATATGAGCAGCTGCTGGGGCCGGTGGTCGAGGAGGTTAACCGTGCATACGGTATCGAGCTAACGCGAAAGATAACGCGCTCGATCGCGCAGTCGCTCTTCATGCAGCTATGGGGTGGGGTCAACCTCACCAAATGGCGGCAGCTCAACGCGGGGCGCATCAAGCGTGCGCTCGGCCTGCTTGCCAAGAATCAGCCGGGCACGGCGACGGTCGTCGAACAGGTCGCAACCAAGACCAAGATCGCCCTCGGCATGGAGCTCGATGACCTTTCGCAGCTGATCCTGTTCATCGAGGTGGGGGACGCGCTGCGCGCGACGGGCGGACCGAGGGACTATCTGGGCGTAATCGTCTGCCATGGCTACTCGACCGCCACGAGTATCGCCGATGCTGCCGACCGCATCCTGCGGACGCACGTGTTCGAGGCGATCGACATGACGTACGACCAAGATGTCACCGAGATCGTAGGGCAGCTGTCGCGGCTGCTCGAACGCTACGCCCATTGTAAATCCATGGCGATTCTGGTCGATATGGGCTCGTTGGAGAAAATCAACGATGCCATTAGCGGGCTTACCGCCTGCGACATTCATATCGTCAACAACGTGTCGACGGGGCTTGCCCTCGAGGTGGGCAGCGCGCTCATCGCCCATGCAGATCTTTCCGGCGTGCTCGACCGTGCCGCCGAAGTGTGCGCCCCGGGCTACAGCATCGTGCGCGGTTCGCGCGAGAACGATGCCGTCGCGTTTTGCTCGGAGTCGGGGATCGACGCGGCGGACAAGATTCGCGGCATCGTTCAGAACAGCCTGCCGGGAAGGCCGAACGTCCAGCTCATCACGTGCGACTATTCGAATTTGGCGCAAAAGGGCGACGCTGCGCCCCTGTTCGACGGATACCGGGTCAAGGCGATCGTGGGGACAATGGATCCCGGTGTCGCCTCCGTTCCTTTCGTCGGGCTCGAGGACATTCTGTACCAGGGAAGTTCCGATGCGCTCGATCGGGCGCTTTTCCCGCTCGTCGATCCCGAGGGGGTCGCGGAGTTCCATTCGAACCTGCTTCGCAACCTCACGCTCAAGAGCGTTATCGAGTCGATCACGATCCTCAACCCCGAGATGCTCTATATCGAGGCCGACCGGGCCGTGAAGAGGCTGGCCGAGCTTTCGGGCGAGGAGATCGATGCACGCCGCAGGATCGGTGTCTACGTGCATCTCTGCGGTCTGATCGAGCGCCTGGTCACCAAGAATTTTGTGGATACGGCGCCCGATACCGAAGAGTTCGAGCGCGAGCATGCCGACTTCATCGGGTGGTTCAGGGAGGCGTTCGTCGACATGACGAGGCGCTATCGTGTCGAGATTCCCGTATCCGAGATTTCCTACGTGCACCATATGCTCCACGTCAAAATGGGTGACGCCAAGGGCCGCGCGACGATCGCGGGGATGATCCTGGAGGACGAATAGCCTGCCGCATACTGTTGTGCTCCGGCCCCCGTACCGCTCGACACTGTTGTCGACTGTTCGCTTTGGGAGTGTCGACAATTTCACAATTCCTGTTTATCGGCGCCCCCTGGTTGTTGCAACTCGGGGGCGCCTGTCGATTCGGCGTGCCGCCGATCGGCAAGGGGCCTTACGCCGCTATCTTGAGTTCAGCAAGAGATGAGGGCGACGCGGCCACCGCCGGTGCCCTCCCAAGGGAGCGGGTCCCGGACTCGCAGACACGGAAAGGAAGGGTTGCAATGAGCATCGTCGCAGGGCGCATCGATTATCGCCTCCTGCACGGCATCGTTCAGGGCTTCTGGTGCCCCACCTATGCCACGCAGCGAACGATGATCATCGACGACGCTACGGCCAATGACGAGGTACGGAAGGCTGCCATGAAGCTTTCCAAGCCCTCGGGCCAAGCGCTCTCGATCATCACGGAGGAGAAGGCCCTCACCAATTTCAAGGCCGGTAAATACGACAACCATACCGTGTTCACCATCGCCCGCGACCCGCAGACGTTCCTCGACCTGATCGAGGCCGGGCAGAAGATTCCGGTGCTCACGCTGGGTCTGACGGAGCTCCCGCCCGAGGGCACCCCGGGCGTCCAGGCGGGGCGTCGCGCCTTCATCAAGGAGGAGGACATTCCCGTCTACCAGAAGATCGCGGAATCTGGCACCAAGGTCGAGGTCCGCTACATGACGACCGACAAGCCCGTGCCCATCTCAGAGTTCATCTCGTTGTAAGGAAAGGTGATAAACGTGGAAGTCAACGCGCTCCAGTTTGTCCTCATCGTCCTCCTCGCGGGTTTCCGCGCGGTCGATATGTATTCCACCCAGGCGATTCCCTTCATGCACGCGCTTGTGTGCTGGCTCGCCGGTATCATCCTGGGTGATCCCAACACCGGCCTCATCGTCGGCGGCACCATCCAGCTCATGTCCATGGGCGCCGCGGGCCTGGGCGGCTCTTCCGCTCCCGACTACGGCATGGCCGGTATGGTCGCCACGGTCACGGCGTGCGTGACCGGCAACGGCGACGTCTCCGTCGGCCTTGCTATCGGCGTCGTCGTCGCTATGCTCTACGTCCAGCTCGATGTCATCTTCAAGATCTACAACTCCTGGGTCTTCAAGGTCATCCGCGGCTACGCCGTCAAGCGCGACTACAAGAAGATGCTCGCCTCGTGCTTCCTGTCCCATTTGTGGCTGTTCCTCCAGGGTGCGCTCCCGATGGTCATCGTGCTCGCCTTCGGTAAGTCCGCCGTCGAGGCCATCAATGCCTTCATGCCCGCTTGGTTCACCGGCGGCCTCTCCATCGCCGCAGGCATCCTGCCCGTCACCGGCTTCGCGATCCTGCTGACGTTCATGCCGGTCAAGAAGTTCTACGCGTTCCTGATCGCCGGTTACGTGCTCGCCGCGTACCTCAACCTCTCCGTCCTGCCCATCGCGCTCCTTGGTGCCGTCGTCGCCATCGAGTACTTCCGTCTCAAGTCTGAGACCCCGGCCGTCGCCGCCGCTACCGAGATTGGAGGCGAGCTCGAAGATGAGTAACTTCTTCAAGCCCAAAGATTTCAAGGATTTCGATGAGGCTCCGGAGCGCAAGCCGCTTCCCGACGGCTCCTATGAGCCCGTGCTGACTGACGAGGATCTCAAGATCTGCTCCCGCCGCATGTGCCTCATGGACACCGTGTCGTACTCCTACGCCACACAGAACGCCCCGTGTGCCATGTTCGCCTCGTACTACGCGCTCCGCAAGATCTACGGTAACGACGAGGATGCTTTCAACACCGCGATTTTGAACCAGCTTGACTGCGTGTTCAACGCCACGCCGCCGGTCTCTGGCCTGCTGCTCGGCGCCGGCCTCGCTATCGAGGACAAGGGTCATCTCAACGGCATGAATGCCGAGAACGATCTCAAGGTCGGCCTCATGGGTCCCATCTCGGGCATCGGTGACGTCTTCATCTGGATCCTGCCCATGACGATCCTCGGCTCCATCGCCGGTTACATGGCCCAGCAGGGAAGCCCCGTCGGCATCCTGCTCTGGCTCGCTGTGTGGATTGCCCTGTACTTCTGGCGTATGCAGAACTACGTCCAGGGCTACAAGGCCGGCGCCTCCGTCGTCACCAAGATGGGCGATAAGCTCAACGTGTTGACTGACGCCGCCTCGATCCTCGGCCTCACTGTGGTGGGTTCGCTCATTTACAGCGCCGTCAAGATCTCCACGCCGCTCACCTTCACCTACGGCGAGATCTCGCTCGGCATCCAGGAAGGCGTGCTCGACCAGATCTTCCCCAACCTGCTCGCAGTTCTGCTCGCGGTGGTCGTCTACAAGCTGATCAAGAAGGGCGTCAAGCTCAACTGGATCATCTTGGGCATCCTGCTCGTGAGTTGCGTCTGCGCCGGTTTTGGAATTCTCGCCGCCTAGGCGCCTTCCGTCTGCTTCCTTCCTTTTGCCGGGAGACCTTTCCCCGGGCCTCCCGGCATGCTGCGGGCGCCATCCCGCGGCAACGGTTCGTATTCGAACCGTTCCATCGCAGCCGCCGCATCTTACCTACACGCCGCGGCGGCTGCTATGGGATGATTCGTCTAGAGGGCACCCATTGCTGCTTGGTGCTGCCTTCTTCGATTCAAGGAGATAGCTTATGAGACACGTCGTGCTCGCATCGCATTACCGGTTTGCCCAGGGGCTTGCCGACACGCTTGAATTCCTGGGTGCAAAATGCGACTTTCACGTTATCTGCGCCTATGTCGATGAGCGACCGCTTGAGCCCCAGGTCGCCGCGGTGTTCGAGCAGTTCGGCCCCGAAGACGAGGTTCTCGTCTTGACCGATATCCTCGCCGGCAGCGTCAACCAGAAGTTTATGCCCTACGTGGGGCCCAACGTCTTTGTGGTCGCTGGTGTGAACGTGGTTCTCGCCATGGAACTCTGCCTGGCGCCTGCTCCGCTCACGGCCGAGGGCATCGAGGAGGCCATCGCGATGGCCGGGGCATCCATCAAGCTCATCAACACCCTCACCGTCGAGGACGACGAGGACGACGAATAGCTCATCTTCGGGCGCGATTGGTTTGGCTCCGCGCGCCTTTTTCTGCCCCTGTGGATTGAAAGGAAGAGACCATGCTCATCAGCGAGGTTATCCAGCATGTCAAGGACTATTGCGGCGGCATCGATTCATTCACCGGCAAGCCGATCGATGAGGAGACCACCCGCGACAAGGTGCTCTACGGCGACACCGACCAGGAGTGCACGGGAATCGTGACGTGTATCTGGCCCACGGTCGACATCATCAAGAAGGCGCGTGAGCTCGGCGCCAACTGTATCATCAGCCACGAGGCCATTTTCTGGAACCACGGCGACCATCAGGATGCGGTGGGCGGCACGGCGGTGTTCAAGGCCAAGAAGGAATTGCTTGACGACTGGGGCGGAGCGGTCTGGCGCTGCCATGACTTCATCCATTCCCGCGTGCCCGTCGATACGGATGGCGCCATGGCGGACGGCATCTTCTACGGCCTGGCCGCCAAGCTCGGTTGGCTCGACTACCGCGTGGGCGATGATAAGGGCTTCTGCCTCGAGTATGAGGTCCCGGAGACGGATGCGACCGAGCTGGCCCGCGAGCTGGTCGCGAAACTCGATCTCAACGGTACCCGCATCACGGGCGACCCGCATGCCCGCGTGCGCCGTGTGCGCATCCCGATGCATGTGACGGGCGAGGCCAAAAGCGACACGCACGAGATCAACGAGACGGACGCCCGCGGCGACGATTGCCTCATGACCATGGAGTTCATCGATTTCACCACGTGCGAGTACATCCGCGATGCGGGGATGCTTGGGCAGAACAGGTGCGCCATCACCATCGGCCACTTCAACCTTGAGGAGCCGGGGATGGAGTATATGGTGGGTTGGCTGCCCGACGCGCTCGGGACCGACGCGGTGCCGGCGACGTTCGTGCGCATGGAGGACACGTACCGCTACGTCGTCGCTTAGCGGATGGGAGAGCGTGCCCGGGCGGCTTTGCAGCCGATCCGGGCTTTTTTGAACGGAGGAAGCTATGAGGGCTGCGAGTGTTTCCGTCGATATCACGCCCCAGGGTAAATTTTGGATGGAGGGCTATATCCATCCCATTCGAAAGGAGCCCGGACTCGGCGTACACGATATGCCGCGAGCGACGCTGCTGCTCGTTGAGGTCGCTCATCGCGAGGTCCTGTTCGTCTCAATCGACGTCTGTATCCTTACGGCCGGGACGACAGACGCGATGAGGAAGGGCTTGTCGAGCTTGCTGGGAATCGAGGCGGAGCGCATCGTCATCAACTCGATCCACACGCATTCCGCCGCCAACGGGTTCGAGGGCGATGGGGCCATGGGCATACCGACGACGCCGGGCTACGTCGAGTATGTGACCGGCCTGGTGCTCCAAGCTGCGACGAGGCTTCGCGACCGCGAGCATGAGGTCGAGCCCCAGATGCTCTTGCGTCATGTGCGCGGCTGGTATTCGAACCGCAACGATGCCGAGCTTCCGTTCGATGACGAGGCGTTTGTGCTGCGCTTTGTGGATGCGGGCGGTTCCGTGGTGGGCGCGATGCTCAATTTCAACTGCCATGCGACGGTGGTCGGCCCCGCCAATCGCTTGCTCACGACTGATGTCCAGGGCGGCGTGCGCGACGAGCTCGTCGACTGGATCGGCTGCGTGCCCTATATCTTCACGGGCGCCTCGGGCGACTTGGGCAATCGTCAGTTCCGCCAGGGCAACGATTTCGCCGAGCTCAGGCGCATCGTCAACGGTATCGCGGGCGAGATCATGAAGGGCTCGTTCGAGCCGGTCGAGCTCTCGGCTCCCGAGGTGAGCCGCTTCGAGCATCATGTTCACTACAACAACGAGCAGTTCTATCCCGAGTACCAAAAGCAGCTGGATGAGGTGCTCGAGGTGCTTGCCAACAACCCCACGTTCGACGAGAAGAAACTCGCCGACACCGAGAAAATGATGCTCGAGGGGCAGCTGACCCGCCATGAGATGGTTTTTACGGTCGAGATGACCACGCTCGACTTTGGCGGCGTGGTGTTCGTGACCTTCCCGGGCGAGCTGGCAAGCGAGCTCGGTGGCATGATCAAGGGAGCGTTCGAGGACACGGGAAAACACACGGTGGTGATCGGCTACGCCAATGATTATCAGGGCTACTTCGTTGCGGCGCATACCTATGGCGGCACGAGCTACGAGAGTTATGTGACGCAGATGCCCAAGGGTTGGACCGAGGAGATGCTCGAGGCCTATCGGGAGCAGTTGTGACGGTGCCGGGTGCGATGGGACTGCAGCCGGGCGAGCTCGCGGTCGGATTCTTCGATGTCGACGGAACGCTCGTCTATCGCGATCCGGAGACGGGCCCCGGTAGCGTTCCGAGTGCGCGGGTGTGCGAGGCGATCCGGGCGTTTGCCGATGCCGGTGGGATTCCCATCATCGCGTCGGGACGTGCCATGCCCGGGCTCGTCCAGCTTTTCGACCTGCTCCCGTTCCGCGGGTGTGTGAGTCTTGACGGTGCATACGTGGCGCTCGACGGCAATGTCGTGGCGGACCGCTGCTTTGCGCCCGGCATGCTCGCGCGAGTGGTCGAAGAGATGCTTGCTTGCAACATGGCCGCCTTCTTCGAGGGAACGGCTGGCTGCGTCGAGCTGTCCCCGACGGGGGAGAGCCTTTACAACTGGGGCGAAGTTGCGCGCGACCTCGAGGGCATGCGGCACGCAAATGGCGACTTGCGTTTTGGGAAAATCGACTTTATCGATGTGGCGATGCCGGCGTATCGAAGGAGCGAGTATCTTCAGCAGGAGCTGGGCTACTACGATGTGGGTGACGGATGCCATGAGCTTGTTTTGCCTGGGGTCGATAAGGGTTCAGGGCTCAAACTCTTGGTAAACGAAGTCGCCCACAATCTGATTGAGGCCGACGTGCGTGTTCGAACGTTCGCCTTTGGAGACTCGGAGAACGATTTGCCAATGTTCCAAGCAGCCGACGTCTCGATTGCCATGGGGCAGGCGGCACCGCATGTGCGCGACGCCGCAGACTACGTGACGCACTCGTGCGCAGACGACGGTGTGGCGACGGCGCTGGAGCATCTCGGTCTTGTCATTCAAGGCTAGACGTGCCCACGCGGCCCCTTGTAAGTTGCGGTGAAATACGGTCTAAAACTGCCTAATTACAGGCAAAACAGTCCGTATTCCACCGCAACTTTGTTATTTGTTCTTGGGTTTGCTGGCGTAGAACTTCTTCTTGGGCCTGCCGGCGGGGGAGGGGTTGCCAGTGCTGTGCGGTCCTCGGTCGCTGGTCTGCGCGCGTGCGGTCGTGCGAGGCTTGCGGGCCTCGGGGTTTCGCAGCTCCTCGACGCGCTCGGCAATTTCCTCGGCGCTAAAGCCGACCTCGGCCATGGCGTCCTCGATGGGCAGGCGGCGCACGATATAGCAGTGGTGCACCTTCTGGTTGCGTGCGAAGTCCTCGGGGATGGTCTGCGCCGTAATGTCCTGTAGCACCACGCCCGCACGCGCGAGCTTGCGCGTCTCGGGGCGGAAGCCGCGAAGATTGCAGCTAAAGATGGCATGGCCACCCTGCGTGAGCAGGCGCGATACGCCGGCCAGCAGCTCAACGTGGTCGCGCTGGACATCCCAGGTGCGGCGGCCCATCTTGGACGAGTTCGAGAACGTGGGCGGGTCGACAAAGATCAGGTCCCAGCGGTTGCGCGTCTGGCGCTGGTCGCGAATCCAGGCGAGCACGTCGTCGCGCACAAA
>CAKUGH010000038.1 GCA_934654605.1 uncultured Collinsella sp. | reverse complement strand
AGGAAATCTTCCTGCGCGAGCTTATCTCCAACGCGAGCGATGCCGTCGACAAGCTCAACTTTAAGAGCCTGCAGGATCCGAGCGTCAAGCTCGACCAGGGTGACCTGGCCATTCGCGTCTCCTTCGATAAGGATGCCCGCACCATCACGATCTCGGATAACGGTATCGGCATGACCGCCGAGGAGCTCGAGCGCAACCTGGGCACCATCGCCCATTCCGGCTCCGAGGAGTTTAAGACCGAGAACGCCGAGCAACAGGGCTCCGATGTCGACATCATCGGTCAGTTTGGCGTGGGTTTCTACTCCGCCTTTATGGTCGCCAGCCACGTGAAGGTCGTCAGCCGCGCTTATGGCGAGGATACCGCCCACGTATGGGAGTCCGACGGTCTTGAGGGCTACACCATCGAGGATGGCGAGCGTGCTGAGCACGGTACCGATGTCATCCTCACGCTGCGCGAGAACGAGAAGCTCGACGCCGACGGCGAGGCCGAGACCTACGATCGCTTCCTGACCGAGTGGGGCCTCAAGAGCCTGATTCAGCAGTACAGCAACTATGTGCGCTACCCGATTCAAATGATGGTGAGCAAGAGCCGCCAGAAACCCAAGCCCGAGGACGCCGGCGACGACTACAAGCCCGAGTACGAGGACTACCAGGAGCTCGAGACCATCAACTCCATGACGCCGATCTGGAAAAAGCGCAGCTCCGACGTCGAGCAGAAGGATTACAACGAGTTCTACAAGTCCACGTTCCACGACTTTGACGATCCCGCGCGCACTATTAGCTTCCATGCCGAGGGTACGCTTGAGTACGACGCCCTGCTGTTTGTGCCGGGTCGCGCCCCGTTCGATCTGTACAGCAAGGACTACGAGAAGGGCCTGGCGCTCTACAGCTCTAACGTGTTGATTATGGAGAAGTGCGACGACCTGCTGCCCGACTACTACAACTTTGTGCGCGGTGTCGTGGACTCTGCCGACGTGACGCTCAATATTTCGCGTGAGACGCTGCAGCAGAACCGTCAGCTCAAGGCCATTGCCAAGCGTGTCGAGAAGAAGATCACCGCCGATCTCGAGGACATGCGCGACAACGACCGCGAGGCCTACGAGAAGTTCTTTGAGAACTTTGGTCGCGGTCTTAAGTACGGCATCTACTCGAGCTACGGCATGAAGGCCGACGAGCTTGCCGACCTGCTGCTATTCTGGTCTGCCAAGGAGCAGAAGATGATCACCCTTGCCGAGTATGCCAAGAGCATGCCCGAGGGCCAGAAGGCAATCTACTATGCCGCCGGCGATTCGCGCGAGCGTCTGGCCAAGATGCCCGTCGTGAAGGGCGTGCTCGACCGCGGCTACGATGTACTGCTGCTGACGCAGGACGTGGATGAGTTCACCTTCCAGGCCATGCGTGAGTACGTGGCTGCCGATATGCCCAAGGTCTACGAGGACGACGCTGCTCGCGAGGCTGCCGAGAAGGCAGTTGCCGATGGCGCCGAGCCTGAGGTCGAGGATCGTCACCTGGAGCTTAAGAACGTCGCGACCGGCGATCTTGACTTGGCGACCGATGACGAGAAGAAGGAGGCCGAGGACGCCACCAAGGAGAACGAGGACCTCTTTGGTGCCATGAAGGAGGCGCTCGGCGACAAGGTCGAGAAGGTTGCCGTCTCTGCGCGTCTGACTGATGCTCCCGCCTGCATCACCACCGAGGGTCCGCTTTCGCTCGAGATGGAGAAGGTGCTTCAGAAGGGTCCCGAGGGCGCGCCCGACGGTATGCCCAAGAGCCAGCGCGTGCTCGAGCTCAACGCTAAGCACCCGGTCTTCGCCAAGCTCGTTGCTGCCCAGAAGGCGGGCGACGCCGACAAGATCAAGCAGTACTCCGGCCTGCTCTACGACCAGGCCCTGCTGGTCGAAGGCATTCTCCCCGAGGACCCCGTAGCCTTCGCGGCGGCCGTCTGTAATCTTATGTAGTTATGTGGTTCCGCCGTTCTAACGAACGGCGGACCAGTCGACGCTGCAAACGCCCCTAAGCGGCAATCTGACGTTCAATCGTCGGTCGCGTACCAAAGTACGCTTCCCTCCTCTTTCACGTCACCTTGCTCGCTTAGGGGCGTTTTCGCTGACTTATGCTCAACCTGCGATGTTGTTAGGGTAGCTAATTTGGGACGGGGCTTTTTTGACTACTTAGCATGCAAAGTAGTCAAAAAAGCCCCGTCCCAAATTAGCTACCCCCTATGCAAGTCAAGCGACTGTTAATTTGTGCGGGTTGTGGTTTTGTGAGCTGCGGGAATTTGAGATACTGTACATCTGTACGTTAACTCGTCTTCGTAGTATATTGCTACCCGCAAAACTCAGCACCATTGTGCTGCGAGACGCTAAAGTGCCTCCGTACAATGGTTGTTAATAGCATGATTCGGCTAAACGACAGGATGGATGGTCCAAGCGTGAGTCTCGGCAGCAAACTATCCGATGCAAAGGTGTCCTTTGCGATCTTTAAACGCGACATCAAGCGATTGCTCGTGAACCCCGTCGCCCTGGTGGTTACCCTGGGCGTGTGCGTTATTCCCTCGCTGTATGCCTGGTACAACATCGTTGCCAACTGGGATCCGTACGGAAATACCCAGGGCATTAAAATCGCCATCGCCAACAACGATCAGGGCACCCAGAACGACCTAGTGGGCGAGCTCAACGCGGGCGATAAGGTGGTCGACCAGCTCAAGGAGAACGACCAGCTGGGCTGGACCTTCGTCGACTCGGCGGCAGATGCCAAAGAGGGCGTCGAAAGTGGCGAATACTATGCTGCCATCGTGATTCCCAAGAACTTCTCCGACAATCTCGTCTCGATGCTCGATGGCAATTACCATCAGCCGAAGCTCACCTATTACGTCAACGAGAAAAAGAGCGCCATTGCGCCCAAGGTCACCGATACCGGTGCCAACACCATCGAGGAGCAGATCAACTCTGAGTTTGTCTCCACGGTGGGCGAGACCGTCGCGGGCATTGCCAAAGATGCTGGCATCGACCTTAAAGACAAGGCAACCCAGACCCAGGATTCGCTGGCGGGCTCGGTGTCCGAGGCGTCTGATACCTTGGGCGAGGTACGTGATTCCATCGGCGACATGAACGCCGCCATCGACAAGACGAGCAGCTCGATTGCTTCGGCCGATGCTGCGCTGGCGGGCCTGCAGGGGCAGGCGCCTTCGCTAACGCAGGCAATCGCTCAGGGTAATGATCTGCTGGGCGAAGCTCGCACCACGGCTGGCAAGTCCATCACCTCGCTCTCCAAGGCACTTTCGGAGGGCAGCCTTGCGCTAACCAAGACGTCGGCTTCCGCGAATGCTGCCATCGGCAAGTTGACGGGCACGGTCACATCTACGACCACCCGCATCGACAACTCGCTCGAGTCTCTCCAGGCAACGATCGATCACAACACCGAGGTTATCGGCCACCTGCAGATTCTTGCCGGCGATACCTCGACGGGATCGGATCGGATCGACGCACTGATCGCCTCGACGATCGATACGCTCAAGAAGCAGAACGACCAGCTGCAGAATATCAAGAACAGTCTGTCCGCGCAGTCGAGCGCCATGGCAAATGATGCCGCGGCTGTCTCGGGTGCCAGCGACGCTATCAATAACGCAATTCAGACCGGGGCGACCAACCTTGGCCAGGCCCAGGCAGATCTGGGTCAAAACGCACTGCCGAAGGCTTCGAGCGCGCTTGACTCCTTTGCCGCCGTTTCGGGCGATTTGACCGGCATTGTGTCGGGTATGACCCCCACGATAGCGAGCGCGCGCGGCACGCTGGCGCAGCTCGACGCCACGCTCAAGCAGGCAAAGACCACGCTGTCCCAAACCGACGCCTCCCTTGCCAAGGTTCAGGACAAGCTCGCGACCGCCGCCAATGACATTGCGGCGTTGCAGACCTCTGAGTCTATGGGCGAGTTAGCCGACCTCATGGACGTCGACGTCAATGACGTGGCAGATTTCATGGCATCTCCGGTTGAGCTGACGTCCAAGTCAATCTATCCGGTCAAGAGCTTTGGCTCGGGCATCGCCCCCTTCTACACCAATCTGGCGCTGTGGGTAGGCGGCTATGTGCTCATCGCTATCTATAAACTCGAGGTCGACCGTGAGGGCATCGGTAGCTTTACGGCGCGTCAGGGCTACTTTGGCCGCTGGCTGCTGCTGGTGATCCTGGGCGCGTTCCAGGCCATTATCGTTACGGTGGGCGACCTGGTCATTGGCGTTCAGTGCGTCAATCCGCTGCTCTTTGTACTGGGTGGCATCGCTATTTCGTTCACCTACGTCAACATCATCTATGCGCTGTCCACCACCTTTAAGCATATCGGTAAAGCCATTGGCGTCATCCTCGTCATTGTGCAGATCCCAGGCTCGTCGGGCATGTATCCCATCGAGATGATGCCCGGCTTCTTCCAATGGTTGCATCCGCTGCTGCCCTTCACCTATGGCATCAACCTGCTGCGCGAGACCGTCGGTGGCATGTATTCGTTCAACTACCTGTTCAACCTGTGCATCCTGGGCGTGTTCCTTATCATCGCGCTCTTTATCGGTCTGCAGCTGCGTCCGCTGCTGCTCAACCTCAACCTGCTCTTTGACAAGCAGCTTTCCACGACGGGTCTTATGATCTGCGAGTCTAACGACCTGCCGCGCCAGCGCTATTCGCTGCGCACGGCCATGCGCGTCATGCTCGATTCCGATTCGTACCGTCGCGAGTTGCTCGATCATGCGGTGGCGTTTGAGCATCGCTACCCGTACTACATCAAGGGCGGTTTCGCCGCTGTGGTAGGCGTGCAGGTCCTGCTCTTTGTGCTGTCGACGGTGCTCGATATCGACAATAACGGCAAGATCATCCTGCTCGTCATCTGGATCATTTCGGTTATCGCCATCTGCGGCTGGCTCATCAACATCGAGTACATCCGTGCAAGTCTCAATACCCAGATGCGTATCTCGGCGCTTTCGGACGAGGACCTGCGCCGCGAGATGCGCGAGCACACGTCTGCCATCCCTGCTGCTCGTCGCATGTTCGGCCTCAACGCCAGCGAGCGGGGGACCAAGGATAGCGACCAGCCTACGAGCCGCCTGCCGCATATCGGTACGCATCGCAAGGATCAAGATGTCGACGGCACCGACAACGTAAGCGGAAACGACGGGAGAACCACCCCGCTTGGCAAGCACTCCAAAGGAGGTGAGGCATAAATGAAAAACATCCTGCACCTGTTTAAGCGCGATGTCCAAAACGTGTCTCACTCCGTGATCGGCATGATCGTCGTAATGGGCCTGATCATTGTGCCGTGCCTGTACGCATGGTTTAACATCGCCGGAAGCTGGGATCCCTACGGCAATACCGGCAACCTCAAGATCGCGGTGGTCAACACCGACGAGGGTTACGAGAGCGATCTGATCCCTGTCGAGATCAACGTGGGCGAAAACGTGACCGCCACCCTGCGCGGCAATGAGAACTTCGATTGGGTTGTCCTCAACGACCGCGATGAGGCGATCGAGGGCGTCAAGTCGGGCGCGTACTACGCTGCCGTCGTCATCCCCAAAACGTTTAGCGCCGACATGATGACGCTCTTCTCGACCGACGTGAAGCACGCCGACATCGAGTTCTACGAGAACCAAAAGGCCAACGCCATCGCCCAGATTGTGACCGAAAAAGGCTCGAGCGCCGTCCAGAGCCAGGTCAACGAGACGTTTACCGAGACCATCACGACCATCGGTCTTAAGACCGTGTCCAGCTTGCTCGACTATATGAGCACCGACCAGGTGAGCAACTTTATCGCCAACCTGTCCTCGACGTTGGGCGATTCGGTCGAGGACCTGCAAGACGTTCAGGCCAGCGCGACGTCGCTCGCGGGCATTTTGAGCTCCACGTCCGATTCGCTCGCGTCGGCGGGCGGCATGCTCAAGCAGACGGGTACCATCGATGAGTCGACAAAGCAGCTGATGGAGCACGCCAAGAGCGGCATCAATGATTCCAAGGAAGCGCTCAAGGCCGCCAACGATGCGGTTGACGCGGCCATTGACGGAAGCTCGGGGTCGTTTGACAACGTGTCCGCCGAGCTCGCGAAGGCATTCGATGCCGCGAATCAGCATGTCGACCTTACGGTTTCTCAGCTCAACGAAGCCGCTGTGGCGCTCAATACGCGTGCCGACGATATCGACGCGATGGCCGATCAGCTCCGCAACCTTGCCGACCAGGTGAGTGACGACAAGCTCAAAGACGGTCTCAAGTCTGCTGCGACGTCGCTGGGCAGAATTGCCATGGAGTACCGCAACAATGCGAAGGACCTGACGGCCACGGCGAAGTCCCTCTCGGACAGCATGGCGGAGGTCAATGCGTCCCGTGCCGAGGTCGACCAGGCCATCGCCGATGCCAAGGCGGGTATCTCGGGTGCCAAGACCGATTACGATTCCACGTTCTCGGTCAAGGCTAAGGAGCTTAAGAAGACCATTTCGGGCGTTCTGGATTCGCTGAACGGTATCTCGGGTGACCTGGATAGCGCTGTGAGCGGTCTGACTGATGCTTCCGGCTCGCTCGCGAAGGGCCTGTCCAAGGCTGCAAAGCTCGTCAACAAGGCTTCCGATCAGCTGGGCGAGGCGTCGGACAAGATCAGTGCCTTTAAGGATGGGCTTGATAGCGCCCTGATGTCGGGTGACCTGGCCATGATAAAGACGATGATCGGCAGCGACCCCGAGGGTCTCGCCGTGTCGCTTTCCGGCCCTGTGGCGCTCGACCGCAAACCGGTCTATCCGATTCGCAATTACGGCTCTGCCATGGCTCCGTTCTACACGATTCTGTCGCTGTGGGTCGGCTCGATTGTCCTGGCAGCCATGATGAAGGTTTCGGTTAACGATGAGCTCATCAACGAACTCATCCCCGTGCGCCTGCACGAGATCTATCTGGGCCGTTACCTGTTCTTTGGCGGTTTGGCCCTGCTGCAGGCAACACTCGTGTGCGCGGGCGACATTCTGTTCTTTGGCATCCAGTGCGACAACCCCCTGCAGTTTGTGCTTGCCGGCTGGGTCGCGAGCCTCGTGTTCTCCAATATCGTCTACACGCTCACGGTGTCGTTTGGAGATATCGGCAAGGCCCTCGCCGTCGTGCTGCTGGTCATGCAGGTCGGCGGTTCGGGCGGTACGTTCCCCATCGAGATGACCGGCCCCGTGTTCCAGGCGATCTATCCGTTCCTGCCGTTCACCCACGGCATCAACGCGATGCATGCCGCCATGGCCGGTGCCTACCATATGGAGTACTGGATTGAGTTGGGCATCTTGGCGAGCTACCTGATTCCGTCGCTCGCCCTGGGCATCGTCTTCCGTCGCCCAGTCATCAAAGCCAACGACTGGATCATCGAAAAGCTGGAATCCACTAAGTTGATTTAGTACAACAACGTAAACGCCGCCATAACATCACAGTTTTCCGGGTCGATACTTTAGCGGGCTGGATTGCGGGGTGACGTTGGTTGTTGCTACAGTAGCGGGGCGTGCCGGGGGTCCGGTGCGCCCTGTTTTTATTTGACCATGAGGCGGCATGCGGCCATGCGCGTGCGGACACCACGCCCAGATTGAGCGCGAGGATGCCCTATGGCCCAGCATACCACCGACAATATCGAAATGATGCCCGATAGCCCTGTTGCACGTGAAGACCTGGGTGCGGGCGGCACCTCCCGCGGTGCTGGAGCGCGCTCGCCACTGTTCTGGAAAGTCTTGCTGTTTTCGGTGGCAGTCGTCTGGGGCTACTCCTTTACGACCATGAAGGACGCGCTCGACACCATTCCGGTGTTTGAACTGCTCTACGTGCGCTTTCTGCCCGCAGCATTGGTCATGTTCATCATCTTTTACAAGCGCATCATCGCGCACCTCAACGCCCGCAACCTTATCGTCGGACTTGGGATGGGCGCACTTATGTGGGCCGCCTACGCTCTGCAGACAGTCGGTCTGGCGCACACCACGGCGGGCAAGAACGCTTTTTTGACGGGCACTTATTGCATTCTGGTCCCGTTTGCGAGCTATTTCCTAAGCGGCGAAAAGCTCACTCGTTACAACTTGGGCGCCGCGTTGCTCTGTCTGGCGGGCATTGGCCTGGTGGCGCTTGATAGCGTCGAGTTCAACATCGGCGATGCCATTACGCTGGGCGGCGCGGTCTTCTTCGCCATCCAGATGGCGGTGACCGCCAAGTACGGTCGCAAAATGGACATCAACGTCATCACGTTTTGGATGTTCGTGGGCAATGGCGTCTTGAGCCTGGTTTCGTCGCTGCTCTTTGAGACCCAAGCGCCCGTGTCTGTATGGACGCCGAGCTTTACCGCCGTGATGGCCTTCCTCTCGGTGGGCTGTACGTGCGTGGCGCTGCTCATCCAAAATGTCGGTCTGGCACATGTCCCGGCCTCGACGGGCTCGCTGCTCCTTTCGATGGAGTCGCCTTCGGGCGTGTTGTTTTCGGTGCTGCTGATGGGGGAGGCGCTCACCTCGCGCCTGCTCGCCGGCTTCGTGCTTATCTTCCTGTCGATTATCTTGAGCGAGACGCACTTCGATTTTTTGCGTCGAAAGCCGCGCCCGCAATTGTAAACAACTTGTTGCGCCGCCCTCCTGGGGCGGCATTTTTTATGCCTCGCCCTTAAAGTTGTACCTTGCACTTTACGCTATCAAAGTGCTTACTGCAAAAACGTTACTGGAGGGCATCTATGGCACCAGCTTTGTCCGATCTTCAACCGCAACCAGCGCCCAAGGCCACCGCGGCGGCGCAGGCCGCTATCGGTGACGGTCTTGTTGCAGAAGCTCAGGCGTTTGCCAACGAGCTTGCCGCATGGCGCCATGATCTCCATCAAACGCCTGAGCTCGGTAACAACCTTCCGCAGACGTCCGCCTTTATCCAGGCGCGTCTGGACGAGATGGATATTCCCTATGCCGTGCTTGTTGACGGCTCCTGTGTCGTTGGCCTAATCGGTGCCGGCGCGGCAGCTGCTGCTCGGGGTAACGGTACGTGCACGGACAAACAGGCCGGTACGGTCATCATGCTCCGTGGCGACATGGATGCCCTGCCTGTTGCCGAGGAGTCGGGAGAGCCGTTTGCCTCTACGAACGGCTGCATGCACGCATGCGGACACGATATGCACGCGACGGCGCTGCTTGGTGCGGCGCGCCTGCTCAAGGCCCGCGAGTCCGAGCTTGTCGACGCCAACGCCACGGTTAAGCTGCTGTTCCAGCCGGGCGAGGAGACCTTTGAGGGCGCCCGTGCCGCCATCGCCGATGGTCTGCTCCAAAACCCGCGTCCCCAGGCTGCCTTCGCCATGCACGTCAACAGCCAGTCGCCGCTTGGCCTGGTGCTCTACGGAAGCCCGGCGCTCTCGGGCGTGTACGGTTTTCGCATCACGCTTCAGGGCAAGGGCGGCCATGGCTCGAGCCCCGAGATCTGCATCGACCCCATCACGGCCGGCGTCCATGTGCATTTAGCGCTTCAGGAGCTCATCTCCCGCGAGGTGCCGGCGGCCAAGGAGGTCGCGCTTACCGTTGGCAAGTTCGCCGGCGGTCAGGCTGCAAATGTCATTCCCGACACTTGTGTGCTTGAGGGAACGCTGCGTGGCTTTGACGTCGAGCTCATGGAGCACCTCAAGACCCGCATCGCCGAGGTCGTCAATGGCGTGGCCGCAACGTATCGCACGCCGGCGACTATCGAGACGCTTTCGGATGTTCCGCCGCTGGTACTCGACGACGGCATGACGCAGGCGTCGCTTGGCTATGTGGGCGCGGTGCTGCCCAAGGCTGCCTTCCTGCCGCTGTTCCACGCCATGGCGAGCGAGGACTTCGCGTTGATCTCGAGCGAGATCCCGAGTGCGTACTTTACCGTGGGCGCTGCCGTGACTGATACGGACGAGCATTTTGCTCAGCATCATCCCAAGGCACGCTTTAGCGATGCCGAGCTTCCCCTTGGCGCTGCGGCTTATGCTGCCGTCGCTTTGGGCTACATCGCCGACCACCGGTAGCACCCAACCTTGCCTTTCAAGCCTGCGGGCATGGCCATAAGGCCTATGCCCTTGTCTTTCAAGGCAATCTTGGGCACTACCGGCGCCCGGCGCAGGCTATTCGTTTGTTTAAAAAGGAGCGGTATGTCCCAGCAACGTAAGTTCTTCCCCGGCTGGCTCGTGGTGGCCTCCGGCTTTGTGATCATGGCCACGTGCTACACCATTTTCGTCAACTGCATGAGCCTGTTTCAGCCGCTCATCGTCAGCGACCTCGGGATCACGCTTGCCCAGTACAACATCTCCAACGCCATCTCTACCGTGGTGAGCGTTATCGGATCGCTTGTCATTGGCCATGTTGCCGACAAGGTTAGTGGTCGCATTTTGGGCTCTCTCACTGTAATTGCCACCTCTGCCGTTCTTGCCGGTATGAGCTTTGTCGGTGAACTGTGGCAGGTCTACGTGCTCTTTGCCGTCTCGGGCTGCTTTGCCGTCGCCTCGACCCGCCTGCTCATTAGCCTTGTGACCGCCAACTGGTTTACGGCCAAGCGAGGCCTTGCCATCTCCATCGCACTTTCGGGCTCGGGCTTTGGCGGCGCTATTCTGTCTCCCATCGTGAGCTCGCTGATCGTGAGCGTTGGCTGGCGTTCCGCCTTCCTGGTGCTCGCGGCTATCTGCATGGTGGCGGCGCTGCCCATCACGGCCTATTCCTTCCGCACCAAGCCTTCCGAGATCGGTCTGAAGCCGCTCGGCGAGAACCCGGGCGATCCGTCCGTCTCGACGGCCGGCGACAAGGACGAGCACACGGCTCCTGAGGTTAGCGTTGGCTGGTCTCGTATCAAGAAGAGCCCGGCGTTTTGGCTGCTTGTCGTCGCCTTCCTCTTTATGGGGCTCGTTAACGGCGCCATCTTGCCCAACCAGGTCACCAACATGACGAGCGTTACCGTCAACGGCGCCAAGATTGTCACGGGTGGCCACGACCCCATGTGGGCCGGTACGGTGCTTTCGGCCTACATGGTCACGGTCGTTATCGCCAAGATTTCGCTCGGTGCCATCTACGACCGCTTTGGCCTGCGCTTTGGCAATATCCTTGGCTCTGTTGCGTGTATTGTCGCCTGTGTGGCGCTGTGCTTCCCGACGACAGACCTTGGCCCTATTGTGGCCGCCGTGAGCTTTGGTATCGGAACGTGCATGGGTACCATCACGCCTACCATTGCCGCGTCCAAGCAGTTTGGTATGGCCGACCTCGGCAAGGTCACGGGCACCATTACCTCGCTCGAGATGGTCGGCGGCACTGTGGGCGCCATCGTCTCGGGCGTGCTGTTCGATGCCACGGGTTCCTTTGCGAGCACCTGGATTGTGTGCCTGGCATGCTCCGTTGTCATGCTCGTGTTCCTGCTGGCATCCGAGCCCATCGCCGCCAAACTGCGCTCGAGCGTGGCGGGGGAGTAGACGTCCGTCGCTCTTTTCTATTTGCTCCGTTCTGTCCGCGGCTGCCCTGGAGGCCGAATAGATGCTCGTACCATCATTCGGTTTCCAAGGCGGCCACGGATCCACGAAATGATCTGTTTTCCTCCGTCCCCAACAGATCACGTGATCCGAAGGGGACGGAGGAAAACGGATTACAAACAGCGGCGGCGCATCTGGCCGAACGAGTCCCCATACCCTCGTTCGGTCAGACGCGCCGCCGCTGTTTGTGTTTGTGCCGTATAATGTCCACTACCTATGACGCGATACAAAAGAAAGGTGTTTGCCCATGCAGGCACAGAAGGCGGAGGGAACCCGCGACCTTATCGGCGCCGAGATGCGCGCCTGGCAAAAGATGCAGCAGATTGCGGCCGGCGTGTTCGAGCCGTTTGGTTTTAAGCCCATCGAGACGCCCGCGATCGAGCAGGTGGACGTGTTTGTCCACGGTATCGGCCAGTCGACCGACGTCGTGCGCAAGGAGATGTTCCGCGTGTTTAGCGGCGCCAACCTGGAGCGCGTCTTTACCGAGGGCACCGACACCAAGCTCAAGCCCAAGCAGCGCCTGGCGCTTCGTCCCGAGGGCACGGCCGGCGTGGTTCGCGCCGTCGTGGAGAACAACCTGGTGCCCCAGGGCTCCACGCCGTTTAAGGCCTACTATGCCGAGGCCATGTTCCGCGGCGAGCGTCCCCAGAAGGGTCGCCTGCGCCAGTTCCACCAGGTGGGCATCGAGTGGCTCGGCGCTCCCGATCCGGCTGCCGACGCCGAGTGCATCATCATGCTCATGGAGTTCTACAAGCGCCTGGGCTTCGATCTTTCCAAGCTCCGTCTGCTTATTAACTCGATGGGCGATGCACAGTGCCGTCCGGCATACCGCGAGCAGGTCAAGCAGTTTATCCTCGATCACGCCGACGAGATGTGCGACGAGTGCCGCGAGCGCGCCGAGCTCAACCCGCTGCGCGCCTTCGACTGCAAGAACGACCATTGCCGCGAGATCATGGCCGACGCCCCGCTGATGGGCGACAACCTGTGCGACGAGTGCCGCGAGCACTACGAGCAGGTCAAGCGCTACCTGGATGCCGCCGGCATCGAATATGTCGAGGACCCCACCCTGGTGCGCGGCCTGGACTACTACACCCGTACCGTCTTTGAGGTCGAGGCCCCCGGCGCCGGTGTCGGCTCCATCGGTGGCGGCGGTCGCTATGACGGCCTGGTCGAGCTCGAGGGTGGCAAGCCCACGGCCGGCGTCGGCTTCGCTGTCGGTTTTGAGCGTGCGCTGCTGGCCCTGCAGGCCTTTGGTAACGACTTGGGTGCCGAGGAGGCCCCGTGCGTCTACGTCGCCAATGCCGGCAAGGAGCTGCGTCAGAACGTCTTTGCCATCACGCAGGAGCTTCGCGCTGCAGGGATTGTGACCGAGGCCGACTATCAGGGTCGTTCGCTCAAGGCCCAGTTTAAGCAGGCCGATAAGGTGGGCGCCAAGCTCATCCTGGTCCTGGGCGGCGACGAGCTTGCCGCCGGCAAGGTCAAGGTGCGCGACATGGAGAGCCATGACGAGGTTCTCGTCGATCTGGCCAACGTCGTCGAGGCGGTTCGCGAGCGCCTGTAGCGCATCTTTTTGAGCTGCGGGCCTGCTAACGTGCCCTGCTCATGGAGAGCGATTGTTACGGGGGTGTTTCGCTTTTATGCGGAATGCCCCCGTTTACGTATGCCGTCCACCGAGAAATACGACCATTTAGGGCAAAAACCCTTGCAATGCAGAAAATACTTTTGTGTGGTAAAGCGCAATCAGCGCCGAAAGTTTTTGTCGAGTGCCTATAATGAATATCGCATGTTACGTGCATAGAAGGAGGAATGGGAGGAAACGTGGCTGAGAACCCAAGCAACCAGTCTGTACCCGAAGCCGCGGCGCGTGTCGCTGCCGTGGTCAACCGCCTCGTTAACCGAATCGGCTCGAATGCCGAGTCCAAGGAGCGTCTCGCCGAGATCGAGATCCCCGAGGAGCTGCGCGACAATCTGGCGCTGTTCTTGCGCCTGGAGCGCCGTGTGCTTAGCGAGTATGATCCCGAGATCGCGGACCTGTTCGACAAGATTTTGACAGCCGAGATTGTGGCCAATGCCGGCAATCCCGGTAGCCGTGCTGCCGACGAGTCCGTCGACGAGCAGGGCGTGCCCACTGCCGACGAGCCCACCGCCGTGGCGTTTCGCGAAGTCGTTGATCTGATCGACAGCCTGCCGCTCGATAAACAGCAGGTTATCGTCCGCGCTTTTACGAGCTTCTTCCATCTGGCAAACCTGTCGGAGGAGAACTACCGCGTGGCGCAGCTGCGCGAGCGCGAGGCCGGCGCGTCGACCGATACAGAGGTCGATCCCGCCAACGAACTCACCGTCGCCTATCACCAGTTGGTAAACGAGATGGGTGTCGAGGGCGCCAACGAGCTGCTCGACAAGCTGGAGTTCCACCCTGTCTTTACCGCACATCCCACTGAGGCCCGTCGCAAGGCCGTCGAGGGCAAGATTCGCCGTATCTCCAACCTGCTGGAGGAGCGTCCGCGTCTGGGCGGCTCCGACCTGGTGGAGAACGAGCGCCACATGCTGCAGGAGATCGACGCCCTGGTTCGCACGAGCCCCATCGCACTCAAGAAGCCCACGCCGGTCGAGGAAGCCGATACCATCATCGACATCTTCGATAACACGCTGTTCGACGTTATCCCCGTCATCTATCGTCGTTTTGACGACTGGGTGCTGGGCGACAAGGCCGGCACCGTGCCGCCGCTGTGCCCGGCATTCTTCCATCCCGGCAGCTGGATCGGCTCTGACCGCGACGGCAACCCCAACGTCACCGCTAAGGTAAGCCGCGAAGTCGCCGCCAAGTATTTCACCCATATGGTGCTCAAGCTCGAGGACAAGTGCCGCCGCATCGGCCGCAACCTCACGCTCGAGGCCACCTACAGCAAGCCGTCTGCCGAGCTCATGAACCTGTGGAACCATCAGGTCGAGATGAGCACCCAGTACACCGCGCGTGCTGAGTTGATTTCCGAGCACGAGCCGCATCGCGCCGTCATGCTCGTCATGGCCGATCGTTTGAACGCCACCGTGCGTCGCATCACCGACACCATGTATCACAGCGCAGACGACTTCCTGGATGACCTGCGTGTCGTTCAGCGCTCCCTGGCCGCCTGCGGTGCCGTCCGTGCCGCCTACGGCCCGGTTCAGACCATCATCTGGCAGGTCGAGTCCTTCGGCTTCCATATGGTCGAGATGGAGTTCCGTCAGCACTCCGTGGTGCA
>CAKUGH010000037.1 GCA_934654605.1 uncultured Collinsella sp. | reverse complement strand
ACTCCCCCACTTGCACACTCAAAAGTACACCGTGCACAAAAAAGGAGGCCTCCGCATCGCCGCGGAGGCCTCCTTTTACATGAGTTGGTAGCTAATTTGGGACGGGGCTTTTTTGACTACTTTCGCAAGCAAAGTAGTCAAAAAAGCCCCGTCCCAAATTAGCTACCCACGCCCCACCCAGGCCAGATTGCCCAAATGGGGCGTTTGCAGCGTCGGCTAAGACAAATCATCCTCGTAGGGCATTAGGTCCGCCAAGTAGCCTTTCTCTTTGAGCATCGCCTCGATCTCGTCGAGGGCTTGCTCGTCTTCTGCCGCGATGCGGTGGAAGTGATAGCCGCTGGTCACCGTCAACAGCGGAAAGCTCTTGCCGCTGGCGATGTCGTGCAGGTAGCGCTCGATATCGCGGCGGTTGCGAATGTCCAGGTCGGCCGTAATCTTGCCGTACACGCGGTGGTTGACGATCACGTTGAGCACGGCACCACCCGCGTCGACGATACTCGTGAGCTCATCGCCCGCCTGCTCCACGCTGTGGCGCACCTTGACCAGGCGCGTGGGCACAGCCGGGCTGCTCGCGGCCTCCTGCAGCACGTAGCCGCGATTGGTGGCGACGATATCGTGCCCGTCGGCGCGCAGCAGGGCGATGTCCTGCACCACGACCTGACGGCTCACGCCCACCTCGCGGGCAAGGGCGCTGCCCGAAACGGGATCTTTGGCCCCCTCGAGCACGGCCATGATGGAACGGCGACGCTCGCGGGCATTCATTATTTACCGTCCAGCAGACGCAGGTGCTTAAGCGAGAGGTCGAGGATCGGCGCGGAATGCGTCAGAGCACCCGAGCTAATAAAGTCGACGCCCAGGTCGGCCAGAGCGCGAATGTTGCCGGCGTCCACGTTGCCCGAGCACTCGGTCTTGGCGCGACCGTCGATGAGCTCAATCGCGGCAGCCATATCGTCGTGGGTCATGTTGTCGAACATGATGATATCGGCACCGGCCTCAACGGCCTCGCGCACCATATCCAGGTTCTCGCACTCAATCTCGACCGTCGTGGTAAAGGACGCATGGGCACGTGCCATCTCGATCGCGCGCGTCACGCCACCGGCAGCGTCGATGTGGTTGTCCTTGAGCATGACAGCCGTCGACAGGTTGTAGCGGTGGTTGCTGCCGCCGCCGATCTCGACTGCCGCCTTCTCGAAGACGCGCATGCCCGGCGTGGTCTTGCGCGTGTCGACGAGCACGGTCTTGGTGCCCTCGAGCGCCGCGGCCATCTGGTGCGTATAGGTGGCGATGCCGCTCATGCGCTGCAGGTAGTTGAGCGCCACGCGCTCGCCCGAAAGCAGCACGCGCGCGTCGCCGCGCACCTGGCCCACGTGGTCGCCAGCGTGCACCTCGTCGCCGTCCGCGACATCAAACAGCACCGAGCTCTGCGAATCCAGCAGCTCAAAGGTACGGGCGAATACGTCCAGGCCGGCGATGATGCCGTCGGCCTTGGCGATGAGCTCGACGGTAGCGGGACGCGCCGTGGGGCACACGCTTGCCGTGCTCACGTCCTCAAAGGTGATGTCCTCGCGCAGCGCCTGCAGAATCAGATCATCGACGACGAGCTTCATGGTAATGGGATTCATGGTCTACTCCTCCACGGCCTGCGTGCCGACGGCACGGGCCAAATCATCGATTGCCAGGGTGTCGGCGCCCAGGGCGCGGTGGCGTCCGTCGAGCGCGGGCTCGCCGGCCTGCTCCACGGCCAGCGACTCACCGGTGCGCATGTACCAAGCGGCACGGCGACCCCAGACGAGAGACTCGAGCAAGCTGTTAGAAGCCAGGCGGTTCTTGCCGTGTACGCCGTTGCAGGCCGTCTCGCCGGCAGCGTAGAGCTCGGGCATCGAAGTGCGGCCGTCCTTGTCGACCCACACGCCGCCCATAAAGTAGTGCTGCGTGGGCGTAACGGGGATAGGCTCGTCTAAGATGTCGCGGCCGTCCTCCAGGCAGCGCGCGCGGATGTTGGCAAAGTGTCCAGTCACCACATCGCGATCGACGGGGGCAAAACTCAGCCACTCGTGCTCGGTGCCGTCTTGCTTCATCTGCTCGCGAATGGCGGCGGCGACCACGTCGCGCGGCTGCAGTTCGTCGGTAAAGCGCTCGCCGGCGGCGTTGAGCAGAATCGCGCCCTCGCCGCGGCAGCTTTCGCTGATCAGGAAGGTGCGGCCCGGTTGCGGCGAGAACAGGCCCGTGGGGTGGATTTGCACGTAGTCCAGGTGCTCCATCGTAATGCCGTGCTCCTGGGCGATGTAGCAGGCGTCGCCCGTGAGCTGCGGGTAGTTGGTCGAGTGGTCGTACACGCCGCCGATGCCACCCGTCGCCCACAGCGTATGGCGGGCGTGAATCTCAAACGGTTCGCCGGCATGCACGCCCTCGGCGGCATTTGCCAGCTCGTCGGCGGGACGAGCCGAGTCGTCCTCGTCCACGGGGACGGCGACGACACCGGTGCATACCGTGGCGCCATCGCGCTCGGCGGTCAGGATATCGGTCATGGCAACGTGCTCCAGAATCTGCACGTTGTCCAACTTGCGAACGGCTTGGAGCAGCTTGGTCGTGATCTCCTTGCCCGTAATATCGGCGTGGAAGGCGATGCGCGGGCGGCTGTGCGCGCCCTCGCGGGTAAAGTCGAGGCTGCCGTCGGCCGTGCGCTCAAAGTCCACGCCCATCGCTAGCAGGTCGTTGATGACCGAACGGCTCGAGCGGATCATGATGTCGACGCTCTCGCGGCGGTTCTCGTAATGACCGGCATGCATGGTGTCCTCAAAGAAGGCGTCGTAGTCCGAACCCTCGGGCAGCACGCAGATACCGCCCTGCGCGAGCATGGAATCGCACTCGTCGACGGCGCCCTTGGAGAGCATGATCACGCGCGTGCTCGTCGGCAGGTTGAGGGCCGCATACAGGCCCGCCACGCCGCAGCCGGCAATGACGACGTCGCATTCCATATCGGGGTATTGTTTGGTTTCCACAGGAATCCTCTCCCTTGGATGTGGCATGAGGGACTGTCCCTTTGTCACATTGTTTTAGCGCGCTGCGTACTCGAGCATGCGGTCGAGCGTGAGTTTGGCCTGGTCGGCGGCCTCGTCCGACACGCCGATCTGAACCTCGCCCTCGCCCGTCTCCAGGCAGCGCGCGAGCTTTTCGAGCGTGATGAGATCCATGTTGACGCAGGTGGGCTGCACCGCGGGGAAGTAGAACTTCTTACCGGTACCCTGGCAGCGGCGCTCGAGCTCGTAGAGTACGCCGCGGACCGTCACGATAATGAACTCGCTCGCGTCCGACTCCTCGGCGTACTTGATGATGCCGGCGGTGGAGCCGATGTAGTCGGCCTCGTCAAGGACGTCGGCCTTGCACTCGGGGTGCGCCAGCACGAGCGCGTCGGGATGGGCCTCCGTCGCATCGACGATCTGCTCGACGGTGATGATGTGGTGACGTGGGCAGTAGCCCTTGTTGAGGATGACGTGCTTCTGCGGCACCTGCTCGGCAACAAAGCGGCCCAGGTTCTGATCTGGGATAAACAGGATGTGCTGTTGCGGCAGCTCGGACACGATCTTGACGGCGTTGGAGCTGGTGACGCACACGTCGCTCCAGCTTTTGATCTCGACCGTGGAGTTGACGTAGCAGACCACGGCCAGGTCGTCACCGTACTCGGCACGGGCGGCGTCGACCGTCTCGCGCTTGACCATGTGCGCCATGGGGCAGTCCGCGCCCGGCTCGGGCAGCAGCACGGTCTTGGTGGGGTTGAGCAGCTTGGCGCTCTCGCCCATAAACTCCACGCCACACAGCACGATGGTCTGCTGCGGTAGGCTCTTGGCGAGCTTTGCCAGGTAGAAGCTGTCGCCGACGTAATCGGCCACGGCTTGGACCTCGGGCGCCACATAGTAGTGTGCCAGGATCACCGCGTCACGTTGGGTTTTTAGTTGCTGAATGGCCTCGACGAGCTCTGCGGGTACCAGTGCCGCGCGCTCCGTTGCCGTCGTTGCCGATGCCAGGCCGGCCGCGATATCGCGTGCAAGCTCCGACGCATCCATGTTCGCGCTCTGTGCCATCAAGGCCCCTCTCTTTTGGCGAATCTTGGGGCTTTAGTATGACACCTGGCTTTACAGCTGACAAGACAGCTGTAAAGCCAGGTGTAAAGTTGAAATAAAAATTCAATCTTGGGGCGGGTCCATTTTCGGACTGGCAAGCTGAGGATAGTCGAAAATGGACCCGCCCCAAGATTCGAGCGATCTGTTTTGCCCCAGACCAAGGGGCAGTGGGCAAAAAACGGCAAATATGAGTACTGTTACCAAATTAGTGTCAGCGATTTTCCGGTCTGGAACGGCAAAATCGCCCTGTTTTGGACCCCCTCACGGCTCTGACGGACGGAATCGGACACATTTTTGGCCGCTGGCACCGATTTTGGGGGCTATTTGGCTGCCACTAAACTGGTAACAGTACTCATATTTGGCCTTTTTTGACCACCGGGTTTCCGGCAGACCCCAAAAGCGGGCCCGGATCGCTCGATCCGGGCCCGCTGGGGACTGACGCGCGACTACGCGCGGCGCTTCATGGCCCACGCCAGCAGCAGAGCTGCTGCGCCGGCTGCGAGTACGGCACCAGCCATGACATACGTGCAGTCGCCGGACTGAGGCAACGTCTCCTTGCCAGCCTTCTTCTTGGACTTGGAAGACGTGGTCGTGGTGGTCGTGGTGCTGGTCTGACCAGGAGCGGGCTTGGCAGCCTCGGCGACCGTAAAGGTCGTCTCGGCCGTGCCCGTGGTCGAGACCACGCTCAGCGTGTGCTCGCCCACGCCGAGCGTATTCAGGAAGCTCGCCTTGAGCGTCACGATCGTGGAGCCCTCTGTGAGCTCGTAGTTCTCGCGCGCGACCTCCTTGTCGTCGACCAGCACCTTCTGGAAGTACCTAATCGGCGCGCTCGAACGGAAGCTCAGGTCCTTGGCGGCGTCGACCACCATCGTCTGGCCCTTGCCATCGATGATCTCGGGCGCCAGGATCTCCTCGGACTTGCCCTTCTCACCGCAGACCGTGCACTCCTGATGCATCTCGCCCTTGGCCTCGACCGTCGCCGGCTTGTCGACGACCCACTCAAAGGTGTGCTCAGCCTTGTCGATGACCTCGCCGCAGCGACAGACGTGCCAGTGATTCTTGGCGTCGTGTGCCCAGCCGGAGCCATCGGGCTCGTGCTTAAGCACGCCCTCGACCGTCACGTTCACGTCGCCCTCGACGTCCTTGAGCTCATAGGTGCCCTTAGTGGAGAACTCAACGGCCTTACCGCTGACCTTGACGGCGTAGTCCTTGCCCGCAAAGTACGCGCTGTCAATGCTCACGGTAAGCGTTGCGGAGCCGTGCCAGTCGAGCTCGGTTGCCGTCGCGGTAAGCGTGTAGCCCTGCTGGTTAGTCGGCAGCGCCACGACCAGCTTGCGGCCGGCAGCCACGGTGATCTCGGTAACAGAGGAAACATCGTAGTTGGCCTTAGCCTGGTAGCGAACCTCGTACACACCGGCGGCGAGATCCTTGAGCTCGGTCACACCCTCGCCCACGGCCTGGTACTCGGCGGCACCCTTGGCGCGCCACTCCATCGTCGCGTTGACGCCCGCGATCTTACCGTCACGCCTGCCGCTCACGGTCTCGGCCTCGGCCTGGACCTTCGGCGCGTCCTGGGCGGCGTTCTTGATGGAGAACCCACACGTCAGACCCTCAGTCGGAAGCGCGTAGTTGCCCGCGGCCTTACCCGTCAGCGCTGTGAGGGTCGCCTGATACGAATCGCCGGCCTCGACCTGGGAGCCCTCGACGGTCGCGTCGAGGTCGTCGCCGGGGATCACGTTGCCAAGCGTCGCCTCGGGGCAGTGCTCCTCGCCGTCGTAGACAAACTCGCTGGTACCCCACGTCACGGTGAGCGGGCGCTGGTTAATGGTGAATACGTCGGCCTCGCAGGTAACGTCGTAGTTGGGGTTGGCATCCTCGGCCTGCGTCACGTTCAGAGCATAGCCGCCTTCGCGCACGTCCTCGCCGGTCTCGCGCTTAACGGTGATGCCCTCAAGAGACTCGCCCTCGACAAGCTTGCCAGAAGTGACGTCCCACGTAAACACGGGGTCAGTCTCGCCGTACGTCTTGGAGGAGTTGTCGGCCGCAACCGTAATCGCGCACGGCGTGACCTCGAGCTCGACCTCGCCCTCGGCCTTCGCACCATCAATCGTCACCTGGTAGGCAACGGTCAGCTTGCCGATGTCCTTAATCTTGGGGGCCTCGGGGGACCAGTTCTTGCCGTCAGTGCTGTACTTTGCCGTTGCACCCTTGGGCAGACTCGTCGCATCAACCGTGTGATAGTCGCCGTCGTACTCGTCGGAGTAGCCAACGATGGCGGCAGCCGGAATCTCGACCTCGGCAAGCTTGTGACCGCAGACCTTGCACTTCTGTTGCTTGGAGCCCTTCTCGGTTGCTGTGGGGGCCTTGACGACGACCCACTCAAAATCGTGCTTGGCCTCGTCGATCTTGTCACCACAGGCGCACTGATGCCAATGCGTATTGTCGTCGGAGAGCCACTTGTCGCTCACAGCCTCGTGCTTGCGCACGCCCTCGACCGTGACAACGAGGTCGCTCTCGGCGTTCTGAACGGTGAACTCACCACGCGCGTCGGGCGCCACAACGGCATTGTTGACCTTGACGGCGTAGGAGTCGTTGTCAGTAAAGTAGCCACTCTCGATGCTGACAGTGAGGGTGGTTGAACCGTGCCAGTCAAGCTCGTCCGGGTTCGCCGTAATCGTATAGCCGACCTGCTTGGCAGGCAGCGTCACGACGAGCTTGCCGCCGGCATTAACGGCAACCTCGGTGGCGGAGGAGGCGTCATGGTCGCTATCGGCGCGGTAGCGCACCTCGTACGTGCCGACGGCACAATCCGTAATCTCAGCCACGCCTTCGGGCACGCTCTGATACTCGCCAGAGTCCTTGGCGCGCCACTCCATCTTCGCGTCGACACCCGTGATCTTACCATCGGACTTGCCACTCACAGTCTCGGCCGTGGCCTGGACCTTCGGCGCGCCCTGGGGTGCCTTCTTGATGGAGAACTTGCACGTCAGGCCTTCGGCGGGAAGCTTATAGTTACCCGCGTCATCACCCGTCAGCTCGGTGATTTCCGCTGTGTAGGTGCCGGCCTTGACCTTGGCGCCGTCAACGCACGCGGAGAGATCGTCGTCGCCGACGACGTTGTGGAGCTTCGCTTGGGGACAGTGCTCCTCGCCGTCGTAGGTGAACTCGGTGGTGGCATCCCACTCCACGGTGAGCTCGCGCTTGTCGATGGTGAACGCACCAGGCTTGAACGTAATCTTGTAGTTGGGGTTGGCGCCCTCAGGCTGCGTCGCCGTCACGGCGTAGCCGCCCTTGCGCACTGTCTCGCCGGCCTCGCGGGAAACGGTGATGTCCTGGAGGCTCTCGCCCTCGACGAGCTTGCCCTCGGTGACCTCTGAGCCCAGAGCGGGATCACTGTCGCCGTAGGTCTTGGAGGCGTCCAGGGCGGAAACCGTGATCGCGAGCGGAGTGACCTTGAGCGTCACCTGACCCTCAACCACCGCGCCGTCGATCGTGACGCGATAGTCGACCGTCACACTGCCGGCGTCCTTAATACTGGGCGCAACGCTCGTCCAGCCGCCGTCAGCAGTCTTGTACTCAACGACGGCACCTTCGGGCAGCGCCGAAGCATCGACAGAGTGATCCTTGCCGTCGTACTTGTCGGAATAACCCTTAACGGCCAGCGCCGGGATTTCAACCGCACCCGACTCATGGCCGCACACGGAGCATGTCCCGTGCTTGGAGCCAGCCTCGGTAACCGTCGGCTGCTTGTCGACCGTCCATTCGTACGCATGCTCAGCGTACATCTTAATTGTGAGGGTCTCTTTGTTGCCGGCAGCATCCGTAGCCGCAATTACATGCTCGGCACCGGCATCGCCCTCGGCGGCCTTAGCCGTGTACTTACCGCTCTTGTCGGCCTTGAGTTCCTTGCCGTTATCGGTGACCGTCACCGTCTCGTCACGGTCATCGATCACGTCAAACGAAACGCTCTCGCAATAGGCACGGTCTTTCCAGATGTCATAAATGGTGGGCGCATAGGTGTCCACGTAGGTATAAGACTCTTTCTCATACCACTCGTAGCCGCAAACCCTACAGACCTTTTGGCGGACGCCATCCGCCTCGGGAGTTGCAGGCGTAATAATCTTGTACTTCCATCTGCAGCTCTGCCACACCTGAGCCCGCTTGCAATACTTGCAGGCCTTATAGTGGCTGCCGTCGCCCGGTTGCCAGGCAGCATTGTCGGCAACAGCGTGGGGGCCCGACTCGATCTTGACCTCGGCATCGGCCGACGCATTGTGGTTGTTATCCTCGGCATAGCGGACGTAGTAGGTTCCTGTCAAAAGCCCGGTCAGCTTACCGTCAGACGTTATCTTCTGGTAGTTCCCGCTCGACCCGCGACGATATTCCATCGCCTTGGTCACGCCCGAGATAGAGCCGTCCTTGCTGCTGCACGTGGTCCAATTATTACCCACGAGCCCAGCCGGCGCGTCCTGATCGGCCTTGGCAATCTTCACAGTCGCGCTGCCCTTGACGGTCAGGTAGTCAGAAGCCGTCACACGGTAATAGGTCGTGTACTCGGCCGCATTGCGATAGGTCGGCTTGTCCGTCGTCCAATCACCGCCGTCTTCGCGGTACTCGATTTTCATATCCGCCGGAACGGGGTCATTCTTAACGTTGACCGTAATGCCGTGTTTTTCGCCGTCATAGGCACCCTCAAAGCCGGTGACCTCGAGGTCAAAACGCGCAACGTCAACAATCTCCCATTTGAGCGTCAGAACACTTGTGGTGCCGCCATCGGTCGTGAAGTTGCCCTTACCGATGACAATGCACTCGTATTGCCCCGGCTCGGTCTGCTTCAGTCCGGATTCACTTCTAGCGCTGAGCTCGTAATCCTTGCCCTCAACGAGATCGACCCATTCGTCGGCACCGTTCTTGAACTTTGCGCTTTCAACGACGGGCTGGTGCTCCTTGCCGTCATAGGCGTACTTGCCCGTGCCCTTGCCGCCGTCTTTAAGGGTGAACTTGTAGTTTCTATTCCTAACCAGGCGACGCGGCGAAATCTCGAAGGCCTTCTTGCCCTCGAGCGTCTGACCAGAGGCAGTCTTAAAGCTCGTAACGACATAGTAGTAACCAGCGTCCGTCGGGGCGTCCTTGAGCTTGGTGCCATTTTGATACGCCTCGGCGTCCGCCTGGGATTTGCACTGATACCACGTGAATTCTTTGCTGGCCGTCACGCCCATCTGCTCTAGATTCCACGCGCCGTCCTTATTCAAAGCAATCTTTACCGGGCAGCCGTCATAGACAAGCTCAGTGCTCTGAGAGCTCGTTGCCTTGGACATGGAAAGCTCGTACGTGGCCCTTAGGTACTTTTTGGGCTCGCCGTCCTCGCCCATACCATATTCGCACTCGTTGTTGCGGAACGGGCCCACGCACGATGCACGAACGCCCAAACCATCGGCTTCGACCTTCCACTTGTGCTGGTGGATGGTCTCGCGGAAGGTAAGGTCACCGTTGAGGTTCACGACCTCGTACTTGTCGGAGTTGTCGTCGTTCTCGGACGAGCCGTCTGGCACAACGCCTTCGATCTTGTTGGATTCGCAGGTGCCAAGGGCACGCGACTTTACGCCATTACTGTCCGCAGTCTCCTCAATCGAGATCCAAACATTGTCTCCAAAGCCTCCGCGTACGGAGAAGTCAGACGCGATATTCAGCGCCGGGACGTTGGCATCGACACTCCTTTTCTTCGGGACATACAGGCTCTTGGCGGTTCCCGTAGCTTTATCAGCTTCAGTGTACTTGTCGCCATAATTAGTATCGTCGGCGTGGCTGTTCTTCCAGTAGCTCGCGATTTCCGGCGATCCACTGAGGGTAAGGGTCCCGGCGGCGTAAACCACGCACGTATTGCCGCGCGCGCCATAGCGAGAAATTTCGCCACCGTTTATGTTGCAGCGAGCGCTTCGTGCAACATTAAGGGCATCAACCGTCAAAGTACTGTCCGCCGAACTCGAACGTGCACTGTGGAAGTTTTTCATCGTGCAGCTGTTGAGGTTGACCGTAGCGTTGGTGACGCCCATCACGCCTGCGACAGCATAGGTATTAAGGACAGAGGAATTCGCAAAATAACGAGACGCTTCGACCGACGTATAGCTCTTGTTGGTCTGCCTGACGCCTCCGTTATTCCCATTGCTGCCACTAAAGCTGCAATTATTGAACGTCGCCGTCAACATTGCGGCAGCGCTTCCATCCTTGGGCATCTTAAAGCTGCTGTTGCCATCGACGGAAACGGCACCATTGAAGTCTCCGGACGTATCGTAGAACACGCAGTCGGTAAAGGTCGCTGTAAAGGAATTAGTGTTGCCGCCGTCTGTATCCCGGCCTTCACGGAAAAGGTGCACGGGAACGGCGTACTCTTGGGCGTTGCCCGCCACTGCACCAGAGCTGCCAACATAGTCTTGAATCTTCAGTTTTTCGAACTTAGCGGTCAGCTCGCCCTCGGTGCTTCCCAGGGAAATCGCGGGCACCTTTTGTTTGTAGTGGTTGCTGCAGTACGAGAGAACGAAGTTCTCCGAACTATCGCCGAGCTTTAGGCTAACCGAGATATCACCCGAGGCCTTTTTGTAGCCCCCGTCGTAATAGCGGTCGGTTAAAAAACCACTCAGGGACTCAAATTGCTTCTGGTTTCTATGGAAGCTGACGCACGGATTATTGACGCCGATGAACTCGATATTGCTGCCCTGTTTGATGTTGAACAGCCATCGAGTTTGACCAACCAAATTGTGTGTCCTGTCGTTCACGTAGACCGTGCCATCGATGTAGATCCTCACAGGGTTAATTCGAGTCGCGCTCGGCGCATCGATGGTGTAGCCCAAAGAAGGCGTGACCTCACCCTCAGCCGTCTTAAGTACGTAACTGCCCGGCTCGGTGATTTGGACGGGTTCGTTGTTGGCCTGCTTAAGCGACAGTACCTCGGCCTTCACCCCGTCGGGCATGACCTGCGTCTCGGCGCTTGCCACCGCCGGTGCCGCCACGAGTGCGCATGCCACGGTGGCGATGCCCAGCAGACGCGTCAACACGGCGCGCATCCCCATCTTCTTCTCCCTCATCATGGCTCCCCTTACCCCTATGCTTTCGCGATGTCTGTTATCGCTTGGCGCTGGCAGCCGGCATGGTCCCTCGCCAGCCGCCAGCTCAAAATGACACATATATCCACCTGGCATTGTGCAACTGCATGTTTTGACACCCTGCCGCTCGGCGTGAGTTGCGTACCGTGGGGCGCAAATGGAACGCACCTCCGCGGGCGGCGCGTGCCCGATGTGGCAAAATCGAGGTACTAAGGGGGCCCAATTATGCTCAAAATCATCGCCTGCGACGACGACGTCGCCTTTCTAGATAACCTGCATCGCATGATCAACCGTTGGTCGGCCGAGACGGGTACGGCGGTCGACGTTGCGCTCGTCACGCGCGGCGAAGACCTGCTGGCGCGCCATGCCGCCTCGCGCGCCGATATCATCATGCTCGACATGATCATGCCGCTCGTCAACGGCATGGACACCGCCCGCGAGCTGCGCCAATCCGATACCGCCGTTCGCCTGGTGTTTCTGACCTCATCGCCCGAGTTTGCGTTGGAGTCCTACGAGGTCCGCGCCTTCGACTACCTGCTCAAGCCCGTGACCTACGAGCGCGTGGCGCAACTGCTCGACGAGCTTTCGAGCCTGCGTCCGGCGGCGACCGACGAGCTCGTCATCAAGACATCTTTTGGCTACCACGCCCTGCGCCTGTCCGATATCGAATATGCCGAGGCCCGCAACAAGCACGTGATTTTCCACCTGCGCGATGGGCGCGATATCGAGGCGCTCGAGCCGTTCCGCAGCATCGAGGACCGACTGGCCCAAAACGCGACCTTCTTTAAGTGCCACCGCAGCTACCAGGTCAATCTGCGCAACATCGACCACTTTAACCGCACGGAAATCGTCATGCGCTCGGGCGCGTGCATACCGCTCGCGCGCAGCTGCAAGCAGGGATTCCAAGACGCCTACTTTGCGGTGCGGTTCGAGGGCGGGAGACGCTGATGCTTTCCTCGGCAGAACTGGTACTTTGGGCAATCCACCATGCGACGACATTGCTCTTTGGCGTCTTTGCCTCGACGGCTCTGTGCGGTGTCGAGATCAACGGTCGCCATTCGCTCGAGCTGGTGGGAGTCGGCGCCGCAACCGGATGCGCATTCGGCCTCGCCAATGCCGTCGGCGGCGAGCTTTTCGCCCGTCAGGCCTATCCGTTCGTCGTGCATCTGCCGCTTGTCGTCTACCTGTGCGTACGCTATCGCCTGAGTCCGCTGCTCGCCATCCTGGGCGTTACCAGTGCCTACCTGAGCTGCCAGTTTAGCAACTGGATGGGCATCGCCGCATTCGCCACCACCGATTCGCAGGTCGCGTACTACGTGGCGCGTATCATCACCACGCTCGGCGTCTTTGCCGTCTTATTGCATTGGGCAAGCGACATTGGCCCCCGCCTGGCGATCAAAAACCCCACCGAGCTGGAGATTCTGCTCATCCTGCCGCTCGTCTACTACATCTTCGACTACGCCACCAACGTCTATACCACGCTCTTCCACTCGGGCTCGGTGGTAACCGTTGAGTTTTTGGCGTTCGCCCTCTGCGCCTTCTACCTTATGTTTCTTGCCGTGTACCTGCGCGAATACGAGGCAAAGGAAATCGCTGAGCGCGAGCGCTGGATGCTCGCGACCCGCGACAGCGCGGCCATCAAAGAGCTCGAAGCCTGGCGCCAGTCCGGACGCGAGCTCTCGGTTCTCCGTCACGACATGCGCCACTACCTGCGCGGTCTAGCGGCCCTGATCGAAGAGGGTCACACCGATGAGGCACTCGAGCGCATCGACGCGCTCTGCGAGACCAACGACCGCACCGCTGTACGCCGCTACTGCGCCAACGACACGGTCAACATTGCGCTCTCGTCGCTTTCCGCGGACATCAACGCGCACGGCATCACCGCCGACCTGCGCGCCGCCGTGCCCGAAACCGTCCACGTGGGCGATGTCGATCTATTCAGTGTGGTATCGAACGCCCTGGACAATGCCATCGCCGCGGCGAGCGCCGCCCCCGAAGGCAAGCGGTTTGTCGACCTGGACCTTCGCTACGAAGACGGTCAGCTTCTATTGCTGGTTTCCAACACGTTTGGCCGTGCGCCGCACATGGTCGACGGCATGCCCGTGGCTCAGCACACTGGGCACGGCTTTGGCACCAAGAGCATTAAACTTGCCGTCGAGCGCATGAACGGCAACTGCCAGTTCCGCATTAACGGCGACCGGTTTGAGCTGCGCGCCGTGATGTAGAGGTGCGGGAGTGCCGCCACGGCGCTGTCGCCAGCCTCGTTACAGCGGTGCGGCCGCCGGGGTCAGTTGCTTGATGTAGGCCCACATGCGCTGCTTGGCGGCCTTGTCGGTGAGCGCCGCCTCAAAACCATCGAGCGCCAGCACGCGGCGCCCCTGCACATGGGCGACCAAGCCGGGCTTGAGCATGGCGGTGTCAAAGTCGTCGATTGCCACGAGCATGTCGGCATAGGTCTCGCGCATGACATCGGCCGCACTGTTGTCCAGCAGCAGCACCGCCTCGGGGTCCAAGGTCTCCAGCGCCTCGCGGAACAGGTCACACGTCAGGGCATCGCCCGCCGCGACCGCTCCGTCGCCCGCGCCGGCGACGCTTGCCAGCACACAGAAGTCCTCGGGCGCATAACCGATAGCCCCAAGTGCCTTGCGCAGCGCGGCACCATCCGCGCCGGCAGCCAACTCGCCGCCCGAGCGCTCGGCCTCATCTAAATCGCCTTTTACCAGCACGATCGGCGAGCACGCGTTGCCCGCGATGCGCACGCCACGACCTGCGAGCGATGCAAGCTCCTGCTCGGCCGCCTGGGCGATGGCTTCTTTTTTCTGGCTTTGTGACGTGGGCATGCGCTCTCCAATCGTTTGCGTGCCCACCATTATATAAAAGAGCCGCCCGCGAGTGGTTGCTTTGCGGGCCGCTGGGTATAAGCACGGTCGTACTGAGTTTTACGCGGCCGAGCCGCGTCGCATTATGGAGGTCACCATGGCTGACATTAAGCAGATTACCCCCGAGAACTTCGACGCCGTCGTCAACGATAGCCTGCCCGTACTGGTTGATTTTTGGGCCCCGTGGTGCGGCCCCTGCCGCTCACTCTCGCCCATCGTAGACGAGGTTGCCGACGAGCTGGCCGGCAAGCTGGCTGTGGCCAAGTGCAACGTCGACGACAACCAGGACCTGGCCATGAAGTTTGGCGTCATGAGCATCCCCACGCTGATTGTCTTTAAGAACGGCGAGGAGGTCGACCGCTCGGTCGGCGCATTACCCAAGGCAAGGCTTCAGGCGCTGCTGGAGAAACATCTGTAATACGCTTGTTACTTATCTGCCGTCCATGAGCGGTTTCGCACCGCTCGCCGGAGTGCCGGGCGCGGGGCGCGCGACCACGGATAGTATGGTAGACACAAACAGCCCCCAGTGAACGGGTGCGGGTCAGACGGACTCGCACCCGTTTTCTTATGCGGGGGCGCCCAAGGCGGGCGTAGTAGAATCTGAACCACTGGATTGCCCCAAACATAAGGAGATTCCCATGCATGACGTTGGAATGAACATGAGCCAGCTTGCCATGAGCGTCAAGCAGGTCGACGACACCATCGAGCTCGCTCACGAGTGGAGCCATCAGCTGCTGCATGCGACCGAGAACTTTGACATGGAGCGCATTGGCGCCAAGCTCGAGGCCGC
>CAKUGH010000036.1 GCA_934654605.1 uncultured Collinsella sp. | reverse complement strand
ATGTGCTGGCAGCTCTTGTGGAAGCCCTCGAGCTCGTGCTCGGACAGGTCGAGCGTGTAGACCTCCTCGACGCCCTCAGCGCCGATCACGCACGGCAGAGAGGTGAAGATGCCTTCCTCGCCATACTGGCCGGTCATGAGCGTGGAGGCGGAAAGCACGGCGTGCTCGTTGTGCAGAACGGCAGCGCAGACGCGCGCGGCGGAGTTGGCGACGGCGTACTCGGTGCACTGCTTGCCCTGGTAGGTCACATAGCCGCCCTTGCGCGCGAGCTCCTCGACCTCCATGTGGTCAAAGGCGTACTTGTCGGGGTTCTCGGCCTGGAGCTCGTTGAGGCTCTTGCCGGCGATGGTTGCGGACTTAAAGGCAGCCAGCTGGCTAAAGCCGTGCTCGCCGATCATGTAGGCGTCGATGGACTTGGGGCTCACGCCGACCTTCTTGGAGATCTCGGTGCGCAGGCGGGCGGAATCCAGGCCGCAGCCCGAGCCGATGATCTTCTTGGGATCGTAGCCGGTCAGGTGCCACAGCTCGGTGCACACGACGTCGCAGGGGTTGGAGATGCTCACGAAGATGCCGTCGAAGCCGGCATCGACGATGCGCTTGGCAAAGGTGCGGGCGGCGTCGGTGGTAAAGAACAGCTCGCCGTCGCGGTTGCCGGCGGCCAGCGCGACCTTACCGGCAGCGTTGACGATGACGTCGCAGCAGGCCAGCTCCTCGTAGTGGTCGTAGCAGTTGACGATCTTGGTGTTGTACGGGACAAACGAAAGGGAGTCGCGCAGGTCCTGGACCTCGGACGTCACCTTGGCCTCGTTGATATCGCACAGGTACAGCTCGTCGGCAATGCCCTGCATGAGCAGGCTGTTGGCGACATGTGCTCCTACGTGGCCCTGGCCGACCACACCGATCTTACGCGTCTGGTACATATACGTATCCTTTCGGCCGAGTTTTTCGCGTCGAACCATTGTAGCGTCCTGCTGCCACTTTGCTAGGCTAAAGCGCCGTAGATTTTTGGGACATGCCTTAATCTCTACTTTTGGAGTGATTTGGGCCGCTGACGGCATCGCTGGGCGATGTGCTCGCGTGGATGGGGCCGCTCGTTGTACCATAGCTGCAACTGACTCGTAAGGAGCATCCATGCCCATTCGCATTCCCGACGCCCTCCCTGCCGCCGCGCAGCTCGAGAGCGAGAACATCTTTGTCATGACCGAGTACCGCGCGCTGCACCAGGACATCCGTCCGCTGCGCGTGCTCATCCTCAACCTCATGCCCACCAAGATCGCCACCGAAACGCAGATCATGCGCAAGCTCTCCAACACGCCGCTGCAGGTGGAGGTGGACCTGCTACGCACCAAAACGCACGAGGCCACGCACGTAAGCGCCGGCCACCTGGAGACGTTCTACCGCACGTTCGACGACATCCGCGACATCCACTACGACGGCCTGATTATCACGGGCGCGCCCGTGGAGCAGATGCCGTTCGAGGAGGTCGACTACTGGCCCGAGCTCTGCCAGATCATGGACTGGTCAACCACGCACGTGCACTCCACGCTGCACATTTGCTGGGGCGCGCAGGCGGGCCTGTATCACCATTACGGTATTCAGAAGTACGATTTGCCGGCTAAGGCGAGCGGCGTGTTCGAGCATTATCTGGTGAAGCCGCAAAGCCCGCTGGTGCGCGGTTTCGATGACCGCTTCTATGCCGTGCACTCGCGCAACACCGATGTGCGCCGTGAGGACGTGGAGGCCGAGCCGCAGCTTGAGGTCGTGGCCGTGTCCGACGAAGTGGGCCTGTACATCGTCAAGTCGACCGACAGCCGCCGCTTCTTTGTATTTGGTCACCCCGAGTACGATACCGACACGCTGCGCCTGGAGTACGAGCGCGACGTGAAGCGCGGGCTCAACCCCCAAGTGCCGGCGCATTACTTCCCGAACGACGACCCCTCGGCCGAGCCGCTCAACGTCTGGCGCAGCCAGGCTCAGCTGCTCTACACCAACTGGCTCAACTACTACGTCTACCAGACCACGCCCTACGACCTAGCCCGCGCCGGCGAGGAGCACTAGGCTGGGGCGGTGCCGCTGCTGTGGCCGTGGCGCGCGGCGAGCGAGGAAATCTGGACACACGAGCGTGGATTTTCGGACGTTCACACGATGAGGGTGGATAATCTCCCGTTTTTGGCTTGATAGCTGGCTCAAAGTGGGAGATTATCCACTCTCAATTTCTGGGCATGTGCCGAGCTGGTAGCCCGTTGCGCGCCGAGCACGTGCGGGCAACGTCGCAAAATAGGTAGTTTCGAACCGCAGCACATTTTCTTTCCGAGAAACATATGGAATAAAGGCCTCTAAATGTGGAGACAGGGACCTTTCGGCAATCGCTCTACCTGCGGAAATACGTCATTAGCTGAAAGCGTTTAAAACCGTCAAGCATTTGGTCGGCTTTTGGTCGGCATTTGGTCAGACTCCGCATGAAACCGTCTGGTACGTTTGCGCCGTCCAAGAGCTGGGAGGCGACATGGGAAACGCGACGGCGCATCAAAGGCTTGCGAGCCATATCAAAGCATGCGAGCAGCAGATGAGCTGCGTGTACGCGCGTACGGCGGCGGAGGCAAAGCAGATTGAGCGACGGGTGGCGGCGGGGAGTCTCGAGGTGGTCATGCCAGGGCTGTATGCGCGCCCGGAATATTGGTCCGAGCTCAAGTTTCGGCAGCGCTACCTGCTCCGGGTGCGGGCGCTCGCGCAAAAGCACCCCGACTGGACATTCTGCTCCTATACGGCGGCCGCGATTTACGGCCTTTCGGTCTCGTATGCCAATTTGACGCACATCCATATTGCCGTGATGCCGACGCAATCGACGACGCCGGGCTCTAAGATCGTTCGCCATCGCTATATCCGGCGCACGCGGGCCAGCGAGATGGATATTGCCGTGACCGATATCGACCAGACGATAACGGATTGCCTGGTCGATGCGTCGTTTGTCGAGGGCCTGATCATTGCGGACTCGGTGCTTCACGAGCAACTTATGTCTAAGCAGCATCTCATTGCGACGATCGACAAGCTTGGCCTGAATCGCCGCGGTGTTGTGACGGCGCGCAGGGTTGCGCAGTATGCCGATGGCCTGTCGGAAAGCGGCGGCGAGTCCAAGGCGCGCGCTTTGATGATCGAGCGCGGCTGGCAGGTTCCGGAGCTGCAGGTTGAGCTGTTCGACCCGGTTGAGCCGGGAAAGCCATATCGCGTTGACTACTTGTGGCGCGTGGGCGACCGGTTGATTATCGGGGAGTTCGACGGATTCATTAAAAGTGAGAAGGCAGTGGAGGAGGGCAAGCTCGCAAAGGTGCAATTTGACGAGCGCCAGCGCGAGTCGAGACTTTCGATGCTCGATAACTGCAAGGTTGTGCGCTTGTGCTGGGATGACCTGAAAGACCCGACAAAGCTCGATCGCAAGCTTAAGGTTGCCGGCGTGCCGCGTGTGAGTTGAGACTGTCGCGGGGTGCCCGCGCCCGTATGAGCGTGGATTTTCGGACATGTGCTCCACGAGCGTGGAAAATCGGACGTTCACACGATGAGGGTGGATAATCTCCCGCTTTTGGCTCGATGGAGGGCTCAAAACGGGAGATTATCCACTCTCATTTTGTGGGGTACGTGCGCTGGCATTTAGGCGCTGATGATGTTGGGCAGCGGCAGGTCGTGGGCGTCGGTGGGAACGTGCTCGACGCGTTGCTCGTCAAAGGCGATGCCGATGATGTGGCACGATGCCGAGACCGTGGGCAGGTAGCGGTCATAGCAGCCGCCGCCGTAGCCTAGGCGTGCGCCGGTGCGATCGAAGGCTACGAGCGGCACAACGATCATGTCGAGTGCCTCGGCAGGCACGATGGGAAAGCGGTCGCTATTGATGTCCGTGGTCACGAAGACCCGCGTAGGATGGGCGATAAACGGAGCCGTGCCGACGTCGCCGGCGGCGACTGCTCGCATGCACATGCGCTGGCCACAAGCCGCGGCGTCAGCTGCCGAGAGTATGCACGGATAGGCCACCTGCCAGCCGCGTGCGGCGGCAGCGACGGCAAATGCGGCAGGATCAACCTCGGAGCCCATGGCGGCATAGACGGCAACGGTGCGCGGGGCCGCGGTGTCCGCGCGCTCCAGCAGCTCAACGAGCCGTGCACAAACGGTGGCAGACTTCGCCGCTCGCACATCCAGCTCAATCGCATCGCGCCGAGCAATCACCACCCGCCGCAATTCAGCCTTATCCATCCCAGCCACCTTCTCCCAAACCTACCAAAAAGGGACAGGTTTATTTTGACCCAAACCACCACAAAGGTGCCTGTCCCCTTTGTGGTGGTTTGGGCTGAATGTTGCGCAACAAGGGCCACGGTTTCCGGTTTACCTTCATGGTGGAAGGAATGGACCGAAAGGAGCCCACCATGTTTTGTCGCTCGTGTGGCGTGCAGCTTGTCGACGACGCCCTCTTTTGCCCCGTATGCGGCGCGCCTGTAGCGCCCGACCAGGTCGCGACCTCGCAGCAGCCCCAGCCTGCCGCGCCCGCCTCTCAGCAATACGTGCCCGTGCAGCAGCCCGCGCGGCGCAAGCGTTCCAAGAAGCCGTTGATCACGATTGCCGCGGTTCTTGCCGTGGCGGCGGGTATCGGCGGCGGCGCGCTGTTCTACTTCACCCAAGTCGCGACCACACCAATCGACGAGAAAACCTTCCCGGACAGCGGCATGCGCGCGCTCGTCTCGACCAAATACGACACCAATGGCGACGGACGCATTTCGAACGACGAGGCCAAGGCGGTGACGTCGGTCGAGCTGGACGGCGTCACGTCGACGCAGGGCCTGGGTAAGGTGTTCCCCAACGTCGTCAGCGTGGAATCCGGCGGGGACAAGCTGGCCAACCTGGACCTTTCGGGCTGCGGCGACCTTAAGACGGTCGACCTCAACTCGGCGAGCAACGTCACCGTCGTTAACCTGGACGGCTGCGACGACATCGAGAAGCTCGACCTCAAAAACGCCCAGGAACTCAAAAGCATCGACCTCTCGGGTAAAAAGAAGCTCGCAACGCTGGCGCTGCCGCAGGACACGAAGGTTAGCGGCATTAAGGACACGCAGCTCGAGGAGCTGTGGCTGCCGGTGTCCTACGAAGGCACCGATAAATCGGACCAGTACGGCGATATCTATGAGATCGAGCGCGATAAGAACGGCTATGTCACGGGGTACACGACCGCCGTCAAGCAGGGCGGCGGTATGAGTTACAGCGTTGAGCACGATGAGTCTCACCGCGTCTCGGAGATTGAGGAAGATCGGGCGGGCGGCTACGTGAACATCAACACGTTTACGTACGACGCCGACGGCAACGTTACACGCATCGATAGCGATGGCGACATAAGCGATGCGTCGAGCACCACGACGTTTACCTACGACGCGGACGGAAATCTGATCGACAAGACGACCAGTGCGGGCTACGGCGAGAGCGCAAGTACCTTTGTCTATCAGGGCGGCAACCTGGTGACCGACACCGAGACCAGTCCGGCCAATCCTCGAACGGTCGTCTATTCGTACGGCTACGACAAGGGTCGCGTGACGTCCTTCACCACGGACAGCCAGGGCGACACCGCGGGCACCAGATGGACGCTCACGATGAGCTACGAGTACGACAAGGACGGAAACATTTCGCGCGTCTCGCCCGTGGCATATGACACGCATGGCAACGATTACGGTTCGCTGAGCTCGTCGTTCGCCGCCGTGAATTATTCGTACAGCGACGGAAAGATCGACCGGATCGAGTCCGAGCGCGGCGGATATGCGGAGTTCTATTACGACGAGCACGGCAACCTGACGTCGGTCGACGAGTATGCTGGTCGCGGTTCGGATGCCGAGTTTGAGTTTGAGCACGAGGTAGAGTACCAGCGCTACTTCTGCAACAAGCACGAGAAGAACAAGCCGGAGGAGTGGATTCGCCTAGATGCGGAGTACGATGTCGACCACGGCAGCTGGAGCAACGATTCCGACTATGGTCGCGAGTGCTTTGCAAGGATGTACAAGCTCAATCCGCTGGCAGCCACGCCAAACCCGTTCCTCAAGTAACAGCTCACCCGCAAACCACCACAAAGGGGACAGGCACCTTTGAGGCGATACGAACGCTTGTTCTATACGTACATTTGTTCTATAGTTGACATGCTTGCATTGGATGAAAATCGCAACTAGAATATAGTTGCAGAATGTGGGGCGGGATGACTCGGACCGATAAACTTATCGCTCAACTGTTTGGCTGTCCTTCGACGTATAGATACGCTGACTTTCTTAAAGTTATGGCCTCATATGGCTTTGAGATGGACAACAAAGGCAAGACATCCGGATCGCGCATTCGCTTTTACAGGCCATCGGACGGCAGGATGTTTGTGATGCACGCGCCTCATCCATCTGACGAATTGACGGCAGGGACCATCCGAAACATTGTTCGATTTCTACAGGATGTCGGAGGTAGCCATGAGTAACGTTTTGGCTTACAAGGGCTATTTTGCCCCGGTCGAGTTCGATGCCGAGCAACATGTGTTAACCGGAATGGTTGCCGGCATTAGGGATGCAATTGTGTTTGAAGGCTCTACGGTTAAAGAAGTGGAGCAGTGCTTCCACGACGCCGTCGATGATTACCTTGAGCTTTGCGCCGAGAAGGGCAAGGAGCCCGAACGAGCTTTTAAGGGTTCGTTCAACGTGAGAACGGGTTCCGAGCTTCATAAGCAAGCGGCGCTGGCAGCGGCAAAGAAGGGTGAATCGCTTAATAAATTTGTGGCCGAAGCAATCGCCGCGGCGTTGTAGTACAGCTCAACAGCCATCAAAACCACCACAAAGGTGCCTGTCCCCTTCGTGGTGGTTTTTGCTTGGTGCGTTAGGCGAGCAGGTCGACTACGTTGAAGCCGGCGTTGCTCTTGGCGATGACTTCGCGGCCGCCAAAGACGCAGGTGGGCGACTCGACTGCGATGCGCGTTGCGTCGGCGCCCAGCGAACGCAGCTCCTCGGGCGTGGCGGCGAGCATCTGGGCGCGACGCTCCTCACGTGCGTGCGGATCGAGCCCTGCCAGGTAGGTCGTGTTGCGGCGCTTGGTGAGCGCGTACGGCTTCACCGGCGCATCCATACCGCTCACGCAGCTCACGATAAAGCCCTCAAAGGCGGCCTCGTCGGGCTCAAAGCTGCCGAGCCATTCGCCTGCGCGTTCCACGCGCTCAATCGAAGGATCGATCGCCGGGTCGCGGTAGGTGTAGAACGCCGTCTGACGTTCGCCGGCCGCGCGGAAACCGCAGCCGTACGCGCCACCCTTCACGCGGATCTCGTTCCACAGGTAGTCGTAGGAGAGTGCGTTGGCAGCCACCGCCCAGGCGCCCGTCACGTCAATGCCCAGACGGCGCGGGTCGCAGGCGCGCGCCGCAAAGCAGATATCGCTGGGGATGACGAAGGCCTCGTGGCGGTCGCACGGCGCCGGCACCACGAGCGCGCCGCGGCTAGCACCGGTGCCGTCGCCCACGCCCAGCCCCAGGTCGCCTGCGGCATCCCAGTACGCGTCAAAGTCCTCATCGCTGCCGGTAAAGCTCGCCATGCAGCCATCGGCCACAAAGATGCGGCCCGCCAGCTCAGCAAGCTTGGCGCGCAGCCCGTCCAAGCGCTCGTCAAAGTGCTCGAGCAGATCGCGCAGGAACAGGTAGAAGTCCACGCCCGAGAGCTGCTCGCGCACCACGGCCGAAGGCGAGCTGTAGCTCATCGCGCGGCCCAGCGCCGCCGAGTGGCCGTTGTTGATAAAGCCCTGCTCAAGCCCAATGCGAATCTGCGTGAGCACGTCGCGCACACGGTCGGCGTCAGCATCGAGCAGCAGCGTGCTCGACCACACCTCGCGCGGCAGGCTCGCCAGCGCATCGATCTTTTCGGACAGGGCGCCGGCGCTCACCAGCAGGTAGGGGCGCACGCCGTCCACGTCGGGCTGCGTCATGACCTCGGTCGTAAAGCTCAAAAAGCCCAGCTTGCCGGCGAGCAGGTTGTCGAGCTCCTCGGCCGAATGCTCGCGCGTGGGCAGCTGCTTGAGCAGGCGGCAGAGCAGCGTCACGTAGGGCAGGTCCTCAAACGAGACGCAGCTCAGGTCGAAATACTGCATGGCGTAGGCCAAGCGATTGGTGGGAATGCCGTGACGCAGACAGGGGATGGGCGCGGTTGTGTCCACGACGAGCGGCGGCTCGGGGCGCGCTTCGCCAATGTCGGACACGCGCAGGCGCGGCAGCGTGGCCTCGGCCTCGGGCGTGTCCTCGGCCTCCTGCGCTGCACGCAGCGCGGCCGTGCGCTCGACCACATCGGCCAGCTCGGCATCAGTCATGGCGTCGTGCTTGGCAGCCAGCTCGGCGGCTTCGGCGTTCTCCGCACCCTCGGCGACGTCCACCGGCACCAGCTCGACCAGCGCCATGTGATCGTTCTCCAGCACCAGCTCGCGCAACAGATCCTCAAAGTAGCTGCCGTCCAGCTCGCCGCGCAGCTCCTCGTACACCGGACCGTACTTGAGCGCCAGCGTCGCGGCGTCGTCATCGTAGAGCCACGTGCTCAGCGCGTCGCACGCAATGGCCACGCCGTCGGCGATGCCGTAGTCGCGCTGGCGCAGGTCGTACTCGTTGCTGCTGATGATGGCCTCCAGGCGCTCGCGCGGAACGCCGTGCTCGCACAGGTCGCGGCAGGCGTCCTGGAACACGCGGCGCAGCTCGCGCGCCACGTCGGGCTGAGCATTTTGCAGCATGATGAGCTCATAGGGCTGCAGGCACTCGGCCGCGGTGTAGCTCACCACGTTGCCGCCCAAGCCTGCGGCAAGGATCGCCTTCTTGACCGGCGCCTCGTTGGACCCCAGCAGCGCCTCGAACAGGATATCCGCCGCGATTGTGCGCTTGCGGTCGAGCGCGCGGCCCAGCACCAGGCCCAGGCCCACCATGGCGTTCTCGCGCGTGGTGGCCATCTCCACGCGCTTGTACTCGCAGGTCACGGGCGCCTGAACGTCCAGCGCGTTGGGCGCCAGCGCGGACGGATCCTCGCCGGCGGCAACGGCGGCGTCCATGCGGCGGCTCGCGGCGCTCGACTGCGACAGATAGCGCTCGTCCAAAAACGCCAGCGCGCGGTCTACGTCCAGGTCGCCGTAGAGCGTTATATAAGAGTTGGAAGGATTGTAATGGCGCGCGTGCGTGTCCAGGAACTGCTCGTAGGTGAGCGTGGGGATCGCGCGCGGGTCGCCGCCGCTCTCGTGCGCATAGGCGGTATCGGGATAGAGCGCGGCGTTGACGGCGTCGTCCAGCACGCTCATGGGGTCGGACAACGCGCCCTTCATCTCATTGAACACCACGCCGTTGTAGCGCAGCGTGCCCGCGTGCAGGTCCTGGGCGCGGGCCTCACCGGCGTCGCCCTCGCAGTCCTCGCTCTCCGGCAGGTCCAGCTCGTAGTGCCAGCCCTCCTGCTCAAAAATGGTGGGCTTGGTGTAGATGGCGGGGTTGAACACCGCGTCCAGGTACACATCCATCAGGTTGTACAGGTCCTGCTCGTTGGTGGTGGCGACGGGGTAGATGGTCTTGTCGGGGTAGGTCATGGCGTTGAGGAACGTCTGCATGGAGCTCTTGATCAGATCGACGAACGGCTCCTTGACGGGAAACTTGGCCGACCCGCACAGCACCGAGTGCTCAAGAATATGGAACACGCCGGTGGAATCGGCCGGCGGCGTCTTAAAGCCAATGGCGAAGGCCTTGTTCTCGTCGTCGCACGCCAGGTACAGCAGGCGCGCGCCCGAGGCGGTGTGGCGCAGCACGTAGGCGTCCGAATCGAGCTCGGGCACGGTCTCGCAGCGCTCGACGGCAAAGCCGTGGCAGGTGGTGCCGGGTACCAGTAGCGCGGCGGCAGCGGCGCGCGGGTCGGTTGAAGTGGTGGGCATATGCAGTCTCCTTTGACGCCCCAACGGGGACGAATCGAGTCGAATCCTGGAGAGTATACCCATATGGGGCCGCGGCCCTGCGACGAACTGACAACGATGTTGGTGGACGGCCGTGCTGGGTTGACGACACATGCCGCGGATAGCTGCTGCACTCCGCTAAAGTGAAATAACACCCCGCTTGCCGAATCATTTAGGAAATATATGGACCCCTAAAAAGTTTTAATACAATATAAGTCATCTATCTATAAGCTGCTGATTCCTTGCAAAGGTATGGTTGATATGGTTGAAGCAAATAGTGTTGTGCCCCTGTACAAGCAAATCGTTCGTGCGCTTTCTGATCAGATTGCCAACGGCACGTACCGACCGGGAGACAAGCTCCCGACCGAGACGGAGCTTATCGAGCAATTCGGCGTCAGCCGAATCACCGTTCGTTCCGCTATTAAAGAAATGGAAGATGCCGGACTCGTAGAGCGAGCCCGCGGCAAGGGCACGTTCGTTTCGGCTGACACGCAAATGTATGCTGCAGACGACCGCGAGAGCTTCACCCACTCGTGCCAGCTAGCGGGAAAACAGGCCTCTACCAGGGTACTCGAAATGGGCTGGGACTTCCCAAGCCTGCGAGATGCAAAGTTCCTTGGTGTCGACGATGCCCAGAAGGTGCTGCGCAGTCGCCGCCTGCGTCTTGTGGACGGCAAGCCCACGATGCTCGAGACCAACAGCTACTCTGATGCGCTTTCTTTCTTGGAGCATGAGCCCCTGGACGATTCGCTCATGGCGGTGCTCGATCGCCACGGGATCAAGATGGGCCCCAACACGCGTACGCTCGAGGTTTGCTACGCGAGTGAGATCGAGGCGGCATACCTTAACGTGGAGCTGGATTCCTCCCTGCTCTTATTTGTCGACAGGCGCTATGCACCTAGCGGTGAGCCGCTTTTTATCTCCCGTCAGGTGTACTGCACCGAGCGACTGAAGTTCTATCTGTAAGTAAGGACGGCCGTTCTGTAAAAGGAGCGGCCGTTTTACCGACCAATTGTTACCGTTCGCGGAATTAGAGAATTGACGCACCGCAAAAGGGAGATTGCTAATATACTTTGTTATGACAATATAGTACGTCTTATTGATATTGGAGAACTATGAATAAGATATTGCTAGCGAGTCATGGCTATCTCGCCCAAGGTATGAAGAGCTCTCTCGAGATTCTGATGGGTGCCAACGACCGAATCGAGTGTCTGTGCGCCTACGTCGATGACGATTCGAGAGATGTCGCGGCGCTTATCGATGCGTGGATGGATGCGAAAGATCCGGCCGACACATGGTTTGTCGTGACCGACATCTTCGGCGGGTCTGTAAACAATGAGTTCATCCAGAGGCAGGCCGCCGGATCGTTTACGTTGATCGCCGGAATGAACTTGCCGCTGCTGGTGGAAATGGTCACGCAGCTGGACACCCTCGAAGAGGGCAAAGCCAAGGCGGCGGTCGAGGGGTCGCGCGCGTTTATCCAGCTTTGCGAGGCTGCGGACATGCTCGCCGATGTCGAAGAAGAAGAGTTCTAGCTCGAGCTCTAACGATAAATTCAACCCTGTCATTTTTTTATTACGTGCGGAGATGATTACGATGATTAAGCTTATGAGGGTCGATTACCGATTGATTCACGGCCAGGTTGCCATGTCTTGGACGCATGCGCTGGATGTCGATTGCATCCTGCTCGCCAGCGATGCCGTGGCAAAAGACGACATGAGAAAGGCCGCCTTGAGGCTGGCCCGCCCCAACGGCGTGAAGCTCGTCATTAAAGACGTGAACGCGGCCATCGAGGCGCTCAACAGTGGCGTCACCGACAAGTATTCGCTGTTCATCATCGTTGAGACGATCGAGGACGCCTATCGTCTCGCCAGGGGATGCAAGGACATCAAAGAGATCAATCTGGGCGGAACGAAAAAGACGCCCGAGACCACGCTCCATCCGACCCCTGCGATCTTTGCGACCGAAACCGATGCCGAGCATATCCAAGAGCTTGTCGGTGATGGCGTTGTCATCGAAATCCGTCAGGTCCCCAACGACTCTAAGGTGTTTGCCAAGGACGTTTTCTAGCCGGAAACATGCCATTGTCCAGCGTTTATTGACTATGTCCTCCTTTCTTTAGCCCGTCGATTATTTGATCGGCGGGCTTTTTATTAAAGAAATATCTAAAAAAGTCCGAAATAGTTCTTGCATAGTTAGTTATATAAAGTATTATAACGTCATGGGATGAATGAAGGGTTCATCCAAGTGAGTTAGGAGTAAGGGATGTTCAATTTCGATGAGCCTCGTTACGAGAAGGTTGTGAGCGATGCCCTCGCTCTCCGTCCTCAGATTGAGGCTGCCGTAGACGAAGTCTGCGAGCAGGGTTATTCCAACATCTTCTTCATTGGCTGCGGCGGCACTTGGGCTCACACGCTCCCGATGAAGTATTGGGTCGAGACCACCACGGCCGACGTCGACGTCCACTGCGAGATCGCCGCAGAGTTCCTCGCCTGCCCGCCCAAGACCTTCAACAAGGACTCGGTCTGCGTCTTCTCCACCCGTACCGGCACCACCCCCGAGATCATCGAGGCCGCCAAGTTCTGCCAGGAGCAGGGCGCCCGCACGCTGATGTATGTCTCCAACGACAACACCCCGGCCACCGAGTACGCCAACTACAAGTTCTTCAGCTTCGCCGAGGATGACGTTCTGTGCGAGGCCATCTACACCTACCAGATCACGCTGGTCGCCCGCTTCCTCAAGAACGCCGGCGCCTTCCCCAAGTACGACACCTTCATGGAGGAGTTCGGCAACATCGCCCCGTTCCTCATCAAGGCTAAGGACGCCCAGGACGAGCGCTGCGCCGCCATGGCCGAGGACTTCAAGGACACCGACTACCACATGGTGATCGGCTCCGGCATGCTCTGGGGCGAGGCTTACGACTACGCCATGTGCATCCTCGAGGAGATGCAGTGGATCAAGACCAAGTCCATCCACGCCGCCGAGTTCTTCCACGGCACCATCGAGCTGTGCGAGGAGGGCACGAGCCTCATCATGCTCTACGGCGAGGATGACACCCGCAAGCTCATGGACCGCGTCGACAACTTCACCCACATGCTCGCCGACGAGAAGGGCGTCAACGTCCGCGTGAACAAGTTCGACACCGCCGAGGTCGAGCTGCCGTTCAGCGACCCCGAGTTCCGCAAGATCGTCTCCCCGATGGTCACCTACACCATCACCGAGCGCCTGAGCTGCCACCTCGAGCACGTCCGCAACCACCCGCTCACCACGCGTCGCTACTATCACCAGATGAACTACTAATCCTCTCAAATTACTGCTGTTGTCTGCAGGCGAGCTGCGCAGAACGCCTCGCCTGCAGGCCTATTTCTGGGGTTGATCGAAATGGTTGTCCAGTATCTTCTAGTTGCACTGGTCGCATTTATTGCGTCCATGGACGAGCAATTATTTGGCATTACGATGCTTGGTCGTCCGCTGTTTACGAGCCTGTTCGTCGGCTTGATCCTTGGCGATGTCCAGCAGGGCGTTATCGTCGGCGCTGCTTTGGAGTCCATGTTCATGGGCGCTATCATGGTTGGCGCGGCGGTGCCTCCCGAGGTCTACGCTTCTGGCGTACTTGGCTGTGCGTTCGCCGTCATTACGGGCACGGGCACGGCAACTGCCGTCGCGCTCGCCCTTCCCGTCTCCGTCTTCCTTCAGGTGTGGCGCAACTTCTGCTACGCCGTTCCGGGTGCCTTTGCCTGCAAGAAGATTGAGGCCGCTCTGGCAAACCGTGATCTTGCCAAGGCGAATCTGTACCACCTGACCATCGTGCCGCTGTCGATTGGCATTCCATCTGCACTGCTGGTGTTTGGCTCGCTGTTCTTTGGTGCCGACCTCATCAACAACGCGCTCAACGCGATTCCGCAGTTTGTGATGGACGGCCTCAACGTTGCGTCCGGCGTCATGGTCTGCATCGGCTTCGCTCTGCTTATTAGGACCATGGGCGACAACAAGCTGCTTCCTTGGCTGTTCATCGGCTTCATTATGGTCATCTACCTCAAGATGGACGTGGTCGGCGTCGCCGCAGCTGCCATTTGCGTCGCGCTGCTCCTGGCCTTCCGCGAGGGCTCGTCCGGTCCGCAGACGGTTGCTGCAGATGAAGAGGAGGACTTCTAATGGCTACCCAGAACACCGACCTCAAAGAGGCCAAGAAGGACGCGATTATGACCCCCGATATGTATCGGAGCATGTTCCTTCGCCAGTTTACGAGCCAGTGCTCGCAGTCGTACGACAAGATGATGGCAATGGGCTTTATGTACACCATCCAGAAGCCCCTGCGAAAGATCTACCCTAACGACGACGATTACTATGCGGCGCTCGACCGTCATACCGAGTTCTTTAACATTACGCCCCACGTGCTTCCGTTTGTCGCCGGCCTGACGGTTTCTATGGAGGAGCAGGCTGCGGTCGATGAGAACTTCGACACGTCCTCGATCAACGCCATGAAGGTCGGCCTCATGGGACCGCTTTCCGGCATTGGCGATTCGTTCTACTGGGGAACGTTCCGCGTGGTCGCCGCCGGCATTGGTATTGGCATCGCTTCGACGGGCAACCCGCTCGGCCCCATCGTGTACGCGCTCATCTACTCGGTGATTAACTTCGCAACGCGTATTGTCGCGGCCCATCTGGGTTACGACCTGGGAACCAAATTTTTGCAGCAGTCCGAAGAGAACAACCTTATGTCTCGCATGACGCACGCTGCCGGCGTTCTCGGAATGACCGTTATCGGCGCCATGATCGCGGCACAGGTTTCGCTGTCCACCGCTTTGACCTTTGACGTGGGTGGCTCGGAGATTGTCCTGCAGGATCTGTTCGATTCGATCTTCCCTGGCTTGCTGCCTTTGCTGGCAACCTTCGCCTGCGTCGCCCTGTACAAAAAGGGCGCCAAGACCATTTGGATCATCTTGGGCATCTTTGCGATCTGCATCATCGGAACGGGCTTGGGAGTGTTCGCGGCAGCGTAATGCTGGCCGATATGCTCGCGTGCTGGATAACTAACTAACCGTGTAAAAACGGGGCTCGGCGTAAGTGAACTGCACCCCAAAACTTGGACGGCTTAAATAAGAACTACGCCGCAAGGGGCTGGCTCCGGAACTCCTCCGGG
>CAKUGH010000035.1 GCA_934654605.1 uncultured Collinsella sp. | reverse complement strand
CCTCGGACATGAAAGAACCCCCGCTGCGCACTACGTGCGGCGGGGGTTCTTTCGTCCTGCGGAGTGTCCGCGAAGGTCAGCCCTCAGATCCTGCTACGACTACGTCCTCGGATTGTGTGGGCGGATGAAGGACGTAGTTGGCCGGGAATTCCGTCCCCTTCGCTGTTTCGCGGCTTTGCCGCGAAACCTCGCGCCGCTTTGGGGATGGATGGGGGACTTGGCTGTTGCCGCCTTTTCGGAGCTCTTCTTTATTCCTTTTGCTGGATGAAAAGCCCCTTGTTTTTGCAGGGGTGCATACTCGACTTATAAGTGCATAGAATCTCGTATAGTGCGAGTAAGATATTGCGCTGCCTGTTTTGTGTTTAGCAAAAATATAGTTTGCATAATCTGGTCTAATCCCTGCTCTATTAAAATAAAGTTGCACGTAAATGGCGTAGATATGCTTGAGCTGGGGTTCTGTACGCTGAGCGGATAAAAACGACCGTTCACCGTTCCGCTATTTTCAAAATGAATAAAATGAGCGATAAAGAGAATATAAACCTTAATAAACTCGCGTATCGCACGGACGCGGGTTATTAATGGGTTGTAGGCCTTTTACAGAAAGGATTCCAGCAATGTCTAAGCCTCTTGGCAAGCCCGATCGTATTGTCGTCGCCCTTGGCGGCAACGCCCTCGGCAACAACCCCGTTGAGCAGATCGAGGCCGTGAGCAACACCGCCCACGCCCTCCTCGGCCTTATCGAGCAGGGCAACGAGATCATCATCACCCACGGCAACGGCCCGCAGGTCGGCATGATCCAGAACGCCTTCGCCGCCGCCCACGACGCCATCGGCACCCCCGAGATGCCGCTGCCCGAGTGCGGCGCCATGTCCCAGGGCTACATTGGCTATCACCTGCAGCAGGGCATCGGCCGCGAGATGCACAAGCGCTATAAGCGTTGGCACGCCGCCACCGTCGTCACCCAGATCGAGTGCGACCCGGACGATCCCGCATTCAAGAACCCGACCAAGCCCATCGGCCCCTTCTACACCGAGGAGCAGGCCAAGGAGTTCATGGCCGAGGACCCCTCCAAGGTCTTCGTCGAGGATTCCGGCCGCGGTTGGCGTCGCGTTGTCGCTTCCCCCGATCCCAAGAAGATCGTCGAGGCTGACTCCATCCTCAACCTGCTCGACAACGAGTTCATCGTCATCGCCTGCGGTGGCGGCGGCATCCCCGTTGTCCGCGACTACGAGAACAAGGGTTGCTACAAGGGCGTTCCCGCCGTCATCGACAAGGACCTGGGCGGCGAGCTGCTGGCCGAGGACTGCGACGCCGACGTTCTGTTCCTGCTGACCGCCGTTGAGCATGTCGCCATCAACTTTGGCAAGCCCAACCAGGAGGAGCTCGAGGACATCACCGCCGACGAGGCCGAGCGTCTGGCCGACGAGGGCCAGTTCGGCAAGGGTTCCATGGAGCCCAAGGTCCGCGCTGCCATCAAGTTCGCCCGTTCCCGCAAGGGCCGCACCTGCATCATCGGCGCCCTGGACAAGGCCGCCGAGACCATGGCCGGCCTCTCCGGTACCCGCATCCACGAGTAGTCTCTACTCTGTTGCATCTCTCGTGGGCGCCAGGCAAGACGCCCACAAACTAGCCTCTCTTCATGAGCCCCGCAGTCCGCTCCGACTGCGGGGCTTTTGCTATCGGTAGTCATTGGGGACAGACTTAAATGAGTGGCACCAATCAACTGCGGAAAGTGCATCCCACAATGAGTGTCCAAAGCGGGGCACAGTTTCCTTTGAGGCCCTCAACCGGAAAGTACATCCCGGAATTTAGCCGAAAAGTGGCCCCCAGCTTCCCAAACAGGCCGTGCGCGGAAAGCGCATCCCGCTATCGAACTTCAAAGCGGGATGCATTTTCCGTGCCAGCAGTTCCGGGCAGCCAGAGACCACTCATTTAAGTCTGTCCCCAATGACTAAGTCTGTCCCCAATGACTAGTAGTAGGCCCACATGGCTTCGATTTCGTTGAGGACCTCTACGATGCCCCAGCGGCGGGCGCTGCGGCTTGCCGAGTTGGGATCGTAGACTTCAATCTGGTCGGCGTCGTCAATGCCGTAAAGCACAATGTAGTGGCCAACGCTGGTAAAGGTGCCCGGCCGAACGGCGGCGATGACGGGCGCGCCCGAACGCAGCGCCTGTGTCATTGAGTCGCGATCGTTATGGAGCTCCGTTCCGTTAAGTCCCAACTGCCACGCGCCGCTCGTCATAAACGACCATTCGGTGGCGCCGGTGGGGGCGTAATTGCCCGCCTCGGAAAGCGCGCACATATCGACGGGGGTCATATCGGTGCGTCCCGTCTTAAAGATATAGACCATGGTGAGGCACGTAGGCCCGCAGGCATTTTGGCGAATGGTGCCACCGGCGTAAGGCAGCTCCGACCACGCAGGGTCGATCTGATAGATATGAGGCATGGTGCCGGCTTGCCATTGCGAGCGCGGGGTCGAAAAAGCGAAAGAATAGCCGGGTGCGACTGGTGCCATGAGCAGCTTGTCCTCGGCGGTGGGCTCAAGGCCGGCCGAGCCATGGGACACGCAGGAGCTCATAAACACAAAGACCAGACAGGCGAGGATAGAGCACAGTGCGAGGTGAAGTCGTCGAACTGGCAGAGCCGGAGCGCTCGCGCGCGATGCCGAGCGGTAAGGCTTGCCGCCACGCCCGCCTAGGGGATGCGAAAAGAAGCGGTTGATATGGATGCCGGGCTGGCGACGACCGTTGCGGCGCAGTTGCGGAACCTCGGCCTGACGCTGTCGAGTGCGCGCGCCCAGGCGGCTATCCTGCTGCGCGCTTGTGCCCGAGCGACTGCCCGTGCTCGGACGGTCGCTCTGACGCGTCTTGCTCGTTTGCTGTCGAGACGAGGGCCTGGGGCGCTCTTGAGGGCGTTGCGGGTTGCTGCTCGTGGTGCTTCGGGGTGTCGGCGTAGTGCTTCGGGGCGCCGGCGTGGTGCGGCCAGCAAGGCGAACGCTCTGTCGCCGTTGGTCGCCATCGTTAAAACCGTATGCCATTTGCACCGCCTTGCCTCATGTATAACCTGTCTATCCTACAAAAAAGATGCGCAACAAATGCTCACATGCGCCAAAAGCTCGGTAAACGGCACGAACGGGGCAAGCTCGGCGCCATTAAGCGACACCCTTCTCTAACGGGGCGGATCGCGCCATCAAAACGGATGCTCGCAACGAGCGGCATCTCTCGCCGTTCGTCCCAAAAACGGCGCCGCTCGTTATGCGGTTCTGCCTTCGGTCGAGCCATAAGCGGCAGCGTGGCGCCAAGGTCGTATTGTAAAGCCATGAAATAAAAGCGCGCAGCTAGACAGGCTGCGCAAGGGGTGACGCTAAAGGGCGTCAAAAAGGAAAGGAGGGGAACAATGGCGGACAAGAACGCGGAAGTTGCAGTCGAGGATAACGGCGGTATGAAGAAAACGCTCTCGCTCTGGAACTTCTTCACCATCGGCTTTGGTGCCATCATCGGAACCGGCTGGGTTCTGCAGGTCGGCGACTGGATGGTCGTGGGCGGCGGCCCCGTTCCCGCTATGATCGCATTCCTCTTGGGTGCAATCTTCCTCGTGCCCGTCGGAGCTGTTTTCGGTGAGCTCACGGCTGCCATCCCCATCTCGGGCGGCATCGTCGAGTACGTCGACCGTAGCTTTGGCCGTACGCTGAGCTACATCACCGGATGGCTCCTGGCTCTGGGCAACGGCATCCTGTGCCCGTGGGAGGCCATCGCCATCTCGACCCTCGTGTCCGAGATGTTCGGCAGCCTGCCCGGTCTTGAGTGGCTGCGCGCCGTCAAGCTCTACACCATCCTGGGCGCCGACGTTTACCTGTTCCCGACGCTAATCGCGCTCGGCTTTGCAGTCTACGTCATCTTCCTCAACTTCCGCGGTGCCAGCTCGGCCGCCAAGCTCCAGGCCTTCCTGACCAAGGCTCTGCTCTGCGGCATGCTGCTTGCCATGGGCGTCTCGCTGTTCACCGGTTCGCCGGACAACGCCATGCCCGTGTTCTCCCAGGTCACCGGTGCTGGCGGTGGCAAGGCCGCAACCGAGAGCACCAGCCTGTTCGCCGGCATCGTGTCGGTCCTGGTTCTGACCCCGTTCTTCTACGCCGGCTTCGACACCATTCCTCAGCAGGCTGAGGAGGCAGCCGAGGGCCTCAACTGGAACAAGTTCGGCAAGATCATCTCCCTGGCCCTGCTGGCCGCCGGCGGTTTTTACATGGTCTGCATCTACTCGTTTGGCACCATCCTCGACTGGCACGAGTTCGTTAAGAGCCCGGTTCCCGCGCTCGCCTGCCTTAAGGGCATCAACATGCTCCTGTATCTGGCCATGCTCGTCATCGCCACGCTTGGACCCATGGGCCCGATGAACTCCTTCTACGGCGCCACGAGCCGCATCATGCTCGCCATGGGCCGCAAGGGCCAGCTGCCCGAGAAGTTCGCCGAGGTCGATCCCAACTCCGGCGCTCCCAAGCTCGCCTGCGTCGTCCTGGGCGTCATCACCGTCGTCGGTCCGTTCCTGGGCAAGAACATGCTCATCCCCCTGACCAACGTGTCGGCTCTCGCCTTCATCTTCTCCTGCGGTATGGTCGCCCTCGCTTGCCTGCGCATGCGCTTCACCGAGCCCGACCTGCCTCGTCCCTACGAGGTGCCCGGCGGCAAGTTTGGTATCTCCCTCGCCATCGCCGCCTGCGCCATCATCATCGGCCTGCTCGTGATCCCGTTCTCTCCCGCCTCTCTCAACATGGTGGAGTGGAGCATCGTGATCGGCTGGCTGGCCATCGGCCTGGCTCTCATGGCCTTCACCAATTCTCGCAAAAAGTAACGCCTAGCCGGGGCGGATCAGGTGCGCGGGACCCTCTCTTCCGCGCACCGAACCCGGCACCACTTGGGTAGCTTTGTGAGGCCTTAACCCAACACGGCCTCGCCCACTATATGGATCCATAAGGAGGAACCATGTCCACTAAGTATGCAATCGTTGGCGGCAAGCTCATCGACGGTACCGGTGCCGAGCCGGTCGAGAACTCCCTCGTTCTCGTCGACGACAACGGCAAGATCGAGTACGCCGGCGCTATGCAGGACCTTCCCGAGGGCGTTGAGGTTATCGACGCCGCCGGCAAGACCGTCCTTCCCGGCCTGATCGACACCCACCTGCACTTCTCGGGCAACCTGACCGACGATGACACCGATTGGGTCATGCAGCCGCTCCTCGAGAAGCAAGCCGTCGCCGTCAAGCAGGCCTATGACTGCCTCACCCACGGCCTCACCACCGTCTGCGAGATTGGCCGCTTTGGTATCCAGATCCGTGACTGCATCGACAAGGGCGTCTTTAAGGGCCCGCGCGTTCTGGCCACCGGCCTCGGCTTCTGCCGCGTTGCCGGCCACGGTGACTCCCACCATTGCACCCAGGAGCTCAACAAGGAATCCCACCCCTGGGGCGACCAGGTCGATGGTCCTTGGGATCTGCGCAAGGCCGTCCGTCGTCGCCTGCGCGAGAATCCCGATGCCATCAAGATCTGGGCTACCGGTGGTGGCATCTGGCGCTGGGACTCCGGTCGCGACCAGCACTATTGCTCCGAGGAGATCCAGGCTGTGGTCGAAGAGGCAAAGATGGTTGGCATCCCCGTGTGGAGCCACTGCTACAACAACCACGCCGCTGCCTACGATTCCGTTCGCTTTGGCTGCGAGCAGCTGATTCACGGCTTCGATATCGATGAGCGCACCATGGATCTCATGGCCGAGCAGGGCACCTTCTTCACCCCGACGATCGCCTTCCTGCCCACCTGGTACGCCACCTATCCGCCCGTCTACGTCCCCGAGCTGCACGACAAGTACGAGGGCACCCTGGTCGAGAAGGAGCTGCAGCGCAACTACGACTGCCTGCGCGAGGCCAAGAAGCGCGGCGTCGTCATGACGATCGGCTCCGACTCCTTCTCCTTCGTCACCCCGTACGGCACCTGCTCCATCGAGGAGATGTACGAGTTCGTCGACAAGATCGGCTTCACCCCGGTCGAGACCATCACCTGCGCCACCCTCAACGGTGCCAAGATGTGCCACATCGAGGACGAGACCGGTTCCATCGAGGCCGGCAAGTGCGCCGACCTGCTGGTCGTCAACGGTGACGTCGCCGCCGACATCCACGTGCTCAACACCGACAACATGGACGTCATCATGAAGGACGGCTGGATCGTCGAGGCTGGCACCTTTGGCGAGGCCAACAAATACAGCGCCTAAACTACCGTTCATCGACGACTGGATGTAAAACACAGTATTTGATTGCATAATGCAATGGAGAGGGTCGCTTGCGGCCCTCTTTATTGCTATGGGTGCGGTAGATAAAAGGGGATGACGGTGGATTTAAACAGGCTGATTCTGGGCAAGAGCTACAACTCTACCAAGGTCTTTCGTACGGCCCAGCATGTGGTCCAGGCCATCCTGCTCGGTGTTGTCGTTCCGGCGCTTATCCTGCTGCTTATCTGGGATTTAACCGATAATCCCAATCCCGTTCCGGGCGTTGTCGTTATTGCCGGCCTGGTCATGCTGTGCTTCTTTTTCTCGTATGTCTTTGTGGTCCCCGACGACCTCACATCGAGCGCAACCGACCGTACGCTCGCCATCGCATCAAAAATATTCGCCTACACGTCGCGCGGCCTTACGCCCGAAGCGGCCCTGGGCGCCTCTAAAATCATCCTGTCCGAGACCATCGCCTCTGCCATCTGCTTTACCGATGGCAAACAGGTGTTGGCAAGCTGGGGCGAGGACTCGGCAAAGTGCCCTGCCGGCACCCCGGTCGTGCTCAAGACCACACTCAACGTGATCGAGTCCGGCGAACAGAGTGTATTTTCGCGCGACGCCTCCAATGAGACGGGCGGCTATTTTCCCCGCCTGCGCGCCGGCATTGTCGCGCCGCTTACCGTGCGCGGACATTGCGTGGGTACGCTCGAGCTGTACTATCCCCGCCTGAGCAGCATCGATATGCGCCAGACGGCGTTGGCCTCGGGCTTTGCCGATCTAATTTCCACGCAACTCGCGAGCTTTGAGCTCGAGCGCCAGGACGAGCTCACGGCCCGCGTTGAGCTTCGCGCCCTGCAGTCGCAGGTCGACCCGCATTTTCTATTCAATACCATCAGCACCATCGTGTCGCTCGTGCGAACCGAGCCCGACAAGGCGCGATCGCTGCTCATCGACTTTTCCAATTACTATCGTCAGACGCTTTCTGACTCCGATACGCTCACCACGCTCGAGCACGAGGTGGAACAGGGCACTCGTTATATCAATCTTATGCAGGCCCGGTATGGCGACGGCCGTCTGCGCGTCTCGGTCGACATCGACTTTGAGGTGCGCGACAGCATGGTGCCGCCGTTTATCTTGCAGCCGTTGCTCGAAAACTGCATCAAGCACGCGCAGCGCGAGACCGAGCCGCTTTCTATTCATGTAAGGGCTTTCGAGACCGATGACGGTTTGGAGATCATCGTCGAAGACGACGGCATCGGTATGAGCGAAGAAGTCTGCGCGCATCTGTTTGAGCAGCATCGCCGAGAGGAGCCCGAGAGCATTACCGCCGACGGCTCCATCAAGCGAGGTTGCGGCCTGGCGCTCTTCAACGTGCTTCAGCGCATCCATTTCTTTTACGGAGAAGATTCTGGCATGCGCGTGAAGTCCCAGGAGGGCGTGGGAACGCAGGTCATCGTTGAGTTGAACGGCGAGCCGCATGAGCCGGCGCCGCTAACGGTGTAGCACGCAGTTGGATTGAGAGAAAAAGAGGGGAAGCGCATATGTCCGAAGGCTGGAACATCCTGGTGGTTGATGACGAGCCTCCAATTAGGGCTGAGCTACGCTATCTGTTGGAAAAGGATACGCGTGTGGGTCAGATTGCCGAGGCGGGCAATGTCACCGAAGCCGTGGAGTCGATTCTGTCGAACAAGCCCGACGTGCTGTTTTTAGACATTACCATGCCCGGTCGCTCGGGAATTGAGCTTGCCGAGACGCTGCAGAACCTAAAGACGCCGCCGGTCGTGGTGTTTGTGACGGCATTTGCCGAGTATGCGGCCGATGCCTACAACCTCGACGCTGTCGATTACGTCGTCAAACCGGTCGAGGATGCCCGCTTGTCAAAGGCGCTCGACAAGATTGAGACTGCCCTGGGTGCTCGCCGTGTCGTCCATGCTCCGCGCCAGCCCTTGCGTCTGACGGTGGATCGCGGGGGCAAAAAGGTGTTCATTCCCGTGGCGGATGTCTGCTACTTTGAGGCGCGTGCCGATTTTTGCAACGCCGTCTGCGCCGAGGGGACGTATCTAATCAATGAGTCGATTTCCTCGCTCGAGCGGCGCCTGGCCCCCGAGGGCTTTATCCGTGTCCACCGCAGCTATCTGGTCAATTTGGAAGACGTGCACAATGTTGAGATTGGCTCCACGGGCCTGATGGAGCTCAGGCTCGACCGCGTGAGCTCGACGGTGCCGGTGTCCCGTCGTCGTGCCGCCGAGGTCAAGTCGCACCTGGGACTTGCGTAAGAGGCTTGCGTGCCGTCGTTTACCGCCGTGGGTTTGGCATGGGCGCGCGGTGGGCATAATGGATTGCATCGAATGAAATCGAAAGGATCATTATGCCCGCGCTTATCACCCATCATCTGTTTGGCGAGGAAAGCATTGAGCGCCTGCCTCAGGGCGTTATTACGTCCGACGAGGAGCGTATTGCCTTTATCCTGGGCAACCAGGGTCCCGACCCGTTCTTCTTCCACGTGCTCACGCCGCGCATTTCCGACTGCACGCTGCTGGGGCAGGTTATGCACCGCTCGCGCATGTCGCGTCAGTTCTCGTGTCTGCGCGATGGCGTGTCGCACCTGCAGCCGCGCGATGCCAACCTGGGTCGTGCGTTTGCGCTGGGCCTGCTGTCGCATTATGTGCTCGATCGCAATGCCCATCCCTTTGTCTACGAGCAGCAGTTTGGCATTGTCGAGTCCGATCCCGAGCTCGAGGCTTCGGGCAGCCAAGTTCATGCCGTGCTCGAAAGCGACTTGGACGTGCTGATGCTGCAGCTCAAGCGCGATGGGGCAACGGTCGAGGATTATCCGCCGGCGGGCGAGATCGTCACTACCGACCGCATCAATCGCGTTGCCGGCGTGCTGATGAGCTACGTCGCCGGGCGCGTGTACGGTATCGACATCCCGGCGGGGGAGTACGCCGGCGCCGTAGCCGACATGCAGCTGCTCTACCGCACTATCGAGCCGGCCGGTTCGGCCAAGACGCGCGCGATTGCCCTGCTCGAGGGCTTGGTGCACGATTATTCGCTGCTCGACGGCCTTGCGCACCGAGTGACGACCGAGCTGCCCGAGCGTACCGGCAACCTGGGCCACTTGGCATGGAAGAACCCCTTTACCGATGAAGTCTCGACCGAGAGTTTCCCCGAGGTCTTTGACCGCGCGCTGGTCGATTACGAGTGCACGGTCGCCCGCTTTATCGAGACCGGCGATATGGAAGCCGTGACCAACCACGTCAATTACAGCGGTCGCGTGCTCGGCGCCGACGAAGAGTTCGACCGCGAGGAGTAGGGCTCGTGCGTGCCCCTTTGCCGAATCCTTACCGGCGCCTCTGGACAATTGGGGTACGATGAACTAACTGCATATCGGGCGAATACGAAGGGGCCCTGTCCATGAAATACACCAAGCTCGAGCGTAACTGGGTTATGTACGATGTGGGCAACTCGGCCCTCGTGCTGCTCAATACCTCGGTGGTGCCCATCTACTTTAACGCCATCAATACCGGTGCTTCCTCGGCAGACCTGGTGGTCGCTTGGGGCAACGCGCAGACGATTGCCTCGCTAGTCATTGCCATGCTCATGCCCATTCTGGGCGCGCTTGCCGATTACGCCGGCAACAAGATCAAGTTCTTCTTGGGCTTCTTCCTTACGGGCCTGGTCCTTTGCCTGGCGCAGGCTATCCCAATGTCCGCCATGGCATTTTTGACCGTGTACGTGCTGTGCACCATCGGTCTTAACTCTTCTATGACGTTCTACGACGCCATGCTGCCCGACATTACCACCGACGAGCGCATGGACGCCGTGTCCAGCTCGGGCTATGCCTGGGGCTACATCGGTTCCACCGTGCCGTTCATCATCTGCCTGGCGCTTATCATGGGTGGCCCCGCTCTTGGCGTCCCCACCATGCTGGCAACGCGTCTGTCGTTTATCATCACCGGTGCCTGGTGGCTCATCTTTACCATGCCGCTCATTCGCACCTATAAGCAAAAGTACGGTCGCGAGCGCGGTCCCCAGGACACCATCGGTCACATCGTGGGCGGCGTGTTCTCCGAGGTCGGACACACCATGCGCGAGATCGCCCACAACAAGACCGTGCTGGTCTACATGATCGCGTTCTTCTTCTACATCGACGGTGTGCACACGGTCATCTCCATGGCAACCAGCTACGGCTCGGCTTTGGGTATCGATTCGACCCAACTGGTGCTGGCTCTGCTCGTTACGCAGTTTGTGGCCTTCCCGTCCGCCATCATCTACGGCAAGCTCGCCGGTCGCGTGGGCACACTCAATATGATCTTGGTGGCCGTCGCCGCCTATATGGGCATCGTGCTCTTTGCCGCGTTTTTCTTAAAGACTGCCTTTGAGTTCTGGGTGCTCGCCATTTTGGTCGGCTTGTTCCAGGGTGGCGTGCAGGCGCTCAGCCGCAGCTATTTTGGCCGCATCATCCCCAAGGAAAAGTCCAACGAGTACTATGGCTTCTTCGATATCTTTGGCCGTTACGCAAGCGTTATGGGCACCTTCCTGGTGTCGGTTGTCACCTCGCTGACCGGCAACCCGTCGCTGGGTGTCCTTTCTATTGGCGTTCTGCTGGTTGTTGGCTTTGTGCTGCTAGTCCGTCTGTCCCGCATGGCTCAGACGGCGGCGTAAGGCAACCGGGCTCAGTACAGCAATTGTGCCTATCTGCAGTACTCTTTTGGAAGTAGCCGCATAAATCATTCTGACTTCCGAGCAATGTTTAGCCCAAGTGGGTATGATGGAATCAGCTAGGTCGCGGGGCGTCGCCTGTGTTTGGCGGCGCCCCGTTTTTGTGTTGCAAGGAGGGTAAAGGTATGAACGCCACGGTTGTGATCCCAACATATTGGGCGGGCGATGATACCCAAGCAAACGCTCCCGGCACCTACGATCACTCGACGTCGCTCAATGCCGCCAACCCGGAACTCGATCGCTGCCTGACTTCGCTCGAACAGGTGCGCGACATTCCGCGCATCATCCTCTTGGTGGTCTGTCCGGTTTCTGCCACGGCCGACGTATCTCATCGCGTGCACGAAATCGTTAATGCGCATCCCACACTTAAGGTCACCGTCGTTACCAATACTCAGGCTTCGCGTGTTGCCGACCGCGTGGCGCAGATCGCGCCCAAGGGTTCGGGCGAGTGCGTGAGCCTGCGCGGCTACGGTGCCATCCGCAACATGGGTCTTGCCTGCGCGGCGGTGCTGGGGCACGACGCGGTTGTCTTTTTGGATGATGACGAGACCGTCATCGATGCCGACTTTATGAAGCGCGCGACCTATGCGCTGGGCCAGCAGACGCGCCAGGGTCTGCCGATCTTGGTCAAGAGCGGGTACTTCTATGATCGTGACGGGTCGCCGCTGGCTCCCACGGACAAGGTGGGCATTTGCCATCGCTGGTGGACCAAGCGTATCGAGTTTAATCGCTGGATGAAAAAGGCGCTTTCGGGCACCCGTATCTCGCGCTCCAACTACGTGTGCGGCGGCCTGATGGCCCTGCACGCCCGCGCCTTTACGCGCGTGGCCTTCGATCCGTTTATCACCCGCGGCGAGGACCTGGACTACCTGTTTAACATGCGCATGTTTGGCTACGACGTGTGGTTCGATAACGAGTGGACCGTGCGCCACCTGCCGCCCGAGTCCGAGAAGCGCTCGCCGCGCTTTATGCAGGACGTGTACCGTTGGTACTACGAGCGGGCCAAGCTGACGTTCGCTGCGCACCAAAAGGAGCTTATTCCCGTTACGGCGGCATCGCTCATGCCCTATCCGGGTCCATGGATTTCGCGCGAGCTCGACGACCGCGTGCGTAAGACCGCCATGGTTCGCAGCATGTTTACCCGCGAGCACGAGGGATATCTGCGCATCTGGCGCCATGGCATTGACGAGGCAAAGACCTATGCTCGCCAAAACGCCGCAAGCTACCTGCGTTTTCAGAGTTTCTGGCCCAAGATCATGGACGAACTTTGGCGCGACGCACAACTGATTAGCATCCTGGAGGGGGCTGAATGATCGACCGCCGCGCCCAGCGCGATAATTCAATTTCAATCTTTCGCATCATCGCCGTCGTCTGCGCCGTTTGCGTGTTGGCGTACTTTATCTTTGCCTTGGCGACCGGCATCGAGCCGATTGCCACGGTGGTCGCCTGTGCGCTGCTGTGCATCTTCCTGTGTATCTTTATCTTCTTGACGCTCAACCCCGATTCGGTACGCTCCCAGTACACCGAGGAGACGCTCTCGGTTGCCTCTGCCATGCTCGAGGACATTAAAGGCGGCCTGACGCAGGAGTCGGCGCGCCTGGTGTGCCAGCGTATTCTGCCCGAGACGCGTGCCATGACCGTTGCCATCACCGACGAGAGCAACGTGCTGGCCTGTGCGGGCGAGTTCGAGGAAAAGCTGCTGCCCGATTCGCCCATCCACACGCTTGCCACGCGCTACGTCATTGAGCACGGTATCGTGCAGTCGTTCAACCGCGTGGTGGACGTCGTCGGCTCGGATGGTTCGCACAACCAGGTCCCGGCGGGCATCATCGCCCCCATCAAGGTGGGTGACCGCACCGTCGGCACGCTCAAGTTCTACTACAAGACCCCGCGCGCCGTCGACCGCACCCAGTATGCGCTCGCCTCAGGCTTTGCCGAGATCCTGTCCACGCAGCTCGCCATCCACGAGCTCGAGGTGCAAAAGGAACTCACGGCCCGTGCCGAGGTTCGCGCCCTGCAGGCGCAGATCAATCCGCACTTTCTGTTCAATACGCTCAACACCATCGCGTCGTTTACGCGCACCGATCCGTTGCGTGCCCGCGAGCTGCTGCGCGAGTTCTCGTCGTTCTACCGCGCCACGCTCGACAACTCGGGGTCGCTCATCCCGGTCTCGCGCGAGGTGGCCCAGACAAAGCGCTACCTGACGTTTGAGAAGGCGCGCTTTGGCGAGGACCGCGTACTGGCGACCTTCGATGTCTCGGAGGATGTCGAGGACACGTTGGTCCCGGCCTTTGTGATCCAACCGATCGTCGAGAACGCCGTGCGTCATGGCATGGGCGATGACGGCGCTCTGAGGATCGACGTGGCCGTCCACCAAGACGGCGACGACGCGATTCTGATCGCCGTGGCCGACAACGGCGTGGGCATGGACGAGGGCACGGCTGCGAGGCTGTTTGATGAGCGCTCCGCACGCCCCGATGCCAGCTCGCCGCAAGGCGGCGGCGCCGGCGTGGCCATGCACAATATTTCTGAGCGCATCCATCGCTTTTATGGACCGCACTCTTATACGCGCGTCGAATCGGCGCCGGGCAAGGGTACCAAAGTGCTCCTGCATCTTGATTTGTCAGAGAGCATCTTTGACATTCAAGAGTAAAATAAAAGGCTACGGGCTCAACGCCAACTGGCGGATGCCCGTCGTAGTTTGTTGACGAAAGGTTTAAACCCTATGCTGCGTGCGATGATTGTGGATGATGAGGCCCCGGCCCGTTCGGAACTTCGCTTCTTGCTCGAGCAGACGGGCAAGATCGGCACGATCACTGAGGCGTCGAGCGTTCGCTCCGCCATTGAGATGTTGATGGAAAGCCGCGTCGATGTCGTATTTCTCGATATCTCGATGCCCGGCGCTTCTGGCTTGCAGCTTGCCGAGGCGCTGCATAAGCTCAAGAATCCGCCGGCGATTGTGTTTGTGACCGCATATAGCGATCATGCCGTTGAGGCGTTCGATGTAGATGCCGTCGATTACCTAATGAAGCCGGTTGAGGAGGCGCGCCTGGATCGCGCGATCGAGAAGGTCATGCAGCGCGCCAAGCCCGTCACGGACAGCAAGGCCACCATCGAGCGCATTCCGGTGGAAAAGGGCGGCCGTAAGGTTCTCATTCCCGTCGATGACATTCGCTTCATTATGGCCAAGGATGATTACTCCTGCATCTACACGATCGACGATCGCTTCCTGTCGACAACGTCGCTGGCGCAGTTCGAGGCCAAGCTTTGCGACTTTGGCTTCTTCCGCGTGCATCGCCGCTATATCGTCAACTTGGCGTGCGTCACGGACGTCGAGACCGTGCCCTCGGGTGCCATCCAGCTGGGCATTACGGGCGTCGATGAACGCGTGCCGGTTTCGCGCCGCCGCGTCGTGCCGCTCAAGAAGGCCCTGAGCCTCTAGCACACTGGCCCCGCAGCTCGGTAGACCAATTGTCTGCGGAGCCGTGGGGCTTTTTGTATAACCGCCAAATCAGTTTTGCAGAAGGGATCCCATGAACAGTGCAAGCGCCAAGCGCATCGACATCATCTCGGACACCCACGGCTATCTATCGCCCGCGCTCCTAGACGAGCTCAAGGGCGCAGATCTGATCATCCACGCCGGAGACCTCACCTCAGAGATGGATTACGAGCACCTATGTACCATCGCCCCCGTGCGAGCGGTCCTAGGCAACAACGACTACTACCGCGACTACGGTCCGGATGTAGACCGTCTGGCCCTCTTCACCTACGAAGGCCTCAAATTCGCCGTAGCCCACTACCGTGAAGACCTCCCGGTGGGATCCGTAGACGTAGCCATCAACGGCCACACCCACGTAACCAAAGAAGCCCAAGTAGGCCGCTGCTTAGTCCTCAACCCGGGCAGCGCCAGCTACCCCAGAGGCACCAGAGGCCCCACCATGGCCAGAATGCTAGTAAAAGACGGCCATGTCATAAGCACCAAGTTTATTGACTTGGAGTAACCGCAACAAAAACGGGGGATGCAGATTGCATCTCCCGTTTTTCTTTGAGCCAAAGGCAGAGCTTCAGCGACAACCTTAGACAACCCCGCCGAGGAGAACGGGGACCTCGAGCCGCGGAAGCGGCGAGGAACAATAACGACTCGAACAAAGTGACGGCAGGGAGGGTCTCCGGGGCTGTGGGGCGCGGGTTAAGTTTGTCGCGAGTTCCGCACGCAAAGGAAAGCACTTAATGTGCTTTCCGTCTTGCGCAGGACTGTAGAGCAGC
>CAKUGH010000034.1 GCA_934654605.1 uncultured Collinsella sp. | reverse complement strand
TGCTGCTGCACGTCGATGTTGTAGCCCACCTTGTCGTAGCGCTCCATAAACTGCCACAGCTGGTAGCACTTGCGGTAATTGGGGTCCTTCATGATGAGGTTGGTGCGCTGGATGGGGCTGCGGACCGCACTGCAGCCGTTCATGATCTGGCAGAACGACGCGCCGCGCAACGCCATGACCAGGCGGCGCACGCGGTCGATACGCATAAAGACGTCCATGTTGTCGGCGTCGTTCTCGGCAAAGCTCTGGCGGTTCTTGACCGTCATCTCGACGTTGTACTCGATCTCCTCGTACGCGTCGTCGATCTTGCTGTGCATCTTAAAGCGGTTGCGGATCTCGTTGCCCGTCGACCAAAAGATCACGTCGGTGCGCTTGTCCACAAACGTCAGCAGGCGCTGAATCAGGTGGTAGATGAAGCGGTTCTCGTACAGGTCGTACGTCTCGACGGTGTTGACGTTGAGGATGCGCGTGGGATGGACGCCGCCATCGTCGCTCGGCGCCAAAAACTGCGTGTTCTGGCTGAGGTGACGGACGCTGTCGGCGCTGATCTTTTTGGCGAGCGAGACCGGCACCACCTCTTCCTCAGTGGTGATGAAGCGGCGCGGCTTTTCGATAATAGTGTTGATGGCGTCGAGCGAGTCCTCGATCATGCTGATCCATTCCTCGTCCACCACCTTGACGAGCTCCTCGCGCTGCTGCTCGATCGTGGTGCCCGAGGCCTGCGCCATCTCAAAGAGATAGCGGAAGTAGCGGCTGTCCTCCTGGATGGGCTCCATCTGCTCGGAGAAGCTGGTATAGAGGTCCTGAATGGTCTCGGACATGGGTTACTCCATAGGTTGGATCGATCGGGGGAAGGCGCGCGGGACAAGGACTACTGGTCGCCTTATCCCACGCCCCGCACGCGCTTAGTAGAAGTTCTGGATCCGCTGCAGGTACATGACGGAATCGGGCAGGCCGCCCTCGCCAAAGGTCTTCTCGATGTACTCGATCAGGCCCTTCATCTCGTCGCGCACAAAGCTCACGTTCATGGACTCAAACTTCTTGAGCACCTTGCGGGCGATGATGTAGTCCATGCCGCCCAGCTCGGTGCCGCCGCACGCCACGTACACGGGGATAAAGTCGTACATCTGCTTGATGATACGGTTGCCAAACGCAAGCTTAAAGCGGGTCTGCAGGTACTGGTCCAGCTTGTGCATCTTCTGCAGTAGCTCGTCGTCGATCACGTACTCGACCTTGGCCTTTTGGAACAGATACTGCAGGTGGTCGGCCGTCACGTGCACGCGCTCGTGTGGCTCACACTCAAACGCGTCGGCGCGCTCGTTAAGCTCGATGGGGATCGCGCGGTCGTACACCTTGTCCGTGATGGTAAAGGTGGAGTCGTCGTTGTTGGCCGTGCCAATGAACCACAGGCTGTCGGGGATGGTGAGCTTGCCGTCGTGGAGCGCCTTGGGGTCGGCGGCCCACTGGGTGGGCACCAGGTCGAGTACCCACTCGTCGTGGCTGGGCATCTCGAGCACCGACAGGATCTCGGCAAAGTAGTACTCCACGCGGGCGAGGTTCATCTCGTCGAGCACGATCATGGACGGGTCCTGGCGCAGACCCGCCTCGTACACGGCGCGGAGGAACTCGGTCTCGTTGAAGCGCTTGGAGAACTCGTTAAAGTAGCCGAGCACCTCGGTGCGGTCGCGGAAGCTCGGCTGCACCGACACGATGGTCGCGGGGTTGTCCAGGTAGCGGCTAAAGCTGTAGGGCAGCGAGGTCTTACCGGTACCCGAGATGCCCTCCAGGATCAGCAGCTTGGAGGCGGCCATGCCGGCCACAAAGCGGCGGATGATCTCGGGCGTGTAGTAGAGCTTCATCTGGCTGCAGGCAAACGCGCGGAAGCTGTCGACAAAGTCCTCCAGCGAGATGGCGTCGTCGTAGACCGGGGACTCCCAGTCGCGGTACTTGAGGTCCACGAGCGAAAGCTTGGGGAAGCGGTTGGCCTGGGCGATCTCTTTTTCCTCGGCAAGGGTCTTGGCCTCGACGGTGGCCTTGGCCATGGCAGCTGCGGCATCTTTGACGCCCTCGCCGTCGAGCGCGAGCGACGCGTTGCCCGACATGACGGCCGTCGCCGCGGCGCCCTCGCCCGCGGCAGCACCGGCACCCGCAGCGGCACCCACGACGTTGCCCACCGTGGGCAGGTGGTCGTCGGCCAGGGCCGAGGCGCCCACGTACGGAATCTGCTTGGTGCCGCCCATGGCGTTGACCTTGAGCGCCAGCAGCTTGTTCTTCTCGTCCATGAGGTCGAGCACCTGCTTGTTCAGGCGACCGATCTCGCGGTAGAGCGCCTTGTTGGACGTGTCGTCGCGATGTAGGCGGCGGTTGATGCGATAGCGGTGCACAAGGATAGCCACGATCAGCACGGGGACCGCGATGAGCATGGCAAACAGAATGACCGCGCCGATCTTGCCCACCAGGTCAAACGTGGTGAAGTAGGTCATAAAGATGTTGAAGTACTCAACCCAGCCAAACACCAGCAGGTTAAGGATGGAGCTCACGACGGCAACGACGTTGTAGACGACCTTTGCCAGCAGCTCCCAGGCAAATCCCAGAAACTCACTCACCGTCGGTGCCCTCCTGCTTGCTTGCGTTCATCGCCGCCTCGGCCTCGGCCTTCAAACGGCGGGCTTCCTCGAGCTTGGCCTCGGCCTGGGCGAGCTGCTCGGCGGCGTTATCGGCCGTGACGGTGGCAGCGGTGCCCTTGCCCTCGGCGTCCACGATGGCAGCCGCGGCGGCCAGGCGATCCTCCTCGGCCATAGCGCGCTTAAGGTTCATGCCCACCACGATAAGGTGGTACACCTGGTAGATAAAGAACAGCAGCATGGGCAGCACGATCACAATGAGGAAGCCCATAGAGCTGGACAGGAAGTCCATGACCTTGCCCATCTGCGGCAGCGCAAACAGGTACTTGCCCACAATGTCGCCGTCGCTAATGATGTGCGTATCGGCCACGTCGTTGTTGTCGCCCTTGGTGGTAAAGCTGCGCATGCCGTTGACCTCGTCGATCGCGGCGATGCGGTGCGTGTTGAGCGCGTACTCGTTGTCGATGATGGTGTGGAACGTCACGATGTCGCCCACCTCGAGCTTGGAGGTGTCGCACTTTTGGATGACGATGAGGTCGCCTTTGTTAAACGTGGGCGACATGGAGTCGGACTGCACGGCGAGCGGGGTGAAGCCGGCGATGTCGGAGACGCTGCCGTCCTCGCGCGTGGCGAGCGTGGTAAACGCATACAGGGCCGCCACCAGGATGATGATCCACATGACGACGCTCAGTGCGATGGATGCGACTTTTTTAACAGATTGCATGATGTCCCTTACTACCGTGTCTGACTAGGTCGTGTGCGGCCGGGCGGCCGCCGTGCGTATCTACTGTTCCTCGATGCCCTCAAAGCGCATCGAAACCGAATAGTTAGCTCCCTTTAGCATATTAGTGCAACTTGGGTCCGTTCCCTCGAGCCATATGCGAACGGTTACCGGCTTGTCCGTATCCTTTATCAGATCGAACATGTCGCTCGCCGCGGTGGCCTCACCCGAGCCGAGCCCGAAGACCGTCGCCGAACCAGATGAGCCGCCGCCCCCGTTGGGGTTGTAGACCCAGGTTTGGCCGTCGGCGGTAAAGCTCATGCGCATGGCGCTGGCCATGCCCTCGGTGTCGGAGCTAAACCGCGTGCCGGAGGCGCCGTTGTCGCCGTCCTGCCCGGTCAGGCGCACGCGCAGGTCCGTGCTGCTCATAAAGTGCAGCGTAAACTCCAGGTAGGCGCCGGTGGCGGGATCGGCGGTGGAACTGTCCTCGAAGGTGAAGGTCTGGTAGTCGCTCGTGGTGACGGGCTTGAGCTTGGACGCGTCGATGTCCACGCCCTTTTCGCTGGCGATGCGTGCCGAGATCTGGTCGAAGCCCAGGCTGTGGACGTACTCTTCGAACGTGGCGTGCTCGTCCAGGTCAAAGCGCAGCGAGCCGTCGGCGTTGGCGTCGATCATGAGCATGCGGGTCTTGGCGCTATCGGCGATGGAAAACCAGGCGAAGGTCGCCATGGCTATCGCCACCAGGGCGAACAGGACCAGGACCACGGTGGTGGTGAGCTTGCGGCGCAGGTCGGTGTCGGCGGGGGCGGCCGCGTTGGGCTTGCCGGTGGCAGCGAGTTGCTTACGTGTCATGGCTACTCACCGTCCAAGGTCGCAAAGAGGGCCAGATGCAGGGTGCCCGGGTCCTGGTGCAGGTAGTCGGCGCTATCGGGGTCGGTCCCCTCGATGTAGTAATAGATGTCCAGGCGATAGGTCTGACCCAGTGCCAGCGTGGCGAGCGTGTTTTGCGGACGCGCGGCCGTCTCGCTGGCGTCCAGGGTAAAGGCGGCCGGGTCCTGCTTCACATCTGCGCCGCAGGCGAGCTGGCCGTTTTGCCAGCCCAGCAGCATGCCGTCGGTGTAGCCGGCAAGGCCAGCCGGGGCGGTCGTGGGATGCTCGCCGCGATGGCCGCTGTCGGAGCTGTCGAGCTCAAAAATGTTGGTGGCGAGCACCTGGCCGCCGCTCGAGATCTTGATGCCCACGCGGGCCGCGCGCAGCAGCTCGGCGTCGGCGCCCTGCGGGACCAGCGACTCGGCCAGATACAGGCTCACCTTGCCCTTGACCTTGCTGGCACCCGTGCCCGTGATGGTGGGACGCAGGTCGATCCAGCCGTGATAGTAGGCGGAGCCATTGTCTTTTGCCTGCTCAAACACCGTGGCGTCGCCGCTGGAATTGTTCTGCGCGCAGGCTGCAAAGCCGTTGAGGTCGAAGGTCGAGACCGGATAGAGCGTCGCGGCCCCGCTCGCGGTGGAGGCCAGGGATGCGTCACCTTGCTGCGACCAACTGCCGGCATCGGCATCGCCCAGCTCCAGGACCAGCTTGGACGTGTCGCTGTGCACGCTCACCGAGTTGGTGTTGACCTTCATGTTGCTAGTGAACCACGCGTAGGTCGCGGCGCCCAGGGTGGCCGCGAGCGCCACCATGACGAGCGCGATGTAGGCACGCGCGCGGCGGGCGTGGCGGCGGGCGGCGGAGTCCGAACCCACAGCGCGCTCGACGGCAGCGGCGGGTACGGTCCCCGGGGTTGCGCCCGCGGACTCGCTGGCGCCTACCTGCATGTGCTTATTCTTGTGCATTTAGCTCGCCCCCTTATGCCTTGGCCGCGGCAAAGGCAAGCTGCAGCACCACACCGCGGGCCTGAGCCTCGTCGATGCAATTGGCGTCGCAGCCTTCCATGTACACAACGTAGCGAACGCTTGCCACCTCGTTGGCGGCCAGCGTGCAGATGGGCGTGGCGCCTGCGCGCGCTGTGGGCGTGTCGCCGGTGCCGTCCATGCTGTAGGCGCTTATGGCGCGTGCGGGATCGGCGGCGTAGGTCCAGCCCGAGGCACCGGGCGCCACGACCACGCCGTCTTGCGCGGTGGTACGCCTACTGGTGGCGCCCGAGGTGTTGCCCAGATCGTCGCAGGTAAAGATATGCGTTTGCGTGCCCGACTGGGTCGTAATGACCAGACCCAGGCGCAGCGCGGCCAGCAGCTGCGGATCGCTCGTCACGCTCATCTGGCCCTGATACAGATACACGTTGAGGGCGCTGTCGCTGCCTTTAAGGTACAGCGTACCGGTGAGGGCATAGTCGTCCAGCTGCGCGGTGCAGTCGGCATAGTCGGTCGTGATGCCCGCGGCGTTTTGGAAGGTGCCGCGCCAAAAACGGGAAAGGTCGGCCGTCGAGATGGGATAGAGTGTCTTGTCGACCGCAGCAAGCGTGGCCGTCGTGTCCCAGGGGCCGTTGGCCGAAAGGCCAATCTGCAGGTCCGAACCCTCGTCGCTTACCGTATGCGCCACGGGGGTCACGTTGGTGTAGCGCGAGTTGCTAAACCAGGCATAGGTGGCAGCGCTCAGGGCGGCGACCAGCACCAGCATCCATGCGGCAGCGGCCACCATGCGGCGACGCGAGCTCAGGATGTCTTTGATGTTCGATGCACTCATGCCTGCCCCCTTACGAACGCTTACCGGCAAAGCGCAGCGCCAGCGATTGCAGGCTGGTAGCGGCCAGGTTATTGGTGCAGTCGGGATCGCAGCCTTCCAGCCACACGTACACGTCCACGCGCACGGGCGTGCTGCGGTCGGCATCCTTGGCGGCGGCAGGCAGGCTGCAGATCTTGGTCGTGGCCTCCTTGAGGCTCACGATGCCGGTGTCTTCGTTGTAGTCGCAGAAGCTTGCGCTGGTCAGCTGGTCAAAATGAACCGTTGTTCCATCGGAGCGGGTGCTGTCAAGCACCAGGTGGTCCTGCTCGCTCTCGCCGGCATCTTTGCCGTCGAGCGTGTTGTAGTGCGCCTGGGGGTTGCGGGCGCTCGAGACCTCAAAGATGTACTGGCCCGTTACGGTATCGCTTTTGCCCGGGGCATAGGCTACCAGTCCCACGCGCAGGGCAGTGGAGATGGGGTTTGCCGGGTCCTGCTCGGTAAAGTCGATGCCCGAAAGGTACACATCAGTCGCAGCCGAGTTGGTGGCCAGGTACAGGGAGGTCTTGTAGTAGTCGGAATGTTCCGCGGCACCGAACATGCTGGCAAACAGCGAGTCCTGCGTGGTTCCGCCGGTAAAGCCCGTTACCTTTTGAAAGCCGTTAAGCACGTTGTCGGTCGAGACGGGATCGAGCAGGCCCGCAAAGCTCAGGCCGGCGTTGGTTTTGTACTCGCCGTCGTATTCGTTGGAGATCAGGAAGGTGACGCCCGTGCCCGCCGCCATCTTGACGTCGGTGATGTGGCGGTTGGCGTTGTAGATGTACCAGGCGTACGTTACGGCTCCAGCAGCAGCAAGGGCCACCAGCAATGTGGCAAGCATGCGATTGAACTGTTTTCGCAGCGAGCGCGCTTCCGACATGCCCCTCCCCCAAATGCCGCGTTGTAAACTGCCTGGGCACCATTTGCCCATAATGGAACCATTTTACGCGAAGGTGCAGCTCATCGGGTATACAAACGAGACTTTTCGCGTGCTGTTCGCGCTGCGGCGGGCTCCGACGGGGTCATAAATCGCCGGATTTTAAAAATAGTTCTTGCCACTGGGTGGGAGCTCCGTTATATTATTTCCTGCGCACTCGCGCACCCTTGATCGGGCGTTTAGCTCAGGGGGAGAGCGCTTCCCTGACACGGAAGAGGTCACAAGTTCAAATCTTGTAACGCCCACCAAATGTTCGCAGCTCAGAGGCTTCGCCTCTGAGCTGTTTTGTTTTACGCCGGCAAGCCATGAAGGCGGCGTGGCACCCAAGGCCGCCCCAACAACGCCGGCAATCACCCCACCCAAGCCCAAAACCGCCCCGGCACCACCGACGGCTGCCCCAACCAAGCCCAAAGTCACTTCTACACCGGCGCAAACCAGCCCAGCCAAGCCCAAGCCCGCTTCCACACCGCCAGCCGGCACCCCAACCGAACCAAAATCGCCCAAACGGCCTTGTCGACCGCCCCGATCAAGCCCGAATGGGCCTCACAGTCGCATCCGATCGACCATACTATAATCAGGTCTAATACTTTTCCCGAGAAGTGAACGACCTTATTTGGGCCCTCGAAGCACCCACACTTTTCGGCGTCAAAACCGCAGGATTCCAACGACAAAACCGCAGGAAACGAGCCTCCAAAAGTGTCGATGCTTCGGGGGTCCATTTTGACTCGTTCACTTCTCGGGAAAAGTATTAGACCTAGAAACAGAGGCCCTGACCACACGCCCGGCAACCGCGCCTACCAATGCCGATGCGCCTCGATTACGGTTTGCCAAAGCTTAAACCGCTTCGTTTCGACGCGCGCAAGAGCGAGATATCGCTGCTCCTCGTTCATTGCCTTGTTAAAGATGGGGCGTTTATTCCGATGCAGCTTGCGCCGAATGCGCTCGCACAGCCTAACGAGCTTGTCGTAGTCACTTGCCTGGTCGGTCGTCACCGTAAAGTAGGCCACCCCATTGAGCAGTTGCAACTCGTTACGGCGCTCGGCGTCCTTACGGATTTTCTCGCGCCCGTCGTGGATAGCGTCGCTGTCGTAATCGACCAGCGCGGTAAGCACTTCGGGCAGCAGTCCGGCCCTTACTTTATCCATGCCCACCTCGGCTTTTGCCGTAAGCGTAATGTCGGGCGTGCGCTCCAACACGCGAAGCTCGCGCTTGCGTCCAACGCTGTATCCATCGCGAATATAGTACTTCTTGTTCAGCTCGGCCTTACCCAATGCATATCCGCCGTAGCGCGTAGGCAGCGACATAAACATGCAAAGCCCCGACTCCCTTGGCGAGCGCGACCCCTCAATCACGTACGCAAGCAATGCCTTGGCTTTCGCAATATCTCGCACCTTGGGGGACTTCTCGATATACGCCGCAATGAGCTCCTTGGTCGTAAGCTTTCCATCGCGCATGCCCTTATCCCTGCTGGTCACCCCGCCGGGAGCAAGATTATCCAGTCGATAGTCCGAAGTCATGGCATAACCGGCATAGATAGCCTCCGGTGCATCGCCGTCGTGCGCGGCTTGCAAAAACGCCAGCTCGGGAGAGCACACATACGCATCCAGGTCGCCTCTCCAGTGGCCCAGCGAGATAAACGAACCCGCCGGGAGCTCGTTGGTACACAGGTGCGTCGCTACGTGCTTGGTCCGCCGGCGACCGGCACGCGTCGGCACCATCAGGTCCAGCACGTCGATCCCAAGGTCGTAGCGATCGATAAACTCCTGCGCCTCTTGGTCACAGAGCGCACAGGCACCTGCAATCGACACAACCTCTGGTTCCGAATCCCCAAAGCGCGGGTTCGGAATATGCGCCAAGAGCGCCAAGGCAGCGCTATGTGAAACGATGAAGTAGCTCATGGCGCGAAGATAGCACGCACGCCGGCGACAGGCGGCGGCCCTGCTGAGTTTTCGGCAAACGACCGGCGATTTTTTGCTGCGGCGCAACCAAAGTGTTCATTCGTCGACGTCTAAATGCAAATCCGTCAAGCTTTTGGCAAGGTTGCCGCTCAACTGACCAAAAGCTGACCATTTACTTGCCCATTTGCTTGACGGCGCGCCCTCGCCAAAATGTTCCGCGACCTCTCGAGCGTGCAAAACGCTCGCCCAGCGACCACACGCCTACCGCTGGGGTATCCTTGGAGCACATGCACCGCAAGCCGCACAAAGGAGCCGCCATGCGCACCGAGCTCGATGTTCCCTTTTCGCACAAAGACGAGGCCAAGGCCCTGGGCGCCAAGTGGGACCGGGCCAAGAAGATCTGGTACGTGCCCGATGGCGTCAACCCCGAGCCCTTTGCCGCGTGGTTGCCCGGCGTGGATCGCTCCGACCCCAGCGCGCCCTACATCTACCTGGTGCTGGGCAAGCGCGAATGCTGGAGGTGCCACGAGCAGACCACGGTCGCGGCCTTTGGCATTCCGTATTTGGCGGCCGAGGGCTCGGGCAGCAAGGCCTCGTCCAGCGATGCGCCCGCCATGGACGACGCGGGCCACGTCGCGATCGACACCAGCCGCGCCAACGCCGTGGCCATTGTCTCCGCGCTGGGCTGTGTGCCGGCCGAGATCCGCGACTACCTGCACCAGCGCTGCGGCTACAAGCCCGTCACGTCGCGCACCACCAAGACCGCATCGCTCGCCAGCACGTGCACCGGCTGCGGCGCGCTGCAAGGCAGCCATTACCTGTTCGAAGAGCCCACGTCGCCGTTTGCGCTCACGGCCATCAACAAGCTGCCCGCACTGGAGTTCGTGCGCGTGGAAGTCGCCGGCGTCTATGGCATCCCCGCCACTCAGGGTGACTTTGACCAAACGCTCTTTACCTGGGCACGCGACCACCACACCCAATTCCACAAAACCCTATGCGAGGGAATCTACCTGTAGGAATTGTGATGCGCAAGCAATATACAGTCGCCCAAGGCCACCGATTTCAGAAAATGTAATCTACGATTTCTTGAGATATAGAAGCAAGGAAGCCTCCAACCTTCTGCAATAGTCCCCTTAACGACAAAGAAGACCTACATCCAGTCGGAGGCGGATTCCCTTTTTGCGCGAACGCGCACGTGTATTGTATCAACTCCTTAAGCCTAAAAACGTCCCCTGCTCCACCTACACCGAACAGGCTGAATCCCAGGCTGATTACCTGGGCACGCGACCACCACACCCAGTTCCATAAGACCCTATGCGAGGGGATCTACCTGTAGCCCAATCCTCGAAAATCGAGTCCAGTTTTCCTCGAAAATCGAGTGTGGAAATCCTCGAAAATCGAGTATGCGCAGGTAGTGAGGCTGACACAATTTGTTGCGGAGGATGGCCTTAGGCGACAGCGACGCCCAGCCGGCGGCTTCGACCGTGGCGTTTTACCTCGATATGTTTGAGAGCATGTATACGATCGTCAATCTGCCCGGTTGGGATGCGCCCGTCCGCGCAAAGTCCCGCCTGCGCACCAAGCCAAAGCGCTATTTTGCCGACCCTTCCATTCCCGCGGCCGCGCTTGGCATGAATCCCCAGAGGCTCCTTGCGGACGGCCAGACTTTTGGCCTGCTCTTTGAGTCTCTGTGCGTTCACGACCTGAGCGTCTACACCGCATGCCTGCCCGGCTCGCATTCGTGCTCGCTCCACTACTATGGCGACTCAGACGGGCTCGAAGTTGACGCCATCATCGAGCTGAACGATGGCCGCTGGGCAGCGATAGAAATCAAGCTCGGCGAATCCACGGTAAGCGACGGAATCCGCAATATCGAGCGCCTGCGCCGCAAGGTCGCTCTGAACCCCGCCGCACGCAACCCTCAACCGGAGTTCTGCGCCGTCATCACCGCAACCTCGCCCTTCTGCCGCTACGACGCCGAGCACGACGTCTACGTGTTCCCCATCGGAGCGCTGCGGGCGTAGGGCGAGCAATTCGGGGCACCGGATTTGTTTGGCTGGCAATTTGGCCATTGGGGCTACGACTCCGTATCGTCGTAGATGATGGCGCATCCGCAGGTTGGGCATTGTTGAGGATAGATTGGGAGACGCAACCCTGTTCGAGCGCGTGCGTCGGCGGCGTGCTTGTCGCGGGTGTCGATAAAGCTAATGTCTAGGCACAGGAGGTCTGCGCCGCAGTTTGGGCAGGGCAGGGCAATCTCGTCGAAACTGACCTCGACCGTTGGGAACAGGCCCCTGTCCATCAGGGCACGTGGCAAGTTTCCGTATGTGCCTCGCGCGATGTCGCTTCGCCATCCCATGGTCTCCCCTTTCACGCTTTGGTTGTTGAGGAGAGGATGACAGGATCAGACGATCCTCGATGCAGTGTATCGCGATCCGATCAATTGACATGATCGAGCAAGGTAGACGGCAAGCCTGCTAGTAGGGAGCAACGGCCTCCGCATGACGCCGCGATTCCGAGAAATCGAACTCGGCTCGGTGGGCCTCGAGGAACCGTGCATCGGGACGAAGGCGATGCTCGTCCGGCTCACGCAACACCGACCCGGCAAACGTCGCATAGTCCGTATGCTGCAGAAGGTACGATCCGCACAGCTGATAGTCGCCACGCACGAGCTCGAACGAAATCAGATGAGCATCGAACAGTGAGTGCAGATCCCGGCGCAGCAGGATGCCGTTGCTGACAACCTGCGACTTGGGACCCGAGTAGTTCTCGATATGCGCGGCCTCCAGCGCCTCATCAACGCTACAGCCAGAAACGGCACATCGACCGGTATAGGCCTCAAAGAGCTGAGTGCGAAACCGCTGCTGACCAATTCGCTCGCGACGCAGCGCGTAGCGGACCTTTTCGTCATCGTTCGCCGGAGCAGCAGAAAACTCCGCCACGACAGGAGCGTTCTTCATGTAGCTCATATCGGGGAAGAAACGTGCGTCGGGTCCGCCCTTGTGAACGGGTCCATGCAACACGAACCAGCTGTTCTCAGGCTCGTAGCGCTCTACGAATGCCAGGCCCAGCACCTTGTAGCCAGCGCTGGTCGCAAAGAACACGCCGACCGGAACGCCGTACTCCATGCAGTTGATCATCTTTTGGTTATAGTCCTGGTCACGCCAATTTTCGACCGAGGCGCTCTGCGACGAGTATTTGAATACCCACGTGCCGTCCTCGAGATAGAGCGGCGGGACATCGGAATAAGGACCGTTGGTAGAGTTATGTACCGAGAGCGCAAAGGTCTTTTGGCTCGGATGCTTAACGCGACCGCGGCCTGGCCAATAGATACCCGAATCGCGCGAAACGGGAAAAGGCTTTGAATCGATGGACAGGCGATTGGAATATTGAGGGCTTTCGGATTTCGTGCGATGTGGGAGGTTCCTCCACAACGCGCCGCGCTGCTCCTCGCGCAAGAACCATTCCCAGGCCTGGACATACTCAGACGGCACAAGACTACAGGCGCGATCGAAACTCGGCAGAGTTATCAGTGGAACACTAGAAGCGATGCCGTCCATAAGGAACCTCCAGGAAGAACAGTTCCTCACATTATCGCCTACGCAACAATGACGCCGCATGAAAAAGGGCCCACTTCCTTCGAAGTGGGCCCTTAGGCGAACATGCTTGATTAACTTAACCTAGCTCAGCGCTACTTGGAATCGGGCACGATGCCGACCAGGCTGACCAGTACGTCGAAGGTCGGGCTTCCCTCGCCAACATCGAGGCCAGACATATTCTGGCAATCGTTGTCGGTGCCCTCCATCCAAATGACGACCTTAAAGTTAGTGCCGTTATAGCCAACGTGAGCGAGCATCTGTGCATCGCCCGTCGGCTTTACGTAGGAGTCACCGTTTCCGGTTGCTCCCCAGTTTTTGTTGTTCTGGTCAACCATGTTGCCGCCATACACATGGGCATAAGACGGTGCCATGGTCACCGAAAGGTTGTCTGAATTCACGCAGCTCCAACCTTCGGTGGCAGAGACATCATTTCCCTTGCCAGTCGGAAGGACGGGAGCGTAGACGACCTTGAGCTCATCGTCGATCAACAGGCCCACGCGAAGGCTACCTTTGATTTTATTGAACCAATCTCGCGAAGCGCCTTCCGACGCAGTCACAACAACGGGGCCGTTCGAACTGCTGTTGTCGAGATAGACGTCAGCCTCACCAGTCTGGTTAATCGTATAGAGCGTATATTCCGCCATGGTATAGGCGTAATAAGTCTCGGTGTCCCCCTTGAGCGTATAAGAACCCTCAAGCTGCTTGGAAATCGCTGCCTTTTGATAACCGCTTACATCTGTACCGTTCCATGATTTTGGTACAAACCAGCTATGAGCATCGTCCGTGGAGGACGGACTGATTTCATGACCAGTGCTTGCGGCGGTCGTTTGGTGATCACTGCCGTCATGAAAGGCATTCTTGCCGGGCGCAATCTGGAGGACCATTCCGTTCGCCTGAGCGCTTACGGTGCTGGTAGTGCCATCAACCTTTGTGTTCGAAACGAACCAGGCATACGTTGCAGAACCAAGCGCAACTGCTGCCATAACGACAGACAAGGCTGCGACTGTAAGCTGTTTTTTCATCTGCTTAACGCTCAACGGAAATCCTCCTCTCTAAAGAAAAAGGCGGGGGATAGCTCTCCCCCGCCTCGCGTTATACCTACAGGCGCTAGTTGGCCTTCTTGTCCGTCTGAGTAGAGGTGGCAGTGAATACAACGTTGATGCGCTTGGAAGCCTTCTTCAGGTTCTCAAGATTGTTCGTATAGACGTTGCTATCGTCACCATCGTAAAAGACATACATATCAACCGTAGTTTCCGATGTAGACGAAACCGTATCAGTAAGCTTATTGTCAGTGTTAGAAGCGGCCTTCACACCGTCCTTGTCACAAAGAACCCAGTTATCTCCACACTTCACAAGAACACGGAGCGCGTTATCAAACTGAGCGTTGTCCGTTCCGCCATCTTTAATAGATGCTTCCTTAACAATAAGATTCTGAAGATCAGCGCCCTTGGAGCCAATCTTGAATGTATTTTTGACAGCATATTGCCCGGCGACGGCAGCTTCAACCGAACCCGCACCCTTATCTCCCGACTCGGGAACAAGGGTCGCGCCATCGGTGCTCATGACGCTTTTATCGGCGCTGGCACCGAATGCGGTGTAAAAATTGCCGGGAGTTGCATAGACGTCAGTTTCACCGGTGCAAGCCCAGTGGGCAGGATAAAGCGGAGTATCCTTCACGGACGACTGATCGGCACGCTGGTCAGTTTTGGTGGCACTGGTACTATTTTCGTCATAGATATACATGAACGCAGAATTCGACTGAGCAGAAATCTTGCTGGTCGTGGCATCAACCTTGTTGTTGCTCACAAACCATGCGAACGTGGCGGAGCCGAGGGCTACGGCTGCCACGAGCACCATGGCGATGGCGGCGCCCATCTGCTTCTTTAATGCTTTGGTATCCATGCGGACCCCTTTCTTTCCCCATTCATCCCAGATGACCCTCGAGAAGCCCGGAAGGGGAGCCCGCGCTTTCGTGTTGGATGTTGCTTGCCCATCCTTAAAAACATGGGTTTGAGAATACCATAATTCTTACGATTTCCTTATGAGTTTTCGCGACCTGATAATCCAATTGATTCAACGGTCTACCTTGGGTTATGTAAACGCCGTTCGCCCTTTTTTAACGCGCGTTTTCGCGATGCCATAAGTCCGCCTTAAGACTTGCGGTCACAGTTGCGCGCCAGCGTACGCGCTCTCCCCCACCGCGCTTCGCCCCGGGCCCTCCCCCTCGCTATACTGATGTAGCACATGTAATTTCTGCCTGCTTGACAGGCTATTTGCTAGGAGGATCCCATGGCTGCTGCCGCTCAACCTAAAGGAAGCGTCTCATCCGGCTCCATCAAACCCGTGACGCGCAAGGCCGTTCGCTGCCAGCGCGAGGTCGCTTGGCTGGTCACGCAGGCCGCCGGCAAGCTCGTCGCCACCACCGACGACGTCAATGCGCCCACGCCCAGCTTTGTGCTGGCGGCGGCGCTGTCGTACACCCACGAACAGGAGCGGGCCGCGCTGGACAGCGGGCGCGCGATTGACTACGACGCCGTCATGGCTCCCGATCTTGCCAGCTTTTGCCAGGCAGCCGGGCTACCTGCGGCGCCCAATGCACTCTCGGACGCCGGCTATATGTTCACCCTTTCGGGCGCGGACCTGATCCGCGACGTTTATGCCTATTGCAGCGACCTCGGCGAGCGCACGGACAACGCGAGCGAAGTCAAACCAGGCTACGCGATCAAGCTCGCCCTACGGCTGTTCTTGCTGAGCGAAATCTCAGCAGCTCCTGCCACCGCCGCCGACAAAACCTCGGTATAACAAAAGCGCCGGGCCGGATAATCACTCCGGCCCGGCGCTTCTTTGTTCTAGTTATCCCCGTCCCCCGCGGGCGAGTTCTTTTGGTTGCGGCGGTTACTCCAGGTCACGTTGTGGTCCTTGTAGTAATCGGGTGCCTCGTTGCCGCTCGCGCTAATGGGGTCGTTGCCGGTGAGGGTATCGGCAATATCCTGCAC